>CAYQXD010000055.1:0-18021 GCA_964421315.1 uncultured Thiotrichaceae bacterium | reverse complement strand
GCAAGCAATGGTGGATGCGCTTTGCTTATCCACCCTACTATCTACAAAATAATAGTTTTTTTGTTTTTCTTTGCGCTTTTTGCGTTCTTCGCGGCTAAAATCCTTCAGATTCTTAATGTCCGCTTATGTGTCGAAAACTGACATTCAGGCTCTTATTTTGTTTATCAGATATTGTGACTGTATGCTTAGCCGCATTGTTGCTATTTTTCCTGCAACTGCGCTACCTGTTTTTCCAGTAGTTCGAGTTTTTCTCTGGTGCGTTGTAATACTGCTGACTGGACATCAAATTCTTCGCGAGTGACCAGGTTCATTTTGCTTAAACCTGCCTGTAACAGGCTATGCACATTATTTTCGATATCGTCCTGCATGTGTTTTACATCACCAGGGATAAGTGAACTGATGCGTTTGGCTAATTCGTCGAGTGCTAGGTTCATGTTTTTAGACCGTTTCAAAATAGTAGCACCATTGTAAATCAATTCTTGTGCCGAAACATGCACCAAAATGAAACCACCGTACTTTGAACGCGCTAGATTGGTGCAACAACAGTGGGTGAGACGCTCTTGTGAAATAATTTTTTTCGTTAACCATTGATTATAAAAGAATTATTATAGTTGGCATAGTTTCTGCAATTCTGAGATAAGTTTTCCATAAAACTGTTTATTTCTTAACTTTACATTTAGGGGTTCTATCTTATGAAAAAATCTATTGTTCTGGCAACTGCGGTTGCTGCTGTTTTAACTAGTGCGGCTTTAACTAGTGGCGTAGCTATGGCTGAGTTATCCGCTAATGCCTCTGTTACCTCTAACTACATCTGGCGTGGTGTGACACAAACTGCTGACCAGTCTGCTGTACAGGGTGGTATTGACTGGGGTAATGATTCTGGCATCTATGCGGGTACCTGGGTATCTAATATTGATGGCGGTTATGAAATGGATGTTTATGCAGGTTTTGCTGGTGAAGCTGGCAGTGTTGGTTATGACCTGGGTGTGATTACTTATCAATATCCTGTAGATACCAGTCTCAACTTTACTGAAGTCTATGCCTCTGGTTCGATTGCAGGCATTACAGCAGGTCTTGCTTTAACCGTTGATAAAGCCGGAGACGCTAAAAATACTGATGACATTTATATCCACGCTGGTTATGACTTTTCTGCATATAACCTTGATTACAGCATTTATGTTGGTGACTACTCATTTGATGCTGATTCTTCAGGCGACTATATACACTACGGTGCAAGCCTGAGCAAAGACGGTTTCACCTTCGCAGTTGATAAAAACGATATAGATGGCGGCACTGCTGACAATGTACGTTTCACTGCTAGCTACGCTATTGATTTCGAGCTTTAAGAGATTAGACAGCCAATACATTAAACCAAAAAATGGTTTTCGCCCGCCCTCGCTGATGAGGGCAGGCTCTTTTAGAGGAGTAAAATTATGAAAATGATTACTGCAATCATTAAACCTTTCAAACTGGACGATGTGCGTGAAGCATTATCTGAAATGGGTGTGCAGGGTATTACAGTAACAGAAGTAAAAGGCTTTGGTCGTCAAAAAGGCCACACTGAGTTATATCGCGGTGCCGAGTATGTGGTTGATTTTTTGCCAAAAGTTAAAGTTGAAGCGGCGGTTAGCGCAGACATTGCTGACAAAGTCATGGATGCGATTCGTGATGCAGCCAACACCGGCAAAATTGGCGATGGCAAAATCTTTGTTACAACGATTGAACAGGTTGTGCGTATTCGTACCGGTGAAACCGGTACTGAAGCACTGTAAAAACACACACATTAGGAGGATCTCAACGTGGATCAAATAAGTGCAGATCAAATTCTCGAATTACAATATGCGCTCGATACCTTTTATTTTCTGGTATGCGGCGCATTAGTTATGTGGATGGCGGCTGGTTTCTCGATGTTAGAAGCCGGTCTGGTTCGTTCTAAAAATACCGCTGAAATTTTAACCAAAAACGTGGCGTTATTTGCCATTTCCTGCATCATGTACATGGTATGCGGTTACGCCATTATGTATGGTGGTGGTTACATGTTAAGCGGCATCGCACTCGATGGTGCAGCAAGTGCCGATGTATTAACAGCAACGGTGCTAGCTGAGTCAAAAGAAGCCGGTTTTGGTGGTGACTCTGTTTATGCCAATGGTGCAGATTTCTTCTTTCAGGTGGTTTTTGTTGCCACCGCAATGTCGATTGTTTCCGGTGCTGTTGCTGAGCGCATGAAGTTATGGAGTTTTCTCGCCTTTGCTGTGGTGATGACTGGTGTTATCTATCCAATGCATGGCGCATGGACATGGAACGGCGATGATGTATTTGGTTTATACAACCTCGGCGACCTGGGTTTCTCTGACTTTGCCGGTTCTGGCATTGTACACATGGCAGGTGCTGCCGCAGCCTTAGCGGGTGTTATCCTGCTAGGTGCGCGTAAAGGCAAATACAGCGCCGATGGCAAGGTGAATCCTATCCCTGGTGCAAACCTGCCGATAGCGACTTTAGGTGTTTTCATCTTATGGATGGGCTGGTTCGGCTTTAATGGTGGTTCAGTATTAAAACTGGGCGATATTGCCAGTGCTAATTCCGTTGCCATGGTGTTCTTAAATACTAACGCGGCAGCAGCAGGCGGTGCCATGGCGGCATTGATTGCAGCACGTCTATTGTTTGGTAAAGCAGATTTAACCATGCTATTAAACGGTGCATTAGCTGGTCTGGTCGCTATTACTGCCGAACCTTTAACACCGTCACCGCTGGTCGCAACATTATTTGGCGCAATGGGTGGCGTATTGGTTGTGTTCTCAATCGTGTTCCTCGACAAACTGAAAATTGATGATCCAGTGGGTGCAATTTCTGTACACGGCAGCTGTGGTTTCCTTGGTTTGATGTTAGTTCCATTAACCAACTCAGGCGTTAGCTTCTCCGGTCAGTTAATTGGTGCCGGCACTATCTTTGTCTGGGTGTTTGGAACCAGTTTCGCTGTATGGTTTGCACTCAAGATGATTATGGGTATTCGAGTATCTGCCGAGGAAGAGTACGAAGGTGTCGATATAGGCGAATGTGGCCTCGAAGCCTACCCCGAGTTTACTAGCAAATAAATAATAGACTAATAACTCCTGCTCTATAGTGGTTGGTCGAGCACCTCGGTGCTCGGCCTTTTTTTTGCCTTTTTTTATGCAGATTTGTTGTAAAGAAGAAACAATCCAGATGCCTATTACCTCAAAAACATTTTATCCACAAATAAAATGTTTTTGAGTTTTTGCTACATAGCACCACTGAGTTGTGGTAAAAAGGCTGCCAAATCTAATCGTTATAAAAAACAGTCCATTATCAGGAGTAAAAATGAAACTAATCACAGCAATTATCAAACCCTTTAAGCTCGATGATGTGCGTGAGGCATTATCTGAAGTGGGTGTAACGGGAATTACGGTGTCAGAGGTAAAAGGCTTCGGGCGACAAAAGGGGCATACTGAACTGTATCGCGGAGCAGAGTATGTGGTTGATTTTTTACCCAAGGTTAAAATTGAAACCGCTGTTGATGATGATCAGGTTGAGAAAGTCATTGAAGCCGTTACTAAAGCGGCTAATACCGGAAAAATCGGCGACGGTAAAATCTTTGTATTAAACATTGAGCAGGCTATACGTATTCGCACCGGTGAAACAGGTAGTGAAGCACTTTAAAAAAATCAAGAGCAAAACTGTCACCTCTCCCTCTGGTCGAGATGACTGAAAAAATAATTAGTGGTAATAAAGAATAATGAAAAAATTAAATAATTGTTTAACAACGTTTATATTATTGTTGATGCCAGTTATGGCACAGGCAGACACATTGGATACAGGTGATACCGCATGGATACTCACCTCAACTGCTTTAGTGCTATTTATGACGCTACCAGGTCTGGCTTTATTTTATGGTGGTCTGGTGCGTTCTAAAAACGTACTATCGGTGTTAATGCAGTGTTTTAGCATTGCTTGCGTGGTTAGTATTATCTGGGTGATTTATGGATATAGCCTGGCTTTTGGTGACGGCGGCAGCATGAATGCCTGGATAGGCGGGCTGGATAATGCTTTTTTAGCCAATGTCACGCGTGACTCACTAAGTGGCACTTTGCCTGAAACCACATTTGTTATGTTTCAGTTGACCTTTGCCATTATAACCACGGCATTGATTGTTGGTGGCTTTGCCGAGCGCATGAAATTTTCCTCAATGTTGTTGTTCAGTGTTCTCTGGGTCAGTGCTGTTTACTTCCCTGTTGCGCACTGGGTATGGGGTGGAGGCTGGTTAGCACAAATGGGACTGCTCGATTTTGCCGGTGGCACCGTGGTGCATATAACCTGCGGAGTGGCGGCTATAGTGACCGCCATGGTACTGGGCAGTCGTAATGGTTTCCCGACCACGCCAATGATGCCACATAATATGACCATGACGGTTACCGGTGCGGCTATGTTATGGGTTGGCTGGTTTGGTTTTAATGGCGGCAGTGCATTGATGGCGAATGGCGATGCTGGCATGGCAATGCTGGTTACACATATCAGCGCAGCCTGTGGTGCCTTAACCTGGGCATTAATGGAATGGATTAAATACGGTAAACCTAGTGCTCTGGGCACGGTAACAGGCATGGTTGCAGGTTTAGGTACGATTACACCGGCTTCGGGTTTTGTTGGGCCGATGGGTGCTTTAATAATTGGTTTTAGTGCCGGTATTGTTTGCTTTTTTGCTACCGCGCTTATCAAGCAGAAACTTAAAATCGATGACTCACTGGATGTGTTTCCGGTACACGGAGTGGGTGGCATACTAGGTACTATTTTTGCCGGTATCTTTGTTGCTGCCGGTTTAGGTGGCATTGGTTATGCCAACGGCATGAACATGGGTTCGCAGGTAAGCGTACAACTGATTGGCATTATCGCTGTCATCGCATTTACTGCCATTGTCACTTTTGTTATTTTGAAAGTAGTCGATAAATTACTTGGTTTGCGTGTTACTGATGAACAGGAAACGGAAGGCCTGGATATTAACCAGCATGATGAACGGGGTTATATTTTGTAGATCCGATTTATTTAGATGCAAAAAAGCCGATGCAAAATCACTTTGCATCGGCTTTTTTATTGCTATGTTTTTTCTTATCAATCCAGGCGACCTATCACTGACTTAAAGGCATGATCAAAGACGGAGTGGCCCATAATCATTTTTGTTGCGTTACTCGCTACTTCTTCATTAAATTCATCAAAAGATTTTTCAGTTACCAGCTCACCTTTGTGGTTAACAAACATTAAGTTTGCATCTTCAGTAATAATAACGGATAGCTTGCAGCGTCTGGCTGCTTTATCTTCACCCATATAAACCTGAAACCACATGCCGGGCATAACATTGGCCGGGATACCCTGTTTCTCCTCGGCAGTATCGAAGATGGGAAGCTCTACTACCGATGCAGCATTGCTTATAGCTTCTCCAGCAATGCTGACTTCTTCTGCGCTAAAGTTGGCATCATCAATATGTGACTGTAAGGTTTCTTTATACACTGCCACAATATTTTGAACATCTTTTTTTGATTTGCTTAAGATGTTCAAATAGTTTTCTGTTTGCGCTAACAGTTCCTCTTTTTCAGCCATCACCTTTGCAAGCTGATCAGCTGAGGTGATAGGCTGAACGCTTTCCACGAGATGTCGTAAGGTTATGGCTAAATTTACCCACTCGTCATTTTCTTTACCCTTTTTCAGGTAATGATTAAACATTAATGTTGGCCAGCGTTTGAGTATGAGCGGGTGCACAGCCTCCGGCAAACTTTTACCTGTAGTTGTAGCTCGTAAGGTTTTTAGTACGGTGGCACGCGCATGTTTACGCAATAGTTGTTGTTGTTGTTCTTGCTCGATGGCGCGAGCAGACGCTTCCTGTTGTTCGATGATGGTATTGAGGTTGTCTAACGCACTCTGAAAAGTATCAGTGGTTATGTCGTACTCAGCCAATATACTGGAAATAACTTTATCCAGTTTTTTGTACATCTCATCGCTGTGTTCAGTGATGCCAGCACCCGCATCAGCAATGGTATCAAGTAATACACGTGCAGGATGATCATCGTAGATAAAGAATTCCTGATCAACCATTGATGCTTTAATGACGGGAATTTGTAACCGCAGCAGTAGAGTTTTAATGGTGTCTGAAATTTCTTCATCTTCGACAATAGCATCAAAAATTAACTCAATAAAATCAATGGTTTTTTCAGCAATTTTATTGATGCGCTTGGTAACAGCACCACCTGATATTTTTGCAATTTCTGCAAGCACAGCCTGTTTGATGGCTTCTGCATCAAATCGGGCTTGCTCCGGCTGGTTAAATTGCGGCAGATTTTGAATGCCGGATAAGGCATGGATGATTTCCTGGTGGCCAAAATCTTGCGTGGTAGTCTCAGGGAAAAAATTACTGTGGGCAGCAGATGACTTGTCTGCGCTACCAGGAGTAAAGGGCATGCCGCCGATGTAGTTTCCTAAAACGCGGCCAACCTGATTAGCGGGCATGCCAGCGGTATAGTGTTGATAATCAGTATTGCCAGCAGCACCTCTGTTGGCGTAACTTACATTCATAGCCGAACCAGCCGCTGCATTATCGCCCGGTGGTGACTGCAGTGACCGTTGCATGGCATTGTGGTAACTGCCGCCGGGTAGCGCCGTCATCGCAAAACCGTCTATGCTGCTTCCACTCATTCCACCGCCAGCCATACTTGAATGACCCGTTCCCGGCTGCCCTGCATAACCATCAGCAAAATCATTGCGTGGTATTTCTTCCGGGTTTGCCGCAGTACCAGACGGGTATCCGGATCGTGAGCGAGATGGCTGCTGTTTTTGCTTATGCAGTTTTATTTGCGGCAAAATGCCAGCATCAATCAAACGATTATTGATGGAGTCGTATAAAGCGTCAAGTTTGTTGGAAACCTCAATTTCAAACATACTAAACAATATTTTTTTATTGGTATTGTCAAAATCATCACCCAATACATCATTAAATGCCTGGCAAAAATGAGTTGGCAGCAGTGCATCTTTAGTGAAAACGGTTGATGTTTTAAGTGCCAGATGTTCCAGTCGTGCTTCAAGATGTTGCAACTGCTCACGGTATTTCGAGCCTGCGCGTTCACCTATGCTTTTTACCAGCACGATGCCTTCCATTTCATCCTGCCCGACCAGACTTAATTCATCATCTTCATCTTCGATTTTATGCTGCACCTGCCTGGCTTCAAACTCGTTGGCTGGTAGCAGAAGTTCCTTCACCTGATTATCAAAGGCACTGGCGATAGTGGGTTTTAGTGTTCGCAGCTGATGCATTAACTCAAAATAACGGGTCTGGTTTTTGTTGTTATCGGCGGCTTCAGACATATCAAACAAGTTGTCCTGGGCTGAATTTAGCAACTTCGACATCAGATCACCCAAACGCGTTGTCAGGTTGTTGCGTATATCAACAACCAGCTTGTCATATGGGCTGATTCTATATTCGTTATTTTTGTTTTTTTCACTCATAAAGAAGTGTTTCCATTTATTCTTGATAGTGGCTCTTGATATTAATCGTTGCATAAGTATTCGCAGTCACATACTTTTGAGACACGCCGTAAATACATCCATGTAGGCTTGACGGTAGCATCCCTGCTACCGACAGTCTAAAAAGCATGTGACTGCGAATACTTATGCAACGATTTATAGCTGCTATTAAGCTGATTTTAGTATCCTGCTTTGTAGATTATAGCTATTTGCTATGAAAATACAGTGACATAAAGATTTTTTTAGGTTAAGGGCCGTTCTCAATCTGATGCACCCATAATAAATATTGTGTGACCATTTGCAACTGAATGATATACAACTATGCTTTTATATAAAATCAATGAATATACACCATTTTCTGAATGAAAATATCCCACACTGAAAACATGCCGTGTAAGACAACTCAAGTGCGACAGGAGATTTTAGTTTATGAACGAGCAAGTTACTGAAAAACCACAAATATTGGTGGTAGATGATTCCAGGGTGATTCGTCATGCGGCTAAAAAAATGCTGACTAATGATTATGAAGTTCATCTTGCTGAAGATGGTCAGGTCGCCTGGGAAATACTGCAGAAAGAGAATGCTATTTCAGTGGTGTTTACCGATTTAAGCATGCCCAATCTTGATGGCATGGGATTGCTAAATTATATCCGTGGTGCAAATACTGAACAAATTGCCGCTTTGCCGGTAATTATTATGACCGGGCACGAAGAATCTGAATCAATAAAACAGGAAGTTATTGATGCTGGCGCAACCGATTTTGTTGCTAAACCATTTGATTCAATTGATTTAGTTAGCCGAGCAAAAGCCTATGGACGATTAAACCGGAAAGTGGTTGAGCTGGAAAACAAAATAGGTCACGACAAACTTACCGGTTTATACAATGCCAGCTCACTACAGATACAGGGCGCAAAAGCGGTTTCGTTTACCAGTCGGCACAAGCAATCTATCAGTACGGTGTTTTTTGAAATCACCGATTTCCAGAAATATTTTTTAAATCACGGCAAAAGAGTTGCCCAACATATCATTAAAGCTGTTGGCAAGCGCCTGCAGGAAGGGATGCGTGAAGAGGATATAGCCGCACGCATAGGGGTTGCAAAATACGCACTGGTGTTGCCGATGACCGACAAACAGAAAACAGAAGTCGTAATCAACAGTGTTTGTCAGAGTATTAATAAACTTGTCTTTGATACCGGAAAAGAAAGAATCCGGGTAAATTTTGTAGCCGGCTATACGGTTCCTGATTTAGTTGAAGTTACTATTTTTAACGATATACTGGAACAGGCTGATAATGCCCTGCAACAAGCAATCAATTCAGTAACAGAGCAGGTTGTTTGTTATGGCAATCAGGTAGTAGGCGAAGCACCGCCAGTGGTTATTACTGAGCAGGATATTGAGCAGGCGTTTTCATCTATTTTGGCAGGAAATTTTTATCAGATTCCAGATCAGCATTTAGCGGCAGTGCTTGAACGCCTGTCACCTTTTATGCAATATGTTGATAACCAGAAGGAAGCTGAGTCGATGCCAGCTTCAATAGAAAAAAACAGGGCGACATAATCCCAAACTTACCAGGAAATAATTTTTTATGTCACAACAATTAAAAACAATTACTGCACTTGAAGCCTGGGAAATTTGCCAACAGGATCCGCGCACACTTCTCATTGATGTGCGTTCAAGTATGGAGTTTTTATTTGTAGGCCATCCTAAAGGTGCAGTTCATATTCCCTGGATCGACGAACCGGACTGGGTTATTAACAAAAACTTCGTTACTGAAATTCGAAAACTGGCGCTCGGTGGCTTGCAAGAATCTACTGATGATACGCCCATTATTTTGATTTGCCGCAGTGGCAATCGATCAGATGAAGCCGGTAAACTACTTAGCGACGCAGGTATAAAAAATGTCTGCCACATTGACGAGGGATTTGAAGGAAAGCTTGATGACAACCATCAACGGAGTACTCTAGGTGGCTGGCGTTATCATGGTTTGCCGTGGGAACAGTGCTGAAAAGCAGTTAATAACTAATAGTGAAAAGTGAACAGTGAAAAAAACTGAAAAACAGTGGAAAGCACAATTAAATGATGAGGAATATCGCATTACGCGTGAAGCGGGAACTGAAGCCGCGTTCTCCGGCAAATATTATAATAATAAAGAGACGGGGGTTTATCACTGTGTTTGCTGTGGTGAGGCGTTATTCGGTTCGGCTGAAAAATATGACTCGGGTTCGGGCTGGCCCAGTTTTTATCAGCCTAAGGATGGTGTTGCATTAGAGGAAATTAAAGATTCCACTCATGGCATGATTCGCATTGAAGTACGATGCCCTAAGTGTGAGGCACATTTGGGGCATGTGTTTGACGATGGTCCGCAACCGACCGGGCTGCGTTATTGTATTAATTCAGCATCGCTGGATTTTGATAATAAATAATTTTCGGCGAAATAAAGAAAACCAGTCCGCGAATAACGCAAAGGACGCGAAAAAAACAAAAAAAGCAGTGCTGCATGGATGTAGCGTCTACGAACATAAAGATGGAAGATATTTTTATTTTTTAACCCATTATTATTTGCTTTTTTCGCGTCCTTTGCGTTATTCGCGGACTAATTTTTTTATCTGCGTGCATCTGTGCCTAATTAACAACAGCTTCCACAACAACCACCACCAGGTTTCACCGCCTCAATAGTCGCCGATAAAACATATTCTTCCACACCACGTCCCGGTGCCCAGTCTTTAATAAAGTCTTTGGACTCGTCTTTGGGTGCGATATTGATTTCTTCAAACCCGCATTCTTCAAGTATGGTTTGTAGTTCAGCGACTGGTGATGCGCCAGCCATACAACCTGAATATAAAGCCAGGTCATTTTTGATTTCTTCAGGTAGCTCTGTACTGGCGACGATGTCAGATATTGCCAACCGCCCACCCAGCTTTAAAACCCTGAAGGCTTCACTAAATACCTGCTGTTTGTCCGGTGACAGGTTGATAACACAATTAGAAATAATGACATCAACTGTATTATCTGCCACTGGCATATGCTCAATTTCGCCAAGACGAAATTCAACGTGATTGTATTTTCCTTTTAGCGCGTTATTTCGTGCTTTAGAAATCATGGTGGGTGTCATATCAATGCCAATAACAAAACCTGACTCGCCCGTCTCTGCTGCTGCCAGAAAACAGTCAAAACCACCACCGCTGCCAAGGTCGAGTATGGTTTCACCAGCTTTAATACTGGCGATAGCACGTGGATTACCACAACCTAGCCCCATATCAGCGCCTTCAGGCACGTTCCCGAGATCATCATCGCTGTAACCCAGGCGGGTTGATACTAATGTGTTTATTGCAGCATCATCTGAAACACCGCAACAGCTAGCCCCCGTCCCGCAACTGCTTCCGTTATTGCTGGCCTGCGCGACTTCGGCATAACTTTCACGTACATTCTGGCGTATTTCGTCTGCCCGCTTTTGTTGTGATGCCTGATTTGCTGTCTGACTTGTTGCCGTGTTCGCTGTTTGAGTCATTATTGTTCTCTGTCTATTAGGAGTTAGGAAAAAAGGTACTTAAGGTACTTATTGAGAAGTTAGGAAAAAAGCATTTGTAACTGTTTCATTGCATCGGTATTAATCGAACAAAAAACCTGTTTGCCGTCACGTTTCATATGAATTAACCCAGCACGATGAAGTTCTTTTAAATGATGTGACAGAGTGGAAGCGGCAATATCAAGTTGCGAATCAAGGTCTCCAACACAACAACTGAACACTTCATCACTGGCGCAGTCAGTGCCAGGGGTGCAGCAATTGGTCAGAATGTTATATATTTTCAAACGATGGTCATTTGCCAGTGCTTTGAATATATCAACAAATTGAGCAGGATCATTGGTTCTATAATTCGACATATTTAGAATTATAATAGTATAAAAAAAGAATGCAAGTTTACTTTTGCAGTATTATGATGTGAGAACTTTATTGTTTTGAGAGGCTTTGATGCAACAACAATTAACAACTGAAGAAAAACACAAAATAGAAGAACGGTTGTTTGAACTAAAGCAGGAGCACCGTGATCTTGATGATGTGATACATCGCCTATTATCATCACCTAATGTCGAAGAGCTACAACTAAAGCGATTTAAAAAGCGCAAACTAAAACTTAAAGACATTATTATGAAACTGGAAAACACACTAATTCCAGACATTCTTGCATGAAATGCAATCACAAAAAAATCGTTTTCCAACAATTCTTTGACGGAGCACTAGAGTGAATTATTGTTCTTCTTGTGGAGGAAAAGTTAGTTTTGTTGTTCCTGACGGGGACAATCGGTTACGTTATGTTTGTACAAGCTGCCAGACTATTCACTACGAAAACCCAAAAATCGTTACTGGTTGTATTGCCCAGTGGCAAGATAAAATTTTATTATGTAAGCGTGCGATTGAACCAAAACATGGCCTGTGGACCTTGCCTGCAGGGTTTATGGAAAATGAAGAAACGAATATGCAGGGTGCAGCGAGAGAAGCCGCTGAAGAAGCCAATGCCAGAGTAGAAAATATGCGGCTGTTTTGTGTGTTCAGTATTGCCCATATTAATCAGGTATACACCATGTATCAAGGCGATCTTGCCGATGGCCAGGCTAGCGCAGGCGATGAAAGCCTTGACGTCGCATTAGTAACAGAGAATGAAATTCCCTGGCAGAATATTGCCTTTCATGTCATTGATGAAACCTTGAAACGGTATTATCAGGATAAAAAACAGAGTGAATTTAAAACCCACTACGGTGATATTATTAAACAGAGTAATGACTCGTATATTGTTAATTATTTTTAAAAAAGCATTAGTCCATCCTTAGGTTCGTGAACGGTACATCCATGTACCACTGCTCCGCGAAAGACGCAAAGAAACGCCAAAAATTGAAAGGCTTTTATTCCAGTCAGCTAACCTATTATTATTGCTTTTGCTTTTTTCGCGTCTTTTGCGTTTTTCGCGGACTAAGTTTTTGACCTTATTTGTGGACAATCAAGCTATTAAATATTTCTCAATTCAATATCACCATTAAAACAAATTTCATCTTTTGCTTTTAAATTAAAAACCAGCTGATAAAAACTTAATTCATTTTCCAGTGACTGTTTGATGGTTTCTGCTTTTCTAAAACCATGCTGTTCACCTTCATAATATTGCACAGCAACGGGGAGACCTTTTTTATACAAAACCTCAAACATCTTTTCTGCCTGTTCTTTAGGCACGACACGGTCTTCTATTCCCTGAAAAAAAATCACCGGACAGTTCAGTTGTTCGCTGCTGTTAATGGGCGATCGTTTCTGATATAACAATTTGCACTCAGGGTATGGAGCAATGAGCTGATCCAGGTAACGTGATTCAAATTTATGAGTATCGCTTGCCAGACTGCTTAATTCAGCAATGCCGTAGTAACTTGCGCCAGCAGCAAACACATTTTCAAAAGTGAGTGCGCACAGCACCGTGTAACCACCTGCACTACTGCCGCGAATGATGAGTTGATTTTTGTTTGCCAGACCTTGTGCTACCGCGTACTGAGCAGCATCACAACAATCCTGCACATCCAGTAGACCCCACTTTCCATTTAGGCGCTCACGGTACTCTCTACCATAACCAGTACTACCACTATAATTAACGTCAAGCAAAGCAAAACCACGAGAGGTCCAGAATTGTTTTTTAGGATCAAGTGCTGTACTGGCCTGACCCGTTGGTCCGCCGTGGCAAATGATAATCAAAGGTGGAGCATTGCTATCGCCATTTCCATTGCTGTTGTTATTTTTATGGCTTTGATAATCAGGATTAGTTGGCGGGTAATAATTAGCATAAACCTTTTGTTGGTGACGATTAATAAAGTTTAAACTTTGTGCCTGCGAATAATATTCTTTTGAGTCTGCCCATGGCTCATTTAACTGACATGAGGATTTAATAACAGAGCTGGTCAGGAATGCTGGATTGTGATCGCTGAATGTTTCAGATAGTGTCGCTAATACCAGCTGTGGAAAATCGGCGCTGGATGCTGCAATAAAACAGAGTTGATTTTTCTCTACTCTAATCGAACTGAATTCCTGCCATGGTGTGGTGATTGCTGTCAGTATGGTTTTTTCAAAAACTGCCTCAGCCGCTTCTTCTGTCGTACCTTCAGTAGCACAGACCAATGCCAGCGTTGCCCGACCTTGTGACTGATAACAGCAAATAATGCGTTTATCGTCAACGAAAGCATAACTTGATTGCGCGAATACCCATTGTGGCAAACCCAGCTCTTTTTCGCCTTTAGTTAGTTGTGTTATTTTACCAGCGGTTTTTTTAGTATGGTTATTATTGGTGTAACGGTATAAATGCCACCAGCCGCTGTTGTCCGAAATATAATGTAAAGTCCCATTGGGTGACCACTGCGGTTGAAACACGGAAACATTGCCTGCGCCGGCAATATGTTTTTTATTTTCGATTTGGCCAGCACTATCAATATCGGCCAGCCATAATTCATTGCCGTCCCAGGGCATATTGGGGTGATTCCAGCTTTGCCAGCACAACTGATTACCATAGGCATTTAATCGTGGGCTGGCGTAGAAGTCATAACCTTGTTCAAGGGTAGCCAGGCTGCCAGTATTAACATCTATACTTACAATTGTATTTGTTACCTGATCGTGGTTATGTGTTTCACAGATAGCAATAAGCCGATGATGTTTTTTATCATAAATAAAATCGGCAAAACGCTGATCTTCAGCTGTGGTGATGCGCCTGAGCTGATGGTTTATTAAACAATAAATATCCTGATCGCTATCATTGATAAAAAACACCTGATTTTCAGCTATACAATAACAACCGCCACCGTATTCATGCACTCGTGAGCGTGCACTGAAGGGAGCAGGTAAAATATCCGTTGTTTTATTATTGACTACTTTGACGATAACGCAGCGCCCACCCTGCTGCGGTCGCCGCTCAATATAATAAATACTTTGCGCTGACAGCTGTGGCTCAGTAATGCTCAGGCAGTCACCGGCAACAAGTTCGGCTGAGAAGGTGGATTGCCAGTTTCCATATAACGTAGAGGGTGTATTAGAGTTTGTCATGCAATCATTAAGGATAATAATAGAATTTAAAGGGTGACAAGGTTATTCTAGCTAATGCGAACAACAATATATAATAGTAACTTACTATGATTTGTAACAGAGTATAAGGATGTGTTATTAGAAATTGCAGGTTTATTAATCGTCAGCGGTATCCTGTTGCTGGTTATCGGTATATTTATCGCCAGACAATATACCCTGCGCGCCAAGCTGGTCACCGCTTTTATGGTTATTCTGTTAACCTCGCTAACTATCCTGGTGTTGCTGAATAGTTACATTATGAAGCAGAATCTTACTGAAGCTGCAAATAAATCTCTGAGTTCTGTGGCGAGAAATTATGCCGATCGGCTAGACCAGTTTAATCTCCAGAACGTCCACTTTTTAACCACAGAAGCAAACCTGCCGGCAATTCATCATTTTATAAGCTGGAAAGCGGAGCCACCGTATAATCGCCATGCCTTGCTGGAAATATTGCGCGCCCTAAAGTCCCGACAAGATGACATTATTTATTCTTACGCCATATTAAACACCCAGGGCATCAATATACTGGATACTGCTTCAGAAAATATGGGGATGGATGAAAGTGGGCAGGAGTACTTTAAAGTTTTTGCAGGTACAGTGGTAGGTGGTGCCGTTAAGGCGGGTAAAAGCAGTTATCGCTCACCAATAATTTTTGATGAGAAACGCACTACTATTGTCTTTAGTAGTGCCATCAATGACCTGTCCGGTAAATTCATTGGTGTGTTAAGGGCTAAATACAATGCCGCTATTCTTAGCACATTGTTTGATCGTACCAAAGGTATGGTTGGTCGTGGCTCATTCGCCGTTCTGCTAGATGAAAATAACCTGCGCCTGCTTCATGGCAGGCATACAAACCTGAAGTATACACTGGCAAGTAAAATTGATGAGCCGAGCCTTGAGAAACTGAAACTCAATAAACGCCTGCCAAAAAATATCACAACCACCTTTGTTGAGCATCCAGCATGGTCCAGCAAAATCAAGCTGGCTACTGTCAGTAACCCCATAATAGAAACCCCATTTTATGGTTTGGGCACAGCAATATTTTCTTCTGCAGTACTTAAACTAAAAACTGCGCCGTGGACAATTGTTGTCTCATTACCACAGGATGTGTTTTTAGAACCAGTAGTCACACAGATGCAAAACGCATTATTAGTGGTAGTGGCTATAATTCTTTTTGTGGTGTTGATTGTGATGGTCGCCACAAGATTATTATTAGGCCCCGTTAAACGCCTGACCTCAGTGGTTGAAACCATTGCCAAAGGAGATCTGTCAGTAAAAGCAAAAGTGGAAGCCAATGATGAAATAGGCGATCTGGCAAAAGCATTTAATGAAATGACAGTAAGCATCAATAATTTAATTGTTGATTTAGAAGATGAAGTGGGCAACCACAAACTTACCGCTGAAAACTTAAATAAATTATCACAGGCGATTGAGCAGAGCCCGGTATCGGTCATCATTACCGATCTTGATGGCAACATAGAATATGTTAACCCGCAGCTTTGTAAAATTACCGGATATAAAGAGCAGGAGTTAATCGGGCAGAATCCACGTATCTTTAACTCGGGGCGTACCCCTGCGTTACAGTATAAAAACATGTGGCATGCCATTACATCCGGTCAGACATGGACCGGTGAGCTTTATAATAAAAAGAAAAACGGTGAGTTGTTCTGGGAAAATGTCACCCTGTCAGCGATCAAAAACAAGGAAAATGAAAGCACACATTATCTTGCTATTAAAGAAGATATTTCGGTACGCAAAGATTATGAAGAACGCCTGCTATATCAGGCGAGCTACGACAAGTTAACAAATTTACCCAACCGCACACTAGCATACGACCGAATTCAACAGGCGATTGTTAACGCTATTCGAGAGAAAGAAAAACTGGCGCTGTTATACATGGACTTTGATCATTTTAAAAACATAAATGACACCCTGGGACATAGTGCAGGTGACGAGTTTTTAACCTACATGGCAGGCAGATTGAAAGCCTGCGTGCGTGATTTTGATACCGTTGCACGCCTGGGTGGCGATGAGTTTTTAATTATGTTGCTGGAGAATAAAAATGGCAACGGCGGCAGTAACGACAATGGGACGCAGTCTTTTGAGGGCAATATACAAATCAAAGCAGCCGATATTTTACAACGAGTTGCAAAACCCTGCGTAATTCATGATATGGAGTTTTCGGTAACCGCAAGTATTGGCATTGCCATCTTTCCGCGCGATGGTGACGATCCGCATATCCTGTTAAAAAATGCCGATACCGCGATGTATCGAAGCAAACGCAAAGGACGCAACACCTTCGAAGTGTTTACCCCGGAGATGGGCGATGTAGTAATGAAACGTGTCGAGATCGACAGTAAGTTGCGACGCGCACTGGAAAATGGTGATTTTTATCTACAATATCAACCTTTAATGGATGTAAACACACAACGTATTATTGCCGCCGAAGCTTTAATACGCTGGCAGGATAAAGAATTAGGTTTTGTTTCACCGGAAGAATTTGTACCACTTGCTGAAGAAAGTGGTTTGATTGTCGAGATTGGCGACTGGGTGTTTGATACCGCACTAGCCGATGTAAAAAAATGGCGTGAACATGCCGATCATAAAGATCTTTATATTGCAATTAATTTATCCAGCCGTCAGTTCAGAGGCAAAGACATGGTTAAAAAAATTGCCGATAGTTTAAAACGCTATGATTTACCAGGCTCATGCCTTGAGCTGGAAATAACCGAGCGCCTGATAATGAAAGACGTACCGCATGTGGTTGCGATATTGAATCAGTTTAAAGAAATGGGCATTCGCTTGTCGATAGATGATTTTGGCACCGGTTATTCTTCATTAAGTTATTTAAAACGCTTTCCTTTTGATGTACTTAAAATTGATAAAATGTTTATTAAGGATATTGCTGATGACCCGGATGATCGCGCTTTGTGTGATGCTATTATCGCCATGGCACATAGCCTGGGTTTAAGTATTATTGGTGAAGGTGTAGAAAATAAAGAACAGTATGAATTTTTAAGCCAGCGTAGCGTTGAAACCGTGCAGGGTTATTATGTGAGCGCGCCTATGGTTAATGATGATTTTATAAAGTTCATCGCTACTTCAGTATATCTGGAGAGTACGGTTTAATTGCTAATTGTATAGTGGTACGACGCGCCAGTAGTAAAGAACTCAGAAATAACAATAATGTTATCCATGATGTTTTTCCCGATGAGCCGGAGGATTCTGCAGGCGGGTTGACTAACACCGCATCATTGCCGGTAATAGAAAAAACTGCCTCAAGGGTTTGGCTGGCATCTATGGTAATAATGACAGCACTGCCTGATGCTTCACCCTGATATTCTACTTCTGGTATCGGATGTGGATTAACAAAAGATTTATCATCGGCATCATTTGCATACGGACCAATGCTGGAACCACCA
>CAYQXD010000054.1:0-18079 GCA_964421315.1 uncultured Thiotrichaceae bacterium | reverse complement strand
AACGGTGAATTTCATCAATAAATAAAACATCGTGTGCTTCGAGATTGGTCAGCAAAGCGGCAAGGTCGCCCTGTTTTTCTAATACCGGACCCGAAGTTGAATGCAGGGTCGCCCCCATTTCATTGGCAACAATATGCGCCAGTGTGGTTTTGCCTAAACCAGGAGGGCCAAAAAACAATATGTGGTCTAGTGCTTCATTACGTGCTTTAGCAGCCGGTATGAAAATTTCCAGCTGTTCCGTTACTGCCGGTTGCCCGCGATAATCTTTTAAATATTGAGGCCTGATCGCTCGGTCGATGGCGACTTCGCCTGCCACACTAGTTGCTGATAATACCGGGTTCTCGCTCACTTAACGCCCCTGAAGCGCAGCACGAATAATATCTTCAGTTGATTTGTCTTCAACATCGAGATCACGCACCATCTGGCTGGCTTGCGGCGCTTTATAACCAAGAGAAATGAGCGCACTGACTGCATCGTTCACTGGATTTGCCTGTTTTGCTATTGGCACTGCCATACCGGGCAGCTTGATTGAATCATCTTTTTGCAGGCGATCTTTCAACTCAATCACTAATCGTTCAGCGGTTTTTTTACCGACACCGGGCAGCTTGATTAAGGCCTTGCTGTCCTCTTCCACAATACAACGGGTAAAATCTTCTGCACTCATACCCGAGAGTATGGTCAGCGCCAGTTTTGGCCCTACGCCGCTGATTTTTATTAAACTGCGAAACATCAGGCGTTCAGACAAAGAATGGAAACCGTATAATAGTTGCGCATCCTCGCGCACTACTAAATGCGTATGCAATATAATAGTTTCGCCACACTCGGGTAAGTTATAAAACGTGGTCATTGAGGCTTCTAACTCGTAGCCCACGCCCTGCACATCAATGAGTATGGATGGCGGTTGTTTTTCCAGTATAGTGCCCTGCAATCGACCTATCATCGCCAACGACCACCACGAACTTTACTGGCGATACCCAGTGTTTTCATCTGCATATGATTGGCGTGACACAGCGCAATAGCCAGGCCATCAGCTTCATCACTTTGCGGCTCAAAATCGAGTTTTAATAATAGTTTCATCATCTGTTGAATTTGTTGCTTATCTGCTGCGCCATTACCAACTACGGCTTTTTTAATGGCTCGCGGTGTGTATTCACCAATTTCCAGCTCTGCATTAGTCGCTGCACAAATGGCTGCTCCTCGTGCCTGGCCAAGTTTAAGTGCCGAATCGGCATTTTTATTCATAAACACCTGTTCGATACCCATGGTCTGTGGTTGCCATTTTTCTATAATGAGGCTGATTTCACTAAAAATCATACCTAAACGTTGAGGCAACTCATCACCGATAATTTTTACAAAACCACTGGTCACATAACAATGACGCAATCCATCGCTGTCAATCACGCCATAACCGGTGCAACGTGAACCGGGGTCGATGCCGATGATGCGGGTTTTTTGATGTTTCATGGGCCGATTTTTAAGGGTGTTGACTAAGACGATAATTGCTCCATCACTTCATCCGAAAAATCCGCATTGGTATGCACATCCTGCACATCATCCAGATCTTCCAGGGTATCAATCAGGCGCATAATTTTTGTCGCATCATCCAGACCAACATCAATCAGGTTTGCTGCCTTCTCAACGATTTCTGCCGTTTCTGGCGAAAAATCTGCCGCTACCATGGACTCTTTTACCGACATAAAATCTTCATACGTGGTCATTACCTCAATACTGCCATCCTCATTGCCCACCACATCTTCTGCACCCGCCTCAAGCGCGGCTTCCATAATGGCATCTTCATCACTACCCGGTGAATACATTAATACCCCAGCACGTGTAAACATATATGCGACTGAACCATCTGTGCCCAGATTACCACCGGCTTTAGTAAAAGCATGGCGCACTTCAGACACGGTGCGGTTACGATTATCGGTCAGGCAATCAACCATAATAGCGGTACCCGCCGGACCATAACCTTCATAGCGAATCTCATCATAATTGGTATCATCCCCTTCGCCAGTACCGCGTTTGATGGCGCGCTCAATGGTATCACGGGTCATATTGGCAGCCAGTGCTTTATCAACAGCCAGGCGCAGACGTGGGTTACTCGCCACATCACCACCGCCACCACCACGAGCAGCGACGGTAATTTCACGGATTAACTTGGTAAAAATTTTGCCACGTTTTTTATCCTGAGCCGCTTTGCGATGTTTGATATTGGCAAATTTACTGTGGCCTGCCATTGTATTCTCCCGCTTTTTTTATTGTATTTTTTGGGTGTCTTTATTATTGATTCTATATAATTTGTAGCGGGTCATATTATTTAGGCACAGAGAGCACAGAGAATATTAAATATTTACCTGGTAGGACAAATCTTTTTTGCTAGCCCACTAATATAACTCTCTGTGTCCTCCGTGGTCTCCGTGTCGAAAGAAAAACGTATTTACCCGCTAGACTTCATATATTTTGATGGCGTGGAGTTTACCACTGTGACGGGCTGGCGGCTAAAGGTTTTAGGTGCGAACTGGAAGGTTGTTCGAAAGACAAACCTGCCGCTAAGCCAATATTCTCAAAATACGGACTGAAAACTAATGCCAGCACCATCGCCTATATTGTCAAAGAAGCCATCAACATTTAAGCTGACGTTGAACTGCAGCGTGTTACGGCCATCAGACGATGAGTACTCAAAACCCATTCGAAATTTAACTTCTGTATCTTCCTTTAAAACATCTTTAGCATTGTCTGTCAGGAAAACTTGTTGCTCTTCAACATGGCCAATATATAAGCCAATATCCCATGCCATATTTTCATTAAATGGATGATAGGCAGTAGCGTAGACCTGTAATGTGTCCATAAAGTAATTAAGATCATTGCCGTTTGTTATCAAATCACGAATATCATTTCTGATACGGTCATACTGTGACCCCACTCGAAATTCGTATTGTTTACCCATTCCTTGCACCCAGTAAATATCGACAGAGATATAATCAGTTGCCTGTTGCTGCTGATTCTGCTTATCCCCCGCCCCTGTTTTTGCACTGGATTTATCCAGCGTAAAACCGTTAAGGCTTATGCCGACAACGGAGTCTGGTTCAGGCTGGTAGTCAAACAACAAAAAATAATGATTGGCTTCATGCTTGAAAAGACCATTATTGTCCGGATCAATAAGTTCAAGTGGTGTGTCACGGCTAACAGTAAAGCGCAGTTTATACTTACCGCCAAACTGGTAGGCACCTTCAAACTTCATGGCTTTGGGCTCTTTACTGTAGAAAGTGTTATCACTGATATTTTTCTGGTTATAAAGTGAATCAACCTCAAGATATTCAAAACGCGTATAGTTCCAGGGTCGTCTTCCCCATATAAGCGCAACGCCAAGATCCATGTCCCGTTTTTCATATGCACCTATGCCGAGCAGTGAAAAGCCAAAATCACCCGCCCATGGATAAAACTCAACCTCGGTTACTGGATATGAGAATTCCTTGTCAGCGTAAAACACTTCCTGCTCAATTTGGAGCCGTACATTGACGTAATCTGATAATTCATGTTGTAGTTTTAGTTCAGTTTGCAGAAAGGCCAGCTCAGCATCCAGACTCGCGCCGGTAATGCGCCAGGCAGTGGTGTTGTCATACCACTGGTATTCAAGCGACTTACGAAAACGATGCGCCTTTAAATCAAGAAAATTCTCGCTGCCAAGATTGATGTCGTTAATTTCAAAATCATTATCAAAAGCCAATGCTGGCGAAATAGCTAATGCCAGGGATAAGGTAATCAGAAATATTCGAAAAAAGGTAAACATAAGTTTAATTTGTAAAAGGGCTGATGTGCATAAGTCCGCATTTCATCTGACAGATAGTATCAGATATGGAATAGCTGGTTTCGACACTTTATAGACGCTGGAAAAGCTGACACATTTTTCCAGATTAACCCTGAGCTACTGTAGCTGATATTAATTTTATGCAGGCTCTGCATCAAACAACGGCGTAATAGTTTCCCGATCAAACTTGCCAGTTTGTAGAAAAATAATAACCTGCGATGCAACATGTGCTGACATCAAAATACTCAGGTGGCTTTCATGCACAATAATGGCATCTGTCGCACCTTTAAGCTGCGCTTCTTCAACCGACACCGTGCCATCATGTGGCAACTCTGGACCACCGGCAACCAGCCCCAGACCTATGGGAATATTGCCTGCAATAATACCGATATCTTGCCAGCCTCTCCACTTTGGTACATCACCCGATAAGCCATTAACGTGACTTTGACCCAGCATCCACCGTGTCATCGGGTGTGCATTGATACGTTTTCCCACTGCACTGCCGTTTACTGGCGATGCCAACAATACAATACGGCCTTTTATATTAAAAGGAAACTGGTCAAATAAATGCAGGGTGATTATGCCACCAAAACTGTGCGCCACAATGTGTACCAACGGAGCATCAATTTTTTTTATATATTGATTGAGTTTGACAGCGACGTCTGCAGGCGGTTTGCCCCAGACATGGTAGTTGAACATGTGGCACTCGTAACCCGCACTGCTCAGACGATTACGAAGTCTTAGCAGGTCGACACCAGCAACACTCCACAAACCATGCACCAATACGACGGCTTCACGCATAACAAAGAAAAAATGCTGCGCCAGTAGGCTTTATATTCGTGGACAGTCTCCTAGGGAGAAACATCCAGCATGCGAGCAAGCGCCAATTTTGCCTGCTGTGCAACATCAGCAGGCACACTGATTTGATTGACCACATGGCCATCAACCAGGTTTTCCAGCACCCATGCCATATGTTGTGGGTCGATACGAAACATGGTGGAACACATACACACATTTGGCGACATAAAATGGACGTTTTTACCTTCATGTTTAAACTGTTCATGCAGTCGATTAACCAGATTTAATTCGGTGGCAACCAGCCAGCGCGTGTTTTTTTCAGCATTGGCAATTGTGTTAATTATATACTCTGTGGAGCCAATATAATCTGATTTCTGACAAACTTCAAACGAACTTTCCGGGTGTGATATTATTTTTGTTTCCGGGTATTTTTGTTTAAAGTTATCAATCTGTTCCGGCTGAAACATTTGGTGTACCGAACAAAAACCTTTCCACAATATAATCTTTGCTTTTTGAATTTGTGTCACGGATAAACCGCCCAGGGGCTTATCATAATCCCACACCACCATCTCATCAAGCGTAATACCCATGGGATAAGCGGTGTTTCGACCCAGGTGCTGATCGGGGAAAAACAGGACTTTTTCGCGTTGTTTAAAACTCCACTCCAGCACATGTCTGGCATTGGTTGAAGTACAGACAATGCCACCATGTTGGCCGCAGAAACCTTTTAAATCTGCTGCAGAGTTGATGTAGGTGACCGGAGTAATGGTCTGCTGCGGGTCTAACACCTCTGACAGTTCCTGCCAGGCACGTTCGACATTTTGCAGGTCGGCCATATCAGCCATGGAGCAACCCGCCGACATATCCGGTAAAATTGAAACCTGATCTGGACGCGACAGAATATCCGCCACCTCCGCCATAAAATGCACACCGCAAAAAACAATGTAGTCCGCTTTTGATGATGCCGCCTGGCGGGATAGTTTTAGCGAATCACCGGTGAAATCAGCATGATGAAAAACTTCATCTCGCTGGTAGTGATGCCCCAGTATGACCAGGCGTTCACCTAATGTTTCACGGGCAGCAAGAATGCGTAATTCGCAGTCCTCGTCATCGAGTAAAGTATAGAGTTGTATTGCTGCACTCATGTTTAATTTTAATCTAACTGCTCAGTAGTAGGGTGGATAAGCATAGCGCATCCACCAGAACATTAAAAAAAGGTGGATGCGTTTCACTTATCCACCCTACAAAGTTATCATCTCGGCCATGGGGAGAAATTTTGTCCATCCTTTGATTCGTAAACAGTACGTCCTTGTACTACTGCTCACTATTTTCCACTTTTCGCAGTTTGAGGTTTAACTCACGTAATTGTTTGCTTGAAACCGCAGCCGGTGCAGAGGTTAATAGACAGGCTGCCGATTGAGTTTTAGGAAATGCCATGACATCACGAATGCTGTGCGCACCCGCCATCAACATTACCAGACGATCCAGACCAAAAGCAATGCCGGCATGGGGTGGACAACCATATTTTAATGCGGTTAGCAGGAAACCAAACTTTTCTTCTGCTTCTTGCGATGAAATGCCGAGGATATCAAATACTGCGTTTTGCATATCCATTTTATAAATACGCTCTGAACCGCCACCTAATTCAGTGCCGTTTAGTACCATATCATAAGCACGCGACAGCACGGCACCTGGATCAGATTTAAATGCTTCAACAGAATCAATCGATGGGGCAGTAAACGGATGATGCAACGCTGTCCAGTTACCCTCTTTATTTCTCTCGAACATGGGGAAATTAACAACCCACAATGGCTGCCATGTTTCACTCACCAAACCGCTATCCTGTCCTAATTTAACGCGTAATGCGCCAATGGACTCATTAACCACATGGGTTTCACCCGCACCGAAGAACAAAATATCGCCGGACTGAGTGCCGGTTTTTTCAATAATAGCCTCAAGTACCTCGTCCGGTAAAAACTTCACTATCGGTGACTGCAAACCCTCACGGCCAGCACTCACATCATTAACTTTAATCCATGCCAGACCCTTAGCACCATAACGACCGACATATTCCGTGTATTGATCAATTTCTTTACGAGATAGTTTCGCCCCGCCCGGTAATCGCAGCACCACGATACGACCTTCCGGGTCATTTGCCGGGCCCGAGAACACTTTAAATTCAACCTCTTTCATAACATCGGCAAGGTCAACCAGTTCCAACGAAATGCGTAAATCCGGTTTGTCCGAACCATAACGTAACATGGCTTCGCTGTAATCCATACGCGGGAACGGGTTAGGCAAATCAACATTTAATGTTAATTTAAATAAACCACGGATCATTTCTTCCATAATCTCCATTACCGCATTCTCATCCATAAAGGTGGTTTCGATATCCACCTGAGTAAATTCCGGCTGTCGGTCGGCACGTAAGTCTTCATCACGGAAGCAGCGAGCAATCTGGTAATAACGATCCATGCCCGACATCATCAATAATTGTTTGAACAATTGCGGTGATTGCGGCAATGCAAAAAAACTGCCCTGATGGGTACGAGATGGCACTAAATAGTCACGCGCACCTTCGGGCGTGGCTTTGGTGAGCATTGGGGTTTCGATATCCAGAAAACGTTTTTCGTCGAGAAAGTTGCGTAAATAACGCGTTACCTGTGAACGCAAACGCATACGTTGCTGCATTTCATCACGGCGCAAATCAATATAACGGTATTGCAAACGTAAATCATCATGTACACCCACATCATCTAACTGAAATGGCGGTGTTTCTGATGCATTTAACACTTCCAGCTGTAACCCGAGGATTTCAATTTTACCCGAGGTAAGTTCTGCATTTGCTGTGCCTTCAGGACGCAAACGTACACGGCCTGTCAAACGTAAAACATATTCATTACGCACATGCTCGGCTATCTCAAAGATTGCAGAACGATCAGGATCAAACACAACTTGTACGATGCCTTCACAATCACGTAAATCAATAAAAATAACACCGCCGTGATCTCGGCGACGATTGACCCAGCCACACAAGGTGACTTCCTGATCGAGTAATTCTTCGGTTACTGCTCCGCAATAATGGCTGCGCATGTGTTAATCTCGTTATGTTATGTTATGTGAAACGGCTCATTTTACTGTATTTAGTACGTAGGGTGGATAAGCGATAGCGCATCCACCAAAAAATAGTGCTCATGGCGGTGGATGCGCTATCGCTTATCCACCCTACGTAGTTTTCATCGAGCCACCTGTGGTCTTTTTATCTACTGACTTTTTAGTTGCCTCGGCTTTAGCATCGCCCGCAACATTTTTCTTGTTACCCGATTTAAAGTCTGTCTCATACCAACCGCCACCTTTCAAGCGAAAAGCCGCTGCTGACACTTTCTTTTTCATTGTCGATTTACCGCAGGGAACGCATATTTTTAGTGGTTTATCACTAATTTTCTGCAAAACTTCCTCTTCATGGCCACATTTTGTGCACTGATATTCATAAAACGGCATAATCGACCCACCTAAAAATGTAAACGCGTGATTATATATGTCCAGGGTTGGACGGTATATAGAAAATGCAGAAGTAATTTTCTTATATGCCGAGGCACCCACACATCAACACCCACATAAAGTACTGGTATTGTACTATGCGAAAAACAATGAAAAAACCTGAGACCAATAGTCACAAAACAGTGCTTATTACTGGCTGCTCAACCGGCATCGGCTATTGCGTTGCCAAAGGTTTAAAACAGCGTGGTTATCGTGTTATCGCTACTGCCAGACGTGAAGACAGTGTAAAACAACTTATCGATGAAGGCTTTGAAAGCTTACTTCTGGATTTGTCCAATAGTGAATCTATACAACATGCATTTAAACAAATCATGCTACTAACCGATGGTAATCTTTACGCATTATTTAACAATGGCGCATTTGGACTACCCGGCGCGGTCGAAGACCTGAGTCGGGAAAGCCTGAAAGTTCAATTTGAGACCAATGTCTTTGGCTGGTTAGAGCTCACCAATCTTGTCATTCCAATAATGCGAAAACAGGGTTTTGGACGCATCATTCAAAACAGCTCGGTTTTAGGTTTTGTCGCCATGCCTTTTCGCGGCGCTTATAACGCCAGTAAATATGCCATAGAAGGTTTAAGCGATACTCTGCGTCTTGAACTTAAAGGCAGTAATATTTTTATTAGCCTGATTGAACCGGGCCCGATTACCAGCCAGTTTCGCGCCAATGCGGTAAAAGCGATGAAACAACATATTGATATCGAAAACAGCATACACCGTGAAAAATATCTGGGTGTGCTGAAACGTCTCAATAAAAAAGGTTCTGCGGTGCCTTTCACCTTGCCACCAGAAGCAGTGCTTAAACGGGTGATTTATGCACTGGAAGCAAAAAATCCGAAACCACGTTATTACGTTACCTTTCCCACCTATTTATTTGGCTTTCTCAAACGCTTACTCAGTAACAGGCTGTTGGATACGTTACTGATAAAGGCCGGCAGTGACAGCAAAAAACGATAGTAAAAGCTAATAACAAGCAGTAAACTTAAAAAAATAATGCCCAAATAACACATTTTTCGATAATTTGCTATTAATTCAAAATTTCTCAATTTAAACTATAGAACAAGAAGAGAATTTTCCGCGAGCAGTGCCACATAGCCTGCCCCGGACGTGATCCGGGGGATGTGGCATTCACGAACCAGTAGTAGCACATGGATGTACTGTTGACGAACCAAAGGATGGAGAGGATGGACAACATTATTGAAGCTATTGTCATCTCAACCAGCGGGAGAAAGCATACAACAGCAGTAGTGACACAGGAACGTACCGGTTACGTGCTAAACTCATAAGAGAACAAAAGAAATTTCATCAAAAAATGAACAAAGACCCCATAAAAATTTTTGTCGGTTTAGGCTTTGCCAGTGTCCTTACCCTAATGGGCCTGATTAGCTTTATTTTGTTATCGCAGATGAATTCCATTACCGGGCAAATGAGTCAACTGTTCACCGAGACTCACACAAAAACATCTGCTGCCAATACCATGCGTGACAGTATACGTTTGCGTGGAGACACACTGTACGAGATGTATTTAACCGATGATTATTTTGAACGTGATGAATACCGTATCAAAATGGGCATCCACGCACTACGCTATAAAGAAGCTCGAGATTTACTTTACACCTTTAACATGAGTGCGCGCGAAGCTAAATTGCTCAATCAGTTAATGATAAATACCCGTATAGCAAAAGAGCTCAATGATACAACAACACAAAACTTGCTCTCAAACATGCCAATAGAATCAGTACGAGATGACCTGCAGCAGGCTAATGAAGCAAGGCATGTTCTGCAGACAGATTTAAACAAACTGGTTTTATTACAGGAAGATATTACGCGCTCAATAATTTATGATACAAAAAAAAATCAGGAAACAATTAGTAACATTATATTTTATCTGTTTTTAGCCGCTTTTTTTATTGCGATATATATCGCACAACTGGTTATTCGAGAAACCACAAAGAAAAATTCCGCCATCCGCTTTCAGGCAACACATGACGAATTAACAAAACTGGTCAACCGAAAAGAATTCAATCATCGATTAGTAGAAGCCTTTAATATTATAAAAAACAGTAATGTAAACCATAAAAATCATGCTTTATGCTTCCTTGATCTGGATAAATTTAAAAATGTTAATGACAACTGCGGCCATAAAGCCGGTGATGAGTTATTAATTGAATTAACCAGAATCATTAAAAACAATATCCGCAGTCATGACACACTGGCTCGTATCGGTGGTGATGAATTTGGCTTGTTACTTGAAGGTTGCTCACTTGATAAAGCCATTGAAATTACAGAAGGGATTGTCAGCCTGATTAAAAACTACGAGTTTAACTGGCAGCATAAAAAGTTCCATGTTGGTGTCAGTATTGGCCTGGTCATGATAGACCAGAATACACAGGACATTGAAAAAGCACTCTCACAAGCAGACATTGCCTGTTATGCAGCCAAAGACATGGGACGCAATCAGGTACACATTCATGGGTTAGATGATGAAAGCGTTAAAAAAATACATAAGGAACTGAGCTGGGTTGCGGATATTAACAAAGATCCAGATAGCAATCGTTTTTCATTATATTTGCAAACCATTAAAAGTCTGAAAAATCAAAACCTGCAAAATCAGAATACTCCACCAATGTGCGAAGTTTTGCTGCGGCTACATGATGACGAAGGCAGGCTGTTATTACCAGGAAGTTATATCCCGGCTGCCGAGCGTTTTGGTTTAATGAAGGATGTAGACTGCTGGGTAATTAAACAGGCATTCAAACAAATCTCAAATATGTACAATAATGTTGCCCTGGATTCAAACAACAAGTGTAATGTCTGTTTTCTTATTAACATATCCGCTAATTCATTAACCAATCACCAGTTCGCTGACTATGTTATACAGCAATACAAAAAATACTATATTTCACCTGATGCTGTTTGCCTGCAAATATCAGAGGCAAGCATCATTAAAAACATTGACCAGACATCAGAACTGATTTACGCGCTTGGTAAATATAATGTTAAATTTGCAATCGACAATTTTGGCGCAGGCATTTCTTCTTTTTCATATTTAAAAGATCTACCGGTAGATTATTTAAAAATAAACGGCAACATTATTAAAAACATGTCACATAACATTACCGATAAAGCCATGGTTGCTGCAATCAATCAGATTGGCAAAGTAATGAATATTGAAACCATTGCCAAACATGTGGAAAATATATTTACTTTGAACCAACTAAAAAAAATTGGCATTGATTATGCGCAGGGCTTTTATCTGGACAAGTCTAAACCGATCAATAGTTACATTAAAGAAAAAAGAAACGTTTACCCTCAGGTGCATGCAGAGTAGTGGCACAAAGATGTGCAAACATGGATAAGTTGTATGTTTTAAGTTATAAGTTAAAAACGTTAATCCACTATATAGTGCTAAAAAAACAAAGCTTATTTTAACCACAGATAAGAAACTTAATACATACAACATCACTACTGTCCCGTTAAACCTATCGCAAAGAACTGTAACGTGATGTTATTAAAAGGAAAAGAGCCAGCCTTATTTGAAAAAACACCATTAGAACAACTACTTACAAATCGTGATTACACAACCTGTGGGGACGATATGCCTAAGCAATTGAATTTGTTCAATAATTTAACGGGACGGTAGTAATTGAATATATTAATTTTTAAATAGTGGGTGTCTTATTTCTTTATAAAGCCTTTGCGTTACCTAAAAGTAATCGTGATTTAAAAGCAGGTCAGGTGCTAATGACTATCTATGCGTGGATTTGGGTATTAATGAAAAAAGGATACTGGTTATTAAAGATGCGCTATAAATACGTCCCTATGTGGATTAAAGCGAATCATGGCTACAGCTCCTTGCTGTAGACAGTCTTCAATAACCAGTATTCTTTTCATCTGATTTAGTTGTAATTTACAGGCATTGGGGTTAGGGCAATTAATAGACAAGCCCTAAATACAAACGTAGCTCACATGCAATTGTATTATTCATTTGTTTTTATAGAAAATTTAGCTCCTTTGCGAAAAGCAGATAAATCCTGTTTTAGTAGCCGAGCGACTAAATGCATGGCTTCACGATAAGGCAGCGTACCATTTGTTCGCATTATTTTTCTACCTTCTTTACTATGGCAAAAACGAATGAACTGTTTTATTTCTTTTATCTTATCTGAAGAAGCGTTATAGGTGATATAAAGTGGGCGGTACAATTGATAATTTCCAGTTTTTAGATTTTCCAAACTTGGGTAGACACCCTCCAGTTCAAGTATTTTGACATCCCTAAGCCTGGCACTGCTGACTCCAGTTATAGCAATAGAGAAAGGGGTTTTAATAATGGCTTTTTCCAACGGTCCGGATGAAGGAAATAGCTTAGTGGAAACAAACTTTTGGTCAAAATCAGCAAAAATAAGTTTACGCAATGTTCGACCAACGCCGGAATACTGGCTTTCACGGGTAAACAGGTAAATATACTCATCAGGTCCACCGACTTGAGACCAGTTAGTGATTTTTCCGGTGTAGATGCCCCGTATCTGTTGTAAGCTCAAGTTATTGATGGGGTTGTCTTTATGCGTAATTACAACTAATGCATCCCAGGCAACGGGTTCGAAGCCAGCACTTTTCTCACGGGGGTCATCGGGTAGGCGGTATCGGCAGGATCCGCCTAAATCTGCCTCACCACTAACTACGCTTCGAATACCTTTGGTTGCACCACCACCATGGAGAGTAATATGAATATTGGTTTTTTTTTCAAAGGCCATAGCTAAATCGGTAACATAGGCTTTTTTACTGATACCGCAACCTACCCAGCTTAAAGTAGTATTGGGTGTGGCAAAAACAACTGTAACAGTGGAAAGAAACACCAGGGTGAATATCAGGAGAACAGGTTTTAACATAATGTTTTTTCCTACCATGAAGAAGAAAATAATTAATTACTAACTATAGGGCATCTCTAAAAACCCTAGCACAATTTATGAAACGCATAAAACAACACTCTTTTCTGCATTCCCTAAATCACACTATGGTTTTTAGAGGCGCCCTATATTGTACGTTTAGTACAATTATGTAAAAAACACAATCGATATAAGGAATATGAAATACAAAGATTTAAGAGACTTTATTGATAAGTTAGAATCGATGGGTTTATTGAAACACATCAGCCTTGTAGATTCAGTGCATTGGACGCTCGCAGTAGGTTTAACTGATTTTTTTAGGGTAAAGTAACACACGCTATACTCACTCTGCGTGAGAGCGATATAAACTGTTAACCCACTTGCTGAATTCTTTCAGCTGACACAAATTCCAACTCTGAATCATTCACCGTTATGTTAATAATATCACCCGGCATATATTCGCCCTTAAGAATCATTTGTGCTAACGGATTTTCAAGATACTGCTGAATGGCTCGTTTCAAAGGTCGTGCACCGTATACCGGATCAAAACCTGCTTCACCCAATAAATCAATCGCTTCATCTGAAATCTGCATGGTAAAATCCTGATCATGCAAACGTGCTGCCAAATGCTGCAACTGAATTTTCGCAATTTCTCGAATCTGCTCTTTTGCCAGTGGGTGAAATACCACGGTTTCATCAACACGGTTAATAAACTCAGGCCGAAAATGCTGTGACACAATTTCCATCACCACCTGTTTTATGCCTTCATAATCATTCGAGGCTGCCAATTCCTGAATTTGTTGTGACCCCAGATTAGAGGTCATGATGATAACCGTGTTTCGAAAATCAACGGTACGACCCTGGCTGTCGGTTAAACGACCATCGTCCAGTACCTGCAATAAAATATTAAACACATCCGGATGCGCTTTTTCTATCTCATCAAGCAGGATCACTGAGTAAGGTTTGCGCCTTACCGCTTCAGTTAAATGTCCGCCTTCTTCATAACCGACATAACCGGGTGGCGCACCAATCAGTCTGGATACGGAGTGTTTTTCCATGTACTCAGACATATCCAGTCGCACCATGGCATCATCACTATCAAACATAAAGTTTGCCAGCGCTTTTGTCAGCTCGGTTTTGCCGACACCAGTTGGGCCAAAAAACATGAACGAACCATTGGGTTTACTGGGGTCTGACAAACCGGCACGTGAACGGCGAATGGCATTAGCTACCGCAGCCACCGCTTCGCGCTGTCCGACTACCTGTTTACCAATTTCTTCTTCCATACGCAGCAGTTTTTCCTGCTCACCTTCGAGCATTTTACTGACCGGGATACCTGTCCAGCGGGCAACAATTTCTGCCACTTCATCACTGCCGACTTTATTACGCAGTAACTGTGATTTATGGTCACGCGCCAGCTCCGCTGTCGCGATCTGAGCAATTTTTGCTTCCAGCTCTGGAATCAAACCGTATTGCAGTTCTGACATGCGCGCCAGATCACCTGCGCGATGAGCAACTTCTAATTCCAGTTTAGCCTCCTCCAATTCTTTCTTTGCGTTTGATGCGCCCTGTACTACCAGTTTTTCAGCAAGCCATTGCTCCTCAAAATCACTGTATTCTTTTTCAAGTTCTAGCAGTTCCTGTTCAAGATTTTCCAGACGTTGCAAAGTCGCTTTGTCTTTATCTTTTTTCAGTGCTTCACGCTCAATTTTTAGCTGCACGATGCGCCGGTCAAGACGATCCATCACTTCTGGTTTGGAATCAATTTCCATACGAATACGACTGGCCGCTTCATCAATCAGATCAATGGCCTTATCGGGCAACTGACGATCACTGATATAACGGTGTGACAAGGTTGCTGCCGCCACAATTGCGGGGTCAGTTATGTCAACTTTATGATGAATTTCATAACGCTCTTTTAAACCCCGCAAAATGGCAACGGTATCTTCCACGCTGGGCTCTTCAACCAGTATTTTCTGAAAACGGCGTTCCAGTGCGGCATCTTTTTCTATATACTGACGGTATTCATCCAAAGTGGTTGCACCGACACAATGCAACTCACCCCGCGCTAATGCCGGTTTTAACATATTACCGGCGTCCATAGCACCTTCGGCTTTACCAGCGCCAACCATGGTGTGCAATTCATCAATAAATAGAATCACCTGCCCTTCCTGATGCGACAGGTCTTTTAGTACCGCTTTCAAACGCTCTTCAAATTCGCCGCGGAATTTTGCGCCAGCAATCAACGCACCCATATCGAGTGACAGAATACGTTTACTTTTTAAGCCTTCTGGCACTTCACCGTTTAATATACGTTGCGCCAGACCTTCAATAATGGCGGTTTTACCGACACCCGGCTCACCAATTAATACCGGATTATTTTTGGTACGACGCTGCAATACCTGAATAGTGCGTCTAATTTCTTCATCACGACCAATCACCGGATCCAGTTTACCCTGTGCTGCTCGTTCACTTAAATCAATGGTGTATTTTTCCAGTGCCTGCCGATTTTCTTCTGCATTGGCATCTTTCACTGATTCACCACCACGCACCTTATCAATGACTTTTTCTATCTGATTTTTATCCGCACCTGCAGATTTTAAAATTCCACTAACTGCTGTTTTTGCATCCACCAGTGCAAGCAAAAACAATTCGCTGGATATAAACTGATCGTTTCGCTGTTGCGCCAGTTTATCGGTTTGATTTAATAACCGAATCAGTTCATTCGATAACTGCACATCACCTTCATGCCCCTGTACCTGAGGCAGTCTTTCAAGGTTTTCAAAAAGTTTTGTTTTCAGTGCTTCAACACTAACGCCAGTACTTGCCAGTATCTGACTTACCGTACTGGAATCCTGTTCTAATAATGCCTGTAATACGTGAGTCGCTTCAATAAACTGGTTATCACGCCCGACAGCTAATGACTGCGCATCGGCTAACGCAGTTTGAAATCGTGTTGTTAATTTATCTGTTCTCATGATGCTTTCTCTTTAAAGTTATATTTTTTTATATGCGGTCATTAATTATGCTTTCAAGCAACTTATCAATCACATGCTAAAATAAAACCATCAACACATTACACATAATATTTATGTTAAAAAAAATCGCACGCTCCAGTAGCACAATCAATCTAACTGCCCTGATCTTTTTACTGCTAAGTAACATGGCAATTGCCGCGCCCGGTGATATTCATTTTTCTGATAACTTCGAACGCACCAAACTGGCACCAAACTGGACAACTAATGTTTCCGCGCATTCCGGCATTAGCAGCCAGACAGCAAATTCCCCAACACGCTCACTATTTACCCGCCATCTACCCGTAACGGTAACCAGTCGTGTTATCAACCTGAGTGGTCTGCCAGGTGCTGAACTATCTTTCTGGGTCAGACGTGGTGATGATGCTTTCTCGGAAGACCCTGACAACGGTGAAGACTTCGTTATTGAATTTCTGGATAGTGTTGGTACCTGGGTAGGCATCGCCTCCTATTTGGGCAATGGAACTCCAGGTGAAATATACAACTACACGGGGCAGTTGCCTTTCTCAGCCTTACATGCAAACTTTCAACTTCGTGCGCGTCAAATCAATGGCACCAATAACAATGGCGGCCCATGGGATTACTGGCATGTTGATGATGTTGTCATTACCGAAACAGCGGTTACAAGACCACCGTTAACACTGGGCAGTTGCGATTATTTTGAAGGTGGCTTATCCAACTGGACAATTACCAGCAGTGGCGGTGATGCAGGCATTAGCACCACCACTTTCCAGTCACCCTCATCATCCATGTTTACCAATGGCGGCAGAGTCACCGTCACCTCAAATGCAATGGATACAAACACAACACAATTTAGCGGTGTTTCAATGTGGATCAGGCGGGGTGCTGACTGGTTCAGCGAAGACCCCGATTGGGGCGAAAATCTGGTAGTAGAATACCTCGACAATACGCTTAACTGGGTTGTACTGGAAACCTTTTCAGGCTTAGGCGACCCAGGTCAAGAATTTGTTCGCAACTACACTTTACCCGCCAGTGCTCGACACACCGCGTTTCAGTTACGTTTTCGCCAGCTTGGTGGTGACAGCCCTACCTGGCGCACATGGGACTTCTGGCATATTGATGATGTTTGCATCGAAGGCACTGTACCCTTCCCGGTCTTTGTGGTGCAAAAAAGCGTGACGCTGGAAGATGATCCGGTCAATATAAGCAACCCCAAAGCCATTCCCTTATCCAATTCGGTTTATAGAATCCGAGTTGTGAATACCGGTATTGGCTCGCCTGACAACAACACGCTGCTGATCAGCGATGATATCTCCACTGGTATTCAACTGTTCACTGGAAACTTCAGTGGCGGCGCGCCTTTTTCTTTCAACGATGGTACCGGCGCTGATGCCAGTGGTGTTAGCTGTAATTTTGTTAGTCTTGCAGATACCAGTGATTGTGTGACTTTTCTGGATGCAGCATCGAATCCAATTATTCCAAACGGCGCTTATGATGATGCTGTCAAAGCTATCGAGTTCCGCCCTAGTGGCATCATGAATGCAAGCACCGGTGCCAACACGCCTTATTTTGATTTAGCCTTTAGGGTACGCGTCACCAGCCCTTAAAGGTAGCAGCTTAGACTTTATCCGACAGTTGTAGGCATGCTTAAGCGATAACGTAGCAGGCAATCGACTACCCTGACTTTGGTGACTATTGCCCGCAACGCTACCGCTTATCCATCCTTTGGTTCGTGAACGGCACTTCCATGTGCCACTACTGCAGGCCTACGATTACCATTTATCCATCCTTTGGTGCGTAAACGCTACATCCTTGTAATACTACTGATTTTTAATAGATGTTTTTGAATGATTTCAGGCACTTGTTATCTAACATGCTTTTCACATCTCTATTTCATAACCCATAAAAAACCCCACTCATATAAGCAGGGTTTTAAAAGTTATATTTTATTTTTACTGACTATTTACCAGCAACACTCATGCCTTTTGGTACAACCGTTGTTAAACCTAATGACTGCCACATCTGCATACC
>CAYQXD010000053.1:0-18080 GCA_964421315.1 uncultured Thiotrichaceae bacterium | reverse complement strand
ATTCACTATTCACTATTCACTGCTTTTTTATGCCATGCAATAACACCCAGTCTTGTTCATAAACAGGCATGTCCATTGTAAAAAATTCTGCATAAGTTTGACGCACTGTTTCCGCCTGTTCCCTCAAAATACCTGATAATACAATGTCACCCTTTGTTTGGGTGTGCCTAGCAAGCATCGGCGCAAGTTCGGCAAGTGGGCCGCTTAGAATGTTGGCAATCACAATATCGTATTGTGTCTGCGCATGATGTTGTTGATAATCATCAGTTAACCAGGTGCTTATTTTTTCGCTAACTTTATTTGTTTCAGCGTTGTCGTGTGTGGCAACTAATGCCTGTGGGTCAATATCAACACCATCAGCATGCTCTGCGCCGAGCATACAGGCGGCAATAGCTAATATCCCTGAACCGCAACCATAATCAAGGATACTCTCCTGCGCTTTATTATTTAGATCATTATTTAGAGCAATGTTTTTGTCTAACCAGCGTAAGCATAACGACGTGGTTGGGTGGGTGCCCGTGCCAAAAGCCAGTCCCGGGTCCAGACGTAGATTGATTGCTTCTGGCTCAGGTGGTTCGATATGCAAAGGGCATACCCAAAGACGTTCACCAAAGGCCATAGCATGGAAATGTTCCATCCATGCGCGTGTCCAGTTTTGCTCTTCCAGTATCTTCGTTGTGCAGCTGTAGCGAGTATCTTTCAGGCAATGCTTTATTTCATCAAGCAGGTTTTGCTGGTTATTATCGAATGCAAAATCGAAAGTAAATAAGCCTGTTACAATCACGCTATTCCATACTGGTGTCTCATCAGGCCCTGGCTCGAGAATGGGCTGGTCAGCTCCATCGGTTAAGGTGACAGTTTGCGCGCCTACGCTGAATAAACAACCTTCAGCGAGTTCCGCATGGTCTTTTGTGGTATTAATAGAAATTTGTAGCCAGCTCATAGTAGTGTGCCTGGTTGTGGATTAGGGTATAAGAATGTTATTGGCTTCTTATGGTGTTATATATTAAGTAGGTGTAGCCTAAGTGATATTGTTAATATGGTGTAAACGTTTTTTTGTAACTGCTCAGTGTAATTTAGGGAAAGGACGCAGGTTATTGATTTTTAAGGCCGCTGTAAATACGTCCCCATGTTTGTTTACTTGGCGCTCTACTGCAACATCCATGTTGCAGATGCCTTAAAAATCAATAATCTGCATCCTTATCTAACTAATACGCTGAGTAGTTACGTTTTTTTAAGCTATTTGCCTATTCGATTGTGGAATGAGAGAAATTAGTTGGAGGGGTTCTATTTATGGGTGCACAAGCCTGGCAAAATGCAAAAGATTCACTTAAAGCGCAGGATTATAAAGCAGCCGAGCGAGATTTTAAAAAAGTTCTGGATACAATGGATGAACAGAATGAGAAATATAATAACGTATTGTCGCATTATGGCATGGTGCAGGTGCTGAATGCGCCTGAAAACAAGATGGAAAATGGTCTGCTGCTGTGTCGTGAAGCGGCAAGCAATGAGCTTGTTGATGGCGAAGTGTTCCTCAACTTAGCTTGTGCTGAATGGCACAGCAGTAATCGGAAACGTGCTGTTGAGGCGATTAGCCATGGTATGAAGATTGACAAGGATAACCAGCGATTAGTCCACGCCTGCTCTGGACTCGATTGCCGAAAAAAATGCTGCTTTTCTTTTTTGTCCCGTAGTCACAAGCTGAATCGTCTGTTCGGTCGTTTGATGCGCCGCCCCGCACCTGGTATATCGGTTCATAGTTTGCTTTATTAAGGTGCATTGATTTTGTTATGCTGGTTGCAGTTTTTAACGGTGAGTGGTTGTTAACCCAAAGTGGGCGTTAAAACTTAAAAAATTAGTTGAACCTACTGCGAGCGTCCAATGCACTGAATCTACAGGACTTTCTCGAACCCATGTTTTTATTATTATGGGAACTCACCGTATGGGTAATACGTTTATCCATCCTTTGGTTCGTAAACGGTATCTTGCCAAAACAGATGCAACACGGCAAAAAAGATACACAGCATTATTTGAGCAGGAAATTCCTGACTATACTCTTGAAGAGATACGTGATTCGATAAATAGAGCATGGGTGTTGGGCGATGGACGATTTAAGCAACAAATTGAAAAGAAAACAGGAAGACGAGCATCACCTAATGCTAGAGGCGGTGACAGGAGGTCAGAAAAATATAGAGCAAGAAAGAAAAATCATTAACTCTGACCCCAGTGCCAGTAAGTTAAGCTCTAAGTTATTCATTACAAAGAACTTTTATAAGCTGGAAAATGGATATCATTCTTGATGTTTTTTAACCGTCGAGGCGCTGACCTTCCCTCTCTAACCGCTTCAATTGTTTTACTGACATAGCGTATTGTGTTCTCAATAAGCAACTTAATATCACTGTGCGTGTGTAGTATCAAACAAACAATTCTGTGTTTCATTTTTGATATCGCCTGTGCAAAATTTATTGTCTCAGTACGATAGTTAGTAATACAAATATGCGATGCGGAGGATATACGCATATTGAAAGGTGTAGTAAGTAAAGATCATGTGCATATAGAGTATCCTCCGCGACTATCGATGAGCGATATAGTAAAACGCTTAAAGGGACGGACATCGCGAAGATTGCAGGATGAGTTTCCAGAGTTAAAGAAGCGATACTGGGGTAGGCATTTTTGGGCAATTGGCTATGGTGCCTGGTCAACGGGAAATATAACGGATGAGATGATTCAGGAATATTTAGAGCACCATAGGGATCCACCAAATGTGGATACAGGAAATATTATACTTGAATAGAGCGGGAAGGATTTTTAGTCCATAGTCGTTGAGTTATGCATGCATAAGTATTTTTAAATGAGTGTGGTTAATGACATTGGCGGCTCTCCTAAGTGTTTAATTGGTATGTTTCAATAAGAGTTTATTCTAACGTTATCAATTAGTTATTGCTTAACTTACTGGCATTGACTCTGACCCCATTGATTGCAAAAAAGCGAGGAATGACCTGGGGGCAACGCCTGAAACGGGTATTCAATATTGATATAGAAGTGTGTGATATCTGTGGTAAAAAAGTAAAGGTGATTTCCTGTATTGAAGATCCAGTTGTTATCAAGAAAATACTCGCGCACTTAAAACAGCAAACGCCAGCCACGAAAAGATATGCCATACCTGAAGGCCGGTCACTACCACAAAGAGGTCTGTTAGCTGATTAAGATGGATGGCATGGTAAGTAAAAGGAATTGCTACAGACTGTCGGCAGGATGATGTTCGTCTGTTTTATTGAAACAAAAAAATAAGCTACAAATTCTGATGATTTAAGTTGGCGAAATCGTGGAATTAACTGGTTAGAAGCAGAGTGGAAGACGGTGGGAATTTAGGACGTTTTGGTTTGACGATGGTTAGAAAGGGTGTTTATACTTCCTATACCTGGTGTAGCAAGGCTAGCTCAATCACATAGAAAAAATGAACTTGTTATATGGCTTGAGAAACTTAAAAAAGTTTTAACGGAAGAAATTTAGCATTTTCATCAGATGTATCTGAACAATGGGCAACAATGTTGGCAGACCTGGAAAAGAAAGGACTGCCAATGCCTTTATTGGATTCATTAATTGCTGCAACTGCAAAATATCACCAACTCTCGCAAGTAACTCGCAACACCGATGATTTTATAAATACGCAGCTTTTATTGGTAAATCCATGGCAGCCAACAAAGAATATCAAGCAAGAATAAAATCAAATGAATATCAAGTGTCATCACCAAGAAAATCTACGATCATTTGATAACAATATTCCCTAGCGGGACTATAAGTACAATCCTAAATTATGCTTACAAAAATATTATTTACTTCACTTGTCATTTTGGCTGTATTAGCTTATTTTCGTTATGCCAATAGCTCACCCGAACCAAAAAGACCGGCCACAAAGAAATCCAAACCTGATAATAATTCAGTTAAGAGTGGTAACTTTCGCTTCGTTGCTTACGCTTTTATTGTCCTCATGTTGATTAGCTCTACAGCTATGGTTTACCACCGTTGGCAGCAAGGTCAAACTCTGGTCACTGTTAGAGTGATAAATACAAGAACAGGAACAACTACGAATTATCAGGCTAAAAGAGTTGATATTGAGAGGCACACATTTATTACCGCCGAAGGTAAAAAGGTTATAGTTGCCGACGTAGAAAGGATTGAATTTATTGAATAATTCACCAGCTTCATCACCAATCTAAAGAAACAGATTCTGATCTGAAATGGCAGACAATAAATTATCAGGACATTTTTTAATATCCTGACTTCTTAACCGAATAGCTGTGCTACGCCAGTATTGTGCCTGTGCGCTAATCAAGTGAGCGGTTCGACACTGAACAAGTTGCATACGTTTGCGCATTAAATCTCTAAGGCTGCGTTGCTCTTTTGGATAAATATAACCTGTGGGTAAAATACCCAGTCGCATTAAATGCGTCAGCCAATAGGCATCGTATTTGTCATCTGTGTGTTTGAGTCCCTCGTATTGTTTAACGGCAGTGGTGTCGACCAGTGATACAGAATAATCTGCATCCATCAAACCATCGACTAGCCAGTACCAGTTGAAGGTTGATTCGATGGCAATACCCTGTAAATCATCTTTATAAGGTTCAAGCAAAGTCAGTGTTTTTGACAAATCATTACTTATCCGCTTTTCTTTTAATCGATTATTATCCTGATCAATGATAGAAACGTAATGATTGTTTGAATGTAAATCAATACCGCAGTATAGTTTCATGAGCCGGTTCCTCTTTTGTGTGGAAACTTCAGTTTACGGGTTCCTGGGAGAAACTCGAGTTCTCTCAGGAACCTGGAGCTGGCTTATTATTATCAGTGTTATTGATTAGAAATTTAAACGAGAATAGCATTAATGATATGAAAAACCTATTACTCTGACCCCATTGATCCTGGTTTGCTGATGCAAGAAGTTAAACTAACGCAATACAGTCATGGTGCAGGCTGTGGTTGTAAGATCTCACCTAAAGTGCTCGATTGTATTTTGAAAAGCAGCCTTATTGCGCCATCAGATGAACGCTTACTGGTGGGTAATCAAACGCGTGATGATGCGGCGGTGTATGACATAGGCAATGGTCAGGCGATCATCAGCACCACTGATTTTTTTATGCCGATAGTGGATGACCCGTATGACTTCGGTCGTATTGCTGCCACAAACGCCATCAGTGATATCTATGCCATGGGCGGTAAACCGATTATGGCGATCGCCATTTTAGGCTGGCCTCTGGATAAACTGTCACCTGAAATTGCACAGCAGGTGGTCGAAGGCGGGCGCAGTGTCTGTATCGAAGCTGGGATCCAGCTTGCAGGGGGGCATAGTATCGATGCGCCAGAACCTATCTTTGGTCTTGCGGTAACGGGTATCGTAAATAAATCACTGGTTAAGAAAAACAATACAGCACAGGCAGGATGTAAATTGTATCTGACCAAACCATTAGGTGTTGGCATTTTAACGACGGCGCAGAAAAAGAAGAAACTTAAAGCTGTTCATCAGGATGTTGCCAGGGACAGTATGTGTCGTCTTAACACTATCGGTGCTGTGGTTGCTGATATGCCGGAAGTGAGAGCCTTAACCGATGTGACAGGTTTTGGCCTGATGGGGCATCTGGCAGAGATGTGTGAAGCGAGTGACGTCAACGCGGTGATTGATTTTGCCAGTGTGCCACAACTGGATGGGGTTGCCGAATATATGCTGCTTGACTGTGTTCCTGGCGGAACACAACGTAATTTTGACAGTTATAGTCATAAGATAGCGCCATTGACGGACTGGCAGAAAAATATTTTATGTGATCCTCAGACCAGTGGTGGTTTACTTATCGCCGTAGAAGCTCAGGTTGAGGCTAAATTTGAAGCGCTTTTACAGCAGCATGGTGCTAATGTTCATGCGATCGGTTACTTGACTGAGCATCATAGTGGCTTTTATATTCAGGTCATATAATCAATTGAATCCGTTAAGGCGGCGTTAAAGGGGCAGGTCCTTGAATGTTGATCAATAATAGGGACCACTATTAAATTTTGACAAAATGTGTCCGTTTATGCCGTAAACAGACATCCTTATAAACACATAATGATACCAATAGTGTAAAATAAGCCTCGGGAGTTGGCCAGGCAATCGCGCCAGAGCGTTTTACGTTTTGGGGAGGAAAGTCCGGGCTCCATAGGACAGAGTGCCAGGTAACACCTGGGGGGTGAAAACCTACGGAAAGTGCAGCAGAAAATAAACCGCCCGGTGTTGATTAGTTCAGCGTCAGGTAAGGGTGAAATGGTGCGGTAAGAGCGCACCGCGCAACGGGTAACCGTTTGTGGCATGGTAAACCCCACTCGGAGCAAGACCAAATAGGGGAACATAATGCGTGGTCCGCGCTGTTCCCGGGTAGGTTGCTTGAGATGCATGGTGACATGTTATCCAGATGAATGATTGCCCTCGACAGAACCCGGCTTATCGGCCAGCTCCTTTTTTTTGTGGTTTTTTTGGTAGTGAAGGAAGCTCTGGTTATGTGGATAAAGCTTATTGATCAGACAGAATCCTATGCACGCACGAAAGAGAAAAAGCTTGATTCTACTATTGCTTCGATCAACAACAGCACCAGATGTCTCACGTTGGTGGAGATGACAATGATGGAAAATGTTGTTCATCCTTAGGTTCGTTAACGGGGTATCCATGCACAGCTGCTCCATCCTTAGGTTCGTAAACACCTCATCCATGTGATCTTTCTTGTGCAAAGTTCTCATCAGAATAAAGATTAGGGAAAATATCATGGTGTCTTATTCATGACAGACAAATACAGACTTACTGAAGAAGATCAAAGTCTGATTCTGAGCGAACAGGTACTGCTTGCCTACCGCCAGTTGCCAGTTGCCAGTTACCATAATTGCCAGCTTTATCCTGGTTGCGCTGGTTGTGTGGGCTACCTATGGCACAGTATCAACGAGCTACCTCATAATCTGGAGCAGTCTCATCGTTATCTTTGGATTTGTTCGCCTGGTTGCAGTAAAAAAATTCATGTCGTCAATATTGATCATAGTCAGGCTAGAAATTTTGCGTGGTTTCATATAACGACCACTACAGTTTCCGGAATTGTCTGGGGCACTATCGCCTTTGCATTGCCGATGTTATCAGCCCAGCAGCAGGTGATCATTCTTATCATACTGGCAGGGCTTGTTAGTGGTGCCACGGTATCCAGCGCTGCCTTGACTGGAAGCTATCTTGGTTTTATTTTGCCAGTAGTGCTATTTAGCAATATTGCTGTTATCAATATTGGCGGAAGTTTTGGTTATATTATTTCACTGGCCTTCTTCATCTATGCGATTTTTCTGATTTCTGCAGGTCGCAGGATTCACCAAACTTTGTTGTCCAATGTGAAGATGCGACTGCAACAGCAGGCACTCAATAAGCAGTTAACAAATGAGCAACAACGTTTTGAGCAGGTATTAAACGCATCACCCGCTGGCACCCTGTTAATTAACGCCAGTGGCAGAATTGAATATAGCAATACTGAACTGTGCAGATTATTTGGCTATACGCATGAGGAACTAAAAGGTCAGGCAGTTGAATTACTTGTGCCTGAAAAATACCGTCAGCAGCATGGGAAAGTTCGTGAGCAATTCATTGAAGATGATAAAACAAGGAGAATGGGGATCGGCATGAAGCTTTACGGTCAGCATAAAGACGGCGCCATATTTCCTGTTGAAATCGGTTTGCAGCCGATAACGCTGGTGAATAAGAAGTTGCAAGTTGTCACTCTCATGGATTTGTCAGAGCAGGTAAAACTACAGGAAATAATTCAGCAACAGGCCGATCAACTGGAACAGGCATCATTGACCGATGAGTTAACTCAGGTGGGTAACAGGCGTGCTTTTAATAATAAAATTATTGAACATGTTGCGCTTTCATTGCGTTGTAACATCCCGGTTTCCTTGATGATGCTGGATATAGACCATTTTAAAGAATATAACGACAGTTTTGGTCATGTTGAAGGGGATAAGGCATTAAATCAGGTTGCCACCATATTAAATCACGAATCAAGAAAATCTGACTTTGTTGCCCGTTATGGGGGTGAGGAATTCATTATTATCCTGCCCGATACCAACAGGGAAAAGGCATTGCATCTGGCAGAACGAATCCGCACTGCCATTGATAATTATTCATGGCCTTTTCGGCCGTTGACCATCAGTATCGGTGTCTCTACCACACCTGAATTAATCGGCAAGGCAATACAAACCGATAAAGTTATTGATTCGCTAATAAGGCTTGCTGATGAAGCTTTATATCAATCAAAATCAAGTGGTCGGAACAAGGTGTCAGTCATCTGAGTTTTATCTGGAGTCTGCTGAAATATCCAGATTAATCATACAATTTCGACTTAATTACATCTCCAGTCAAGAGCTGACCAATTCATGTATCTTTTCTTGCAATAAGCCTGTTGTCCTTCTGATAAGAGTCAAACTTAAAGTAAATCATTAGCTTTGGTGATCAAGTTAATGATTTAAAAAATATATCCTGTAGTAGCTTTTTTTAATTTTCTTAAACAACTTCTAAGTTGCTGTCAGCTATAGCTATTTTTATGTTTGAAGACATAAAAATGCTTGCAATAGGTGTGCAAAATACCTATAGTGTAATTATGTGGGGAATTGTGGGGAATTGTGGGTTTATTGGTTGTGCCTCTCCCTGCCCCCAAAGCGCCGGCTTCAAATGCTCCAGTTTTGAGTGAACCCGCTTTGAATGAAAGTGTTGCAAAAACAGGAAACAATAATAAAAAATGCTTTTCCGTGGAATCAACAATATCACTGTAGATGCCAAAGGCAGAATGGCAATGCCTGCGCGTTATCGCGAGCATTTGCTGCAAGGCTGTGGTGGCCGTTTGGTGGTGACGGTTGATCGCGATCATTGTTTACTGGTTTATCCTTTACCTGAATGGGAAGTCGTCGAAACTAAGTTAAACGAATTACCTAGTTTTAACAGACAGGCGCGTTCGATGCAACGATTAATCATCGGTTATGCCACCGAGCTTGAAATGGATGCTCAGGGCAGGATTTTACTGCCTGCGATGTTGCGTGATTTTGCTAGTTTGGGTAAAAAAGCCGTGTTGATTGGTCAGGGCAAAAAGCTGGAGATCTGGGATGAAACCACCTGGACTGAAAACCAGGATGTGTGGCTAGCCGAAGTGCAGAGCAATGATGGCGAGCTTTCTGATGCATTAAAAGATCTGTCGCTTTAGGCACCATGGCTGACTTTAATCATCAGGCGGTGCTTTTACAGGAAGCACTGGAGTCGTTGAATATTCATCCGTCAGGCAACTATATTGATGCAACATTTGGCAGGGGCGGTCATAGTCTCGCCATTTTGCAGCAGTTAAACGAAAAAGGCAGATTGATTGCATTTGATCAGGATCCTGAGGCGGTGGCTTTTGCCAGGCAGAAATTTAAGGATGAGCCACGTTTCAGCATTGTGCACTGTAACTTTAACCGGGTGGCAGATGTGATAGAGCAATATGGGCAAGTAGGCGGCCTGGCAGGAAAGATTGATGGTGTGTTGATGGATCTTGGGGTTTCATCGCCACAGCTTGATGACGCGGCACGCGGGTTCAGTTTTCTGCGCTCAGGGCCGTTGGATATGCGCATGGATACCAGTCAGGGAGAAACTGCCAGGCAATGGCTGGCGAGGGTGAAAACGGCTGATTTAATCAGAGTGCTGAAAAAATACGGCGAAGAAAAGTTCGCCAGACGCATAGCGTTAGCCATTGTTGAAACGCGGGCGATACGCGAAATCACCGAAACTGGCGACCTGGCTGAAATTATAGCCGATGCGATTCCGGTAAAAGCCACGCACATAAAAGCAAGGCATAAGCATCCTGCAACGCGTAGTTTTCAGGCGATTCGTATTTATCTCAATGAAGAGTTGCAGGCGATAGAACAGGGTTTAGCCGGTGCTGCTTCGGTTCTGGCGAAAGGCGGCCGTTTGTCGGTAATTAGTTTTCACTCACTTGAAGATAGAATTGTAAAACGTTTTATGCGGAATATTTCCAGTCGGCCAAAACTACCGGCTGGTTTGCCTGTTATGGAAGCGGATATCGAAGTGCCTTATCGGCTGGTTGGTAAGCCAATTATTGCTGGTAAAGAGGAGCTGGATTTCAACCCGAGAGCAAGAAGTGCACGTTTGCGTGTACTGGAGAGGCGGTTATGTCCAGGGAAGGACGGTATTTCGCAAGGAGCCTGGAAGGTGGTGCGATTATGAATGAAAGACAGCGCATATTAATGGTGGTTACTCTTTTGTTTAGCCTGATGCTGGCATCGGCAATATTGCTGGTTTACAGCAAGCATCAAAGCAGAAAGTTATTTGTAGAATTGCAGCAGTTAAAAGTTGAAGTAAATGCATTAAACACAGAGTGGAGCCAGTTGCAGTTAGAGCAGAGTGCATGGTCAGAACATGGCCGTATTGAGATTATTGCAAGAGAGCGTTTATCAATGGTGATACCGAGGTCAGCTGACGTGGTCTTTGTAAGACAGTGAAACCATACCAGCATAATTCGCCCCATAATTTGCCTAAAGCAGCGCCTAATCAGCACTCAGGTTCACCAATGATTTGGCGACGTTTATCCACAGCATTTGTATTTACCCTGTTAGTCGTAGTGCTGTTAGTCAAAACGCTGGACATGCAAATATTGGACAGTGAGTTTTTTGAGCAACAGGGTGACGCCAGGCAGTTGCGTACAGTTTCAATATCTGCTCATCGTGGTGATATTGTGGATCGACATGGCGAGCCTTTTGCAATAAGTGCTCCGGTACATAGTATCTGGCTGAATCCAAAAGTGGTGAACAACTATTTAGAGCCAAAGCAGGATGTAAAATTGAAGCAGCACTTAGATGCGCTGGTTAATGTGGCTGCAAAGTTGTCGATTGACATTACTCGTTTAAAGGAAAGAGTTAAACATAATAAACAGCGTGAGTTTTTGTATTTAAAACGCCATGCCACTCCAGAGTTGGCCAATGAAGTGATGGCGTTAAGAGCGCCTGGCATTGCTTTGCAAAATGAATATCGTCGTTATTATCCAGGTGCTGAAGCGGCTGCGCATGTTGTTGGCTTTTCTGATATTGATAACAACGGTCAGGAAGGTATTGAATTAGCCTTTAATGAATGGTTAAAAGGTGTTCCAGGTAAAAAGCGCGTTATTCGTGATCGCCTGGGCAGAGCCTTTGATGATGTGGAGCGTATTAAATCTGCGCAGCCCGGTAAGCCTGTTAAATTAAGCCTGGATAAAAGATTACAATATATCGCTTATCGAACATTAAAAGCAGCGGTGTTAAAGCATAATGCGGTTGCCGGCAGTGCAGTGGTGCTTGATGTGCAAACAGGAGAAGTGCTTGCGATGGTGAACCAACCTTCGTTTAATGCAAATGTTAGAGAGCAGATGCAACCGCAGGCAACAAGAAATCGCGCTGTTACCGATGTGTTTGAACCAGGTTCAACCATGAAACCACTTACCATTGCCGCAGCATTGGAAAGTGGTCGTTGGAAACCGTTTTATAAGGTTGAAACCGCACCAGGTTATATGCGGGTAAAAGGTAATACCATACGTGACCATAAAAATTATGGTGAGCTTGATGTTGGCGGCGTGCTGGAGAAATCCAGTAATGTTGGTATCAGTAAAATTGCTTTGGCGATGGACGCAGAACAGCAATGGTCGATGTATCAGAAGCTGGGTTTTGGTGCGGTAACAGGTAGTGGTTTTCCTGGTGAGGCGAGTGGGCAGTTGTCGTTGAATGCCTTAAATAATGATTTTGAAAGGGCATCGTTAGCCTATGGTTATGGCGTTTCAGTAACCGCTTTGCAACTTGCACATGCGTATTCGGCCATTGCTGCAGATGGCATATTGTACCCTGTCAGCTTTTTACATGTTGACTCAGGAAAGCAGGGTAATGCGATTGAAGGTCAACGTGTGATGTCGGTGGAAACCGCTCGCGCTGTGCGTAAAATGATGCAGCGTGTAGTTTCTGATAAAGGCACCGCTAAACGTGCCTCGGTTGCAAATTACAGTGTTGCCGGTAAAACCGGTACTGTGCATAAATTTATTGCTGGTGGTTATGCAGAAGATCGATATCTTTCAATTTTTGCAGGCATGGTGCCAGCGGATAAACCTGAGTTAGTCATGGTCGTGATGGTTGATGAACCAAGAAATGGTGAATATTTTGGTGGTTTAGTAGCCGCTCCTATATTTAGCCAGGTGATGTCAGGTGCTATGCGTCTGTTGGATATAGCACCCGATAGAATTTCGTCTAATAACATTGCTAAAGTGCAACTAATGAATGCAGGTGAAGTGGCGCAGGTAGCACAGCTCAACAATATGAGTAGACATGAATGAAAAATGAAGTAGCACTGGATTATTTGCTTGAGGGTTTCATTGATGATTCTCTGGTCGAGCAGTGTCGTAATATAACTGTTAATGCGCTGGTACAGGATAACCGCAAAGCAGCTAGTGGTAACTTGTTTATTGCGCACCAGGGTTTTAATACGCATGGTTTGTTGTACGCACAGGATGCGGTAGCTAAAGGTGTCAGTGTTGTATTGTGGGATGGTGACCTGGACAATCGTGATGAAATTCTGGATTCTATTTCAAATAAAGTTCTGTGTATTCAATGTCCTGATTTAAAACACAAAGTGGGTGAAATTGCTTCCCGCTATTATGAGCAGCCTTCGTTATCCTTAAATGTGATAGGTGTTACCGGCACCGATGGTAAAACATCCATTGCCCATTTTCTTGCCCAGTGCCTGGATGCATATGATGTCCACTGCGGTATCCTGGGTACCCTGGGAAATGGTTTTATAAATGACCTGCACCCGACCGGGTTAACTACGGTAGATGCCCTGTTGGTGCACAAAACACTTTCAGAGATTAAACATGCAGGTGCGAAACATGCTGTTATGGAAGTGTCGTCACATGGTCTTGATCAGAGGCGGGTAAGTGGTGTCGCCTTCACTACAGCGATATTTATCAATTTAGGAGTAGATCATCTTGACTATCATGGCACCCTGGAAAACTACGCGGCTGCAAAAAAACGCCTGTTTTATACGCCGGGTTTAAGTTCAGCAGTAATAAATCTTGATGATGCGTTTGGTAGAGAGCTGGCAAAAGAAGTACGTGAGCATGTTTGTGTATGGGGTTACAGTTTAGAAAAAGATATTTCTGCTTATAAAGATTGTGCAGATTATTTTGTTAATGCTACAGCAATAAAGCCGTTCGAGCGTGGTTGTCATCTGGTTGTGTCTACACCTAAAGGTGATAGTTGTTTTGACATTCCATTATTAGGTCAATTCAATGCTTCAAATGCACTGGCGGTGTTGTCTGCTTTGTTGGTCAGTCATGTTTCATTTGAAAATGCGATTAATAGCCTTAGCACCATTCATCCTGTTGATGGTCGTGTAGAAATTATTGCTGAAGATAACAAGTCTAAAGAAAGCAGGCCTAAAGAAAATAAACCAGTCGTGGTAGTCGATTATGCACACACTGAACAGGGTCTGGCAGCTGTTTGTGAGTCGATGCGAGAGCATTTTAGCGGTGATTTGTGGTGTGTGTTTGGTTGTGGTGGCGATCGTGATCGTAGTAAACGACCATTGATGGCAAAGGTCGCCGAAAAGTATGCCGATAAAATAATCGTTACTACCGATAACCCGAGGCATGAAGATCCGCAAAGTATTATTAATGAAGTATTAACCGGTTTTTCTTCATTGGAAAATGTAGAGGCGGTACTTGACCGTCGCCAGGCGATAGATATAGCTATTACCAATGCACAACCCGGTGATGTCGTATTACTAGCTGGAAAAGGGCATGAAACTAGCCAGATAGTGGGCGATGTACATATTGCCTTTGATGATCGTCGGGTGGCACGAGAGTTTTTATCTGCCAGAGTGCCAAATGACGACGACCAGAATAATAGCAGCAGGGGTGTACCTGCGTGATGATGCTGTCACAAGTTGCACAGGTTCTGGATGCCACATTGTTTGGTGACGATGTGCTGATGACAGGCGTATCAAAAGATACGCGTGATATTCATGCTGGTGATCTTTATGTGGCACTGGTGGGTGAGCGTTTTGATGGTCATCAGTTTGTTGCTAACGCACATGCTGGTGGTGCCTGTGGTGCACTGGTTAGTGACTTGCCAGTAGAAATAAAAACACTGCCATATTCGCGATTATGGCCACAGGTGCTAGTTAAAGATACACGCAAAGCACTGGGTCAGCTTGCCTGCCATTGGCGAAAAACATGGGGAAGACAAAAAGTTACTGGCAAACTTATTGGTATTACCGGCAGTAATGGTAAAACCTCAGTAAAAGAAATGTGCCGGAAAATTCTTGGTGATTACGCTGGTGCAGATGCTGTGTTATCAACAAAAGGCAATTTAAATAATGATATAGGTGTGCCTATGATGTTGCTTGAGCTTAGGTCGCAGCATCAGTTTGCAGTAATAGAAATGGGCGCAAACCACGTTGGCGAAATTAATTATTTAACATCACTGGCAAAACCTGATGTAGCAGTAGTAAACAATGTTGGTCCTGCACACCTTGAAGGTTTTGGTTCGCTGGAAAATACCTCGAGGGGTAAAGCTGAAATTTATAATGGCCTGGGTAAAGATGGTGTGGCCATCATTAATCAGGATGATGTTTTTAGCCCTTTCTGGAAAAAATATTGTTCAGATAAAAAAATGCTTACTTTTTCAATGCTTGATGATAGCGCCGATGTCTATGCAAAAAGTTTATCTGGTAACCGTTACCAAATTATTATTGGCAAAGGTCGTGTAGACAAAGGGCAGGCAGACAAAGAACAGGAAGAGCTAACACTTCAGGTGCCAGGAGAACACAACGTGATGAATGCGCTTGCCGCGATTTCATTAACGTTGTCGGTTGGTGTGCCGTTAGCGTCTATTGTTGCTTCTTTATCAGCATTTAAAAATATACAAGGGCGTTTAACCGCTGTTAGTTTGGCGTCAGGTTGTCGGCTTATTGATGATAGTTACAATGCAAATCCTGCCTCAGTTTCTGCTGCCATTGATGTGCTTGCTGGTATGTCGGGTAACAAGGTTTTAGTTTTAGGTGACATGGTTGAACTGGGCGTGGAAGCAGAACAATTACATACTGAAATAGGCAAAAAAGCAAAAAATGCGGGCATTAATGTTTTGTATGCAACAGGTGTTTTGAGTAAAAACACAGTGACAGCGTTCGGCAAAAATGGATTTTATTTTGAAAATAAAAATGAATTAATAAACGCTTTAAATAAAAACCTGAGTAGTACAGATGAGGCTAGCAATGATGTGGTTTTAATTAAAGGCTCTCGCAGTGCGGCTATGGAGGAAGTTGTAGAGCGGGTCGTTGAACGGCTATCGGCACAACAAAATTATAATAAGAGTGTGAACTAATGTTATTAATCTTAGCTGAATATTTGCAACAATTTCATAGTGGTTTTAGCGTTTTTCAATACATTACTTTCCGTGCCATTCTTGGCACCATCACCGCGTTGATTTTATCCCTGGTGATTGGTCCGGTTATGATACGTAAGCTTGCGAGTTATAACATCGGGCAGCAAATACGTGATGACGGACCGCAATCACATTTGTCAAAGGCGGGTACACCCACCATGGGTGGTGTCATGATACTGGTTGCTATTGCAATCAGTGTTTTGTTATGGAGCGATCTTTCCAGTGAGAAAGTCTGGGTAGTGTTGGCGGTAACATTATCGTTTGGTTTAATCGGCGGTGTCGATGATTATAAAAAACTGGTTTATGGTAATTCAAAAGGTTTGTCATCGAAAGCGAAATTTTTCTGGCAAAGCGTAGTCGGTTTAGCTGCTGCCTGGTTTATTTTCAGCAATGCACAAACAGCCATTGAAACCACATTAATTATTCCTTTTACCAAGGATGTTTTGATACCACTAGGTGGCGCTTTTATAGTGCTTGCTTATCTGGTTATTGTTGGCAGTAGCAACGCGGTGAATTTAACTGATGGTCTTGATGGGCTGGCGATTATGCCAACCGTAATGGTGGCAGGTGCACTTGGTGTATTTGCCTACCTCACCGGGCATTTAACCTTTGCCAATTATCTGGGCATTCCCTATGTTGCGGGTGTCGGCGAGTTAACAATTTTCTGTGGTGCTCTTGTCGGTGCTGGTTTAGGTTTTTTGTGGTTTAACACTTATCCTGCAATGGTGTTTATGGGTGATATTGGTGCTCTCGCATTAGGTGCCGCACTAGGTGTGATTGCTATTTTTGTTAGGCAGGAACTGGTGCTGGTGATTATGGGTGGCATTTTTGTGATGGAAACTGTGTCGGTTATTTTGCAGGTTGCTTCTTATAAATTAACCGGTAAACGCATTTTTCGCATGGCCCCGATTCATCATCATTATGAATTAAAAGGCTGGCCGGAGCCACGTGTGATTGTGCGTTTCTGGATTATTACTGTGGTGCTGGTATTGATTGGGCTGGCATCGCTCAAACTGCGATAATTACGAATTACGAATTACGAATTACGAATTACGAATTAAAAACCAAAACCAAAACCAAAACCAAAAAATAATAAAACACAACAATCCACAGTAGGTAATTATTATGCAAAAAACAAATAACAACCATGAATTCGTAATTAGTAATTAGTAATTCGTAATTAAACAACATGGCTGCCGACAAAACAAGAACTAAAAACAAAACCAGGAGTAAACATTCCGTTTACACACTGGTCGTTGGACTGGGTAAAACCGGTTTGTCTGTGGTGCGTTATTTACGTGCTTTGGGTGAGACTGTGATTGTTGTTGATAGCCGTGATGCTCCACCAGCACTGGCGACTTTAAAAAAGGAATACAGTGATGTTAAGTATTTTACCGGCAACTTTAAAAAAAAGCTGTTTGTTAAGGCGCATCGAATTATTGTCAGCCCAGGTGTCGCCCTGGCAGAGCCAGCACTTGTTAAAGCAAGAAATAATAATATCGAAATTATCGGTGATATTGATTTGTTTGCCCATGAAGTAAACGCACCAGTCATCGCCATTACCGGTACAAATGGAAAATCAACAGTGACAACATTAGTCACACTAATGGCATCGCAGGCAGGAATGAAAGCTGTCGCTGGCGGCAATATTGGTCTGCCCGCACTGGATGTGTTAGACGAAAATATTGATTTATACGTACTAGAGTTATCCAGCTTTCAACTTGAGAGCTTGCAATGCTTGCCAATGAAAGCAGCGGTGGTTTTAAATCTTAGTGAAGATCATCTTGATCGTTATGAAAATATTTTTGCTTATGCAATAACCAAGCAGGCTATTTATAAAAATGCAGAAGTGTGGGTTTTAAATAAAGATGATCTGCTGGCTAATCAGGTTAAGGTTGTAGCGGATAATCAAATACGTTTTACCTTGAATACACCGCAAGAGAATGAGTTTGGCATATGTAAAGACAGCATGTGTAAAGATGGTGCAGGTGAAGAAAATTCACAGAAAGTTGATCAGTGTGCTGATCGCACCGCCATCCATGGCTCTTTGCGCCACGATGCAATTATGGCCGTCCTTCCTGGACATAATTATTTATGTTTTGGCAAGCAGCCGTTAATCGCAGTTAATCAGCTAAAAATTAAAGGTGCGCATAATTTACAAAATGCACTGGCCGCTCTGGCATTGGGTAAGGCAGCGGGCTTGTCATTAGACAGTATGATTAATACCTTAAAAGAATTTAAAGGTCTGCCTCATCGCACACAGTATGTTGCCGAGATAAATGGTGTTTACTGGATTAATGATTCCAAAGCCACCAATGTGGGAGCCACAATTGCTGCGCTAGTCGGTCTGCCGGGCAAACACGTTTTAATTGCGGGTGGTGATGCTAAAGGTGCTGACTTCACTGAGCTTGCCGTTATCGTTAAACAACATTGCCGTGCAGTGGTATTAATGGGCAAAGATGCGGTAAAGATAAAAGCGGTTTTGCCTGAGACTATCCCGGTTGTAATGGTTGATGATATCTCCATGGATGGAGTGTATGCTGAAAATTGTCAGGAACAATTTCAGCGCATGTCCATGGATG
>CAYQXD010000052.1:0-18125 GCA_964421315.1 uncultured Thiotrichaceae bacterium | reverse complement strand
TAGCGCATCCACCGAGATATTGCGATGTAAGGTGGATGCGTTTCACTTATCCACCTTACGACTGTGAAACCCTTATCCATCAATGCTATGTTGTTGGAGTACTAGATTAAATTACTTAAATCTACCCGCTAAGTATGACATGGCTCAATATGGCATAACTCCATTTTATGTTTAACTTACTGATACTGACGGAGAACGGCTATAGTGTTTTTTAAAACCGATCAATTACAGCATTTGCTGGATAATTTACAGGCTAAAGGTTATACCTGCATCGGCCCGCAAGTTCGTCATGAAACCATTATTTATGATGAAATCACATCGCTTGAACAACTGCCGCAGGGTATCAATGAGCAACAGCAACCGGGCAGTTATTCCCTTAACACTACTAATGGCTTGAAATACTTTGACTGGGCAAATGGGCCGCAGGCTATCAAACCCCTGCTGTTTGCGCCGAAAGAAAAACTCTGGAGCAGTGAGCAGGGCGCGGATGGAAAAATTTGTTTTAGCGCAGTAAAACAGGAGGCAAAAAAACTGGCGATTATCGGTGCCAGAGCCTGCGATATTGCGGCATTAAAAATCCATGATTTGCATTTCCTGCAACAGCAGTTTGTTGATCCTTATTACCAGGCGCGGCGGCAAGATCTTTTAATCATTGCGGTAAATTGCGCCCGTCCGGCTGATACCTGTTTCTGTTCTTCCACCGGTGATGGTCCCTTTGTGGAAGAGGGTGGTGATATTGTGCTGACCGAATTGCAACATGGTTTTTTAATCACCGCGCAAACAGAGCAGGGTGAAAATATTCTTTCAGAGCTTGTGTTGCAGGAGAGCACTGCAGAGCAATGTGCAGAGTCAGAGCGGATTAAAGCCCATGCATCAAAGCAAAACAGACAACTACCAAAGCTTGATATCAAAACACGTTTGTTCGATGAACTGGATAACGAAGCCTGGCATGAAATAGCAGAAAAATGCCTTAGCTGCGGCAATTGCACATCGGTTTGCCCAACCTGCTTTTGTCACAGCGAAAACGAAGTGCCAGAGCTGGATGGCAAATCATCCAGCCACTATCGTGAGTGGGATTCCTGTTTTGGCCAGGGGCATAGTTATATTCATGGAATCGCCATTCGCAGAGAAACCAGTCAGCGTTATCGACAATGGTTAACGCATAAATTTTCCAGTTGGTATGATCAATACGGGCGCTCCGGTTGTGTGGGTTGTGGTCGTTGCATTACCTGGTGTCCGGTGGCTATTGATGTCACTGAGTCGGTGGCGCAGATTGTAGAGACAGACCATGATTAAGCCGAACATTAACCCCTATCTACCACACGAAGCCATCATCCTGGAGCGCATTCAGGAAGCCCCTGATCTGTTTACTCTGAGACTAAAGTTTAGCGAGCCTGAGATTCAGTATGGTTATAAGTTCGAGCCAGGTCAGTTTAATATGCTGTATTTATATGGTGTTGGTGAGATTGCTATTTCGATTGTGTCTGATCCTGAAGATAGTCCCGAAGAAAATAATTATAGTATTGACCACACCATTCGTGTGCTCGGTCGGGTAACCCGAGGCATGAACAATCTCAAAACAGGTGATCGCATCGGTTTGCGTGGGCCTTATGGTCGTGGATGGCCAATGCACACAGCCAGACAAAAAGATGTGGTGCTGGTCACCGGCGGGCTGGGTTGTGCGCCAGTGGTTTCGGCTATCAACTATATTCAGCAACGGCGTGAGCAGTTTGGTCAACTGAATATTGTACAGGGTGTTAAACACAGTGATGATTTTATCTGGAAAGATCGTTATGACCAATGGCGCGAACTGCCGGATACCAAAGTGCTGCTGGCTGCCGATGTTGGTACCGCACTGTGGCCGTGGCACGTTGGTCCGGTTACCGTACTTTTTGATCAGCTTGAATTTGATCCGCAAAATGTCTGCGTGATGATGTGTGGCCCTGAAGGAATGATGAAAGCAACCTGTGATCACATGATGGAGAAACAGGTAGCACCAGCGCAGATGTTTCTGTCGATGGAAAGAAACATGCAATGCGCCATCGGGCACTGTGGACATTGTCAGTATGGCGATAAGTTTGTTTGTAAGGACGGCCCGGTATTTAGTTATGACAAGATTTGCGATCTGCTTGACATTAAAGGATTTTAAACATGAACAAAAGTATTCAGTGGCAGGGTGGATAAGTGAAACGCATCCACCTTTGGTTAATATTCCGGTGGATGCGCTATGCTTATCCACCCTACGAATTAAAAGGTTACGCTTGAACAAGCCAAAAATTGCAGTACACAAATTCAGCTCCTGTGATGGCTGCCAACTGGCAATACTTAATCTTGGCGAATCTCTGTTAGTGTTGAGCCAGTTGGTCGAAATTACTCATTTTGCCGAAGTCGGTGCACTTGATGAAGAAGCGGCTGTTGATATCGCTATTGTCGAAGGCAGTGTCTCCACCTCAGAAGATATGGCACGTTTGCAAAAAATTCGTGATAACAGCACTTACCTGATGACTATCGGCGCCTGTGCCACCTCGGGTGGCATACAGGCATTACGTAACATGGAAGATACCAGTCAATGGATCGCTGATATTTATGCTAATCCAGCGGTCATTGATAGTCTGGCTAACAGCACAGCGATAAAAAACCATGTCAAAGTTGATCTGGAATTATGGGGTTGCCCGATTAGTCAGCGCCAGTTGCTGATGGCAATCCGCGCCCTGCTGTTTGGTGTTATGCCGGTCGCAGAACACGACAAGGTTTGCATGGAGTGCAAACGCCAGCAAATAGTTTGTGTCATGGTGACAAAAAATGAAGCCTGCATGGGGCCGGTAACACGCACCGGTTGTGGTGCGCTTTGTCCCCGTGTTGGGCGGGATTGTTATGGCTGTTATGGTCCGGCAGAAAATATGAATATGCAGGCAATGGCAAACAGGTTACAGGGTCTGGGATTAATCAAGGATGAAGTGGCGCGACGATTTTTGTTTATCAATAGTGCTGCTGAACAGTTTTATCAGTTGTAGACCTGCACTTTAGTAAAATATAAGGCATCTGCAAAGCAACCCGCTGCTACGCAACCTGTTTCAATCCATCGCCGGTTACAACATAGACCAGCGCATCAAAACCACGGCAAGACAACCTTGCCGAAGTATTTCGCCATGCTGATGTCAAAAGTATATTGGCCAACTACGGCAAAGCCACCGCCCAAACCGATCCCATTATTTATTTTTACGAAACCTTCCTCGCAAAATACGACCCCCGTTTACGAAAAGCACGCGGTGTCTGGTACACCCCGCAACCTGTGGTCAACTTTATTGTGCGGGCGGTGGACGACATATTAAAAACCAGATTCAATATCAAAGACGGACTGGCCGACAACAGCAAAATTAGCATTGAAGTCGAAGCTGCCGACCTGCAAAGCCAAAGCAGTCAACTGAAAAAGCGCGGCGGCAAACTCTACGGCACAAAGCAAATTCACAAAGTACAAATACTCGACCCGCCACCGGTACCGGGACTTTTTTAGCCGAAGTAGTCAACCATCTTTATCAAACAAAATTTCAGCACATGCAAGGTATCCGGCCAGATTATGTAGAAAACGATTTAAAAAATTAAAAGAGCGCAATTCAAAATGGATCAATGACGATTACGTTAAATTCATGCGTTTTGCACAGTACTTTATAGAAAAAAATGGCGAGGGGGTGTTAGCTTTTATCAACCCTCATGGTTTTTTAGATAACCCGACCTTTCGTGGCATGCGCTGGAATCTACTGAAAACCTTTGATGAAATTTACACTATAGATTTACACGGTAACGCCAAAAAGAAAGAAACCTGCCCTGACGGTTCTAAAGATTAAAACATTTTTGATATAGAGCAGGGCGTAAGCATCAATGTTTTTGTTAAAAATGGTTCAAAAATTATTAAACAAGGTGACCTGGGTCAGATTTATCATTTTGACCTGTACGGCAAACGCAAAGGCAAATATGCGTTTTTAGAGAACACAGATTTTAAAGACGTGCCTTATCAGCAGATTCCTAATGTTGCACCTATGTATTTTATGGTGCCTAAGGATTTTGAACTGCAAGCGCAATACGATAAGGGCGTGGCTATTCCTACAATTTTCCCTGTTAATTCTGTTGGCATAGTGACTGCACGAGATGCTTTTACAATAAAGGAAACGCCAGAGGAAGTTCGTCAAACTATAAACCGATTTTTAGAACTGGATGATGAAACGGCAAGAGTTGAGTTTGAACTCGGCAAAGATGAAATATATGCTTGGAGATAGAAATCTCGGATTATGCTTCAATCGACGGATTGAACAAAAACGTGATTTTGCGGACATTTTTATATTTGATGAGCTGATTCAACATCATTCTTTATCAATAAAAGAGGTAAATTATTTAGCTCCCCTCTACCTCTACCCAGAAGAAAACAATAACAAAAGAATCCCAAACCTGAACCCGACAGAAATAAAAGCCTTTGAAAAAGCCTTAAACTTGCCATTCAAGGCAGAAAATCCGGATAATAGTTTTGTACTGTCATGCCTGTTGGAAACCACGCCTGAGTATTTCACCCCGATTGACATGCTGGACTACATCTACGCAATTTTACACAGCCCACGCTACCGCGAGACCTACAAAGAATTTCTAAAAACCGATTTCCCGCGTGTACCATACCCGAATTCTGATACCTTTTGGCAACTTGTGACTTTAGGCGATGAGATTCGCTTATTACACCTGATGCAATCGCCCGCACTAGAATCGAACGCATTAGACAAGCTCATCACCAGCTACCCGCAAACAGGTGATAATATTATCAGCCGTAAAATAAGCAAAACCAGTCCGGGTTATGAAGCCACCAGTGAAAGCCACGGAAAAATCTGGATAAATGACAGCCAATATTTTGAAAATGTACCCGCATTGGCATGGAATTTTTACATAGGCGGCTACCAGCCCGCACAAAAATGGCTAAAAGACCGCAAGGGTCGCAAATTGAATATTGACGATATTATGCACTATCAAAAAATCATCAACGCACTGATGCAAACCGATAGTTTGATGGCGCAGATAGATGGCATTCTCAAGCAAGTTACTAGCCAGGTTGTTTAGTCTGTAGTCTGTTAGGGTATGTCACTTAAACACCTACAGACTAAACGCCTGCAGGCCTACGGCCCACCTTGCTATCGTACCCATGAGGGAGCAAACGAGGTCATTGTAGTCCTTGCGGGACTAAAGTTCCGCTTCCAATGCCACTACCAATGCCGCTACAATTGGAAGTGGGACTTTAGTCCCGCCTTTGTACCCATAGCTTATTGAGTTACACGATTATTTGATATGGTGTGGGGGATACTGGCGACCATGTAGAATACGAACAATTTCTACCTGAGATTGCGCTAAACGATAGAATACGACATGGCTGTCAACTGGAAAGCTGCGCATGTTGGGTAATAAGTCTTCGCGCTCAATACCCATTTTTGGCTGTTCAGTCAGTTTCCATAAATGTTTTTTGAGATTGTCGAGATAGTCTGACGCTTGCCTGACTCCCCAGTTGTGGATGCTGTAATCATAGATATGTTCCAGGTCATTTTTTGCCAATGGCGCGATGACCAGGTTATAGGAACTCACCAGTTTACTTATCTCTTGATGTCTTCAAACAGTTTGTCCAGAGCATCTTTAGATTTGATGCTAATGCCTTCGCCTTGATCTAGTTGGTTGGCACCAGCTTTAAGCTGCTTACGAAGCTGAGCTAGTTTGATTTCGTGAATCCAGTCTTCATGGGTATCCATAAAGCGTAATGCTTCGCGGATAACTTCACTGGCATTGTTGTATAGACCGCTTTCAACCCTGGATTTAATGCGGGTTTCCAATTCTGGGGTAAGAGAGATATGCATGGTTTTATTTCATCCAAAATAAATGAATCTGTTTTAAATATGGCACCAAATACAAAGATTGTCAATGTTTGTATTTTTTCCCAGTATCTACATAGTGTCTTAGTCTGCTGAGGCACACACCCATCTACAGGTAACTTAATTGTGAAGTTGCTTAGAAGCTCGGCGGGACTTTAGTCCCTCCTTTGTGCAACCTTGAAGTTACTTAGAAGAAACGTGAGATAATGTGTAAGATAAGTATTTAACACAGCTTAAAAACATACATATACAACGATTAATAGATAATGACACCAGGCTTTTCACCTGAAGTTCTCCATTTTTCTAACGCACTTGAGAACACCTTAAATACCCTTGAAGCAGAATGGCAAACGCCGAAAGAACCAAAACGTTGGCTGAATGTTCAAACTGAAACTGAGCTTGATGCTCTGGCTGATTTTTTTAGCCACTGGGAAGACAATTTAGGATAATTGTTAGGCAATGTGCTTGAATACATTGAAAATCCAGATAAGACGGATTGGCTGTTAAGCTCGATTGATGGTTTTTTCCAAACGGGGTTTGAACAAAAGCGCAGATTACAACACGCCCGTTATACAGATGAACGTTTTGCTGTCATTATTAACGAAACACTGAGTTTAGTGACATCACAAGTACAGCAAAGCCTTGATGATTTTCGTCACTTTCAACAAAGTATCACCCCTTCTGCTGGCGTAAACTGGCAAGCGGATAACTCATTAGACTTAAACTTTCAGTTTGTCGATACCAGTAGTTTGGAAGAATTATCACTAACACAAACAGCAGAAGATGCCCTGGCTGATTTGTTAAGCATCAAATCCGTTTTTGGTTTCTTTGCTAAGGTAGCTTTGTTTTTTCGTATTGGGTTTATTATTGTTGATTGTTATCGGCAAATTTATCTAAAGATTAACATGTCAAATACGAAAGTTACTTATCCCTTAAAAGTGGAAGACGATATGAGGCGTTGGGAGTATTAAATGAGTCAATAGAAGATGAGGGCTGGAATTATTTATGTCAACAAATAGCCAGCCTGAATACACCGTGGGGCTATTTATTGGTTAAAACGCCCATCGCCGGGCTTAGCTATGGCGATTATGAAGCTGTTTTTGAGTAACTAAAAAGGGAAATGCCGCTAACCCTGTATCACGAAAAAGAGAACCCTTATGATGATAAGGCAATACGAATTGATACTCTTGAAGGCAAAAAATTGGGTTATGTACCGCGAGAAAAGCAAACGGACTTGTGGTCTTACATTGAAAATAAAAAAGCACTAAAGTGTCGGTTAAATTTTTTAAAACCACATTATGCTACGGTGAATATTTATTTATCGCCTGCTTGAGCAACAGACTCACTAACAACGATTAATATGTCCACAAAAACCATCAACATCAATGTCCCGGTGCTGGCGCGAGTCGAAGGCGAGGGTGCGCTTGATCTGACCATAAAAAATCAACAGATTACAGACCTGAAATTGCGTATTTATGAACCGCCCAGATATTTTGAAAAACTGCTCGAAGGTAGAAATCATTATGATGTGCTGGATGCGGTAGCGCGTATCTGTGGTATTTGTCCGGTTGCTTATCAGATGAGTGCTACCCAGGCTATTGAGTCAATATTTGGGATTGCCATTAATCCCTGGATTCGCGCCATGCGTCGGCTGTTTTATTGTGGTGAATGGCTACAAAGCCATAGCCTGCATATTCATTTATTGGCCGCGCCTGATTTTCTCGGTTTTAACAGCGTTATTGAGATGGCGCAACAATATGATGCTGAAGTTCGCCGGGGTTTGAAGTTGCAAGCACTGGGCAATGACCTGGTGGCTTTGTTTGGCGCACGCTCGGTGCATCCGGTAGGAGCTAAAATCGGCGGTTTTACGCAAGCACCGGATAAAAAAGCCGTTGCTGAATTACTGCAACGAGTAACAGTGGCAAAACGTGATGCGGTTGATTTGATTCATTGGTTGGATACGCTGGACTTGCCAGAAGATAATCAGCAATTTGTTTCGGTTGCCTTACACCATGATAAAGAATACCCGTTCAATGAAGGTCGTTTGATTAGTGACAACGGTCTTGATATAAGTATCGATGAATTTCAACAGCATTTTAAGGAAATGCAGGTCAATCACAGTACTGCACTGCATTGTTTGTTAGATGGCAAACCTTATCTGGTCGGGCCACTGGCGCGGGTTAACCTGAATAAAGCACAGTTACCCGAAGCCGTGTTGCAGCTCATGTTAGGTCTGAAGGCTCAATTCCCGTCAAAAAATATGTTTCATAGCATTATTGCCCGTGCGCTGGAAATTTATTTTTGTATTCTGGAAGCGGAAGCATTGTTGACGAACTATGAAACCACTGACCAGTCCTGCATGGAGTTTGAAGTCAAAGCCGGTACCGGTTATGGTTGTAGCGAAGCACCGCGTGGCATCTTGTGGCATCGCTATGAAATGGATGAAAAAGGCTGTGTTAAAAAAGCCATCATCGTGCCACCAACTAGCCAGAATCAACCGCGTATCGAACAGGATTTAAAAGATTCATTGATTAACTTTGGTCTCGACAACAGCAAAGCGCAGTTGCAACTACACGCTGAAAAAGTGATTCGTAATTATGACCCCTGTATTTCCTGCGCCACTCATTTTCTGAATTTAACATTGATTCGTGATGGTGTTGCCGAGGAAAATAAAGATAAACAAACAACGTTGGTATTTAACAATGCTGATTTATCCCGCACTGCCATTATCGGCATTGGCTCGCCACATGAAGGCGATGAAACTGGCTGGCAGATGATCGATCAATTATTGCAAAACAGGACAATTGTCTCACTCAAACAGAAAGGACTGAGCCTGTTTAAACTGGATCGCCCTGGCATAAACCTGGCTGAAAATATCAAACCTTTTGATCATGTGCTGATTGTTGATGCAATAAAATCAGCAAATGCGGAGCAGTCATTTATTTGCCTTGATGCACATGCCTTACTATCGAAGCCGAATCAGATTAGCAGCCATGAAGTCGGAGTGCTTGAGTCAATAGTTTTGCTAAAGTCTTTGCAGCTAACACCAAAACAGCTTGTAGTATTGGGCATAAGCGAAGTTAAAGATAAATACATTAAAAAAATAGTAAGTATGTTCTAAGAGCTTTAGATGACAGCTGCATTGAACTTTTACTCTGTCCATCCTTTGGTTCGTGAACGCCACATCCTTGTGCCACTACTCCATCCTTTGGTTCGTGAACGCCACATCTTTGTGCCACTACTTCGCTCTTTGGTTCATGAATCCCACATCCATGTGTCACTGTTCGTGCAAAGGTGATAAGTCAATATAAAGAGGAGAGAGTTGCTACGGCATGATGTTCAGGTACAATACCCTGATTATTAAGATTGAAGGTTAACACTATGGATCCCATGTGGCTGTTAGTGGCTCTGATACTGGGTTTTTTTGCACGACAGGTGCGTTTGCCGCCATTAATTGGTTTTTTGTTTGCAGGTTTCGCTTTGCATGCAATGGATATCGATGGTGGTCCGGCATTACAGAAATTTGCTGACCTGGGTGTTACCCTGCTGCTGTTTACCATTGGTCTGAAATTGCGCCTGCGTAGTTTGCTGGCAGCGGAAGTGTGGGCGACTGCCAGTACTCACATGGCGTTATTGGTGGTGGTGGTCGGGGGTTTGTTGCTGATACCCAGTTTGATGGGTTTGGCCTGGTTAGGCTCGTTAGACTGGAAAGCGGCAGCCGTTATCGCCTTCGCGCTGAGTTTTAGCAGCACCGTTTTTGCGGTAAAAATTCTGGAAGATCGCGGTGAGATGAAAACTCGCCATGGTCAGGTGGCGATTGGCATCCTGATTATCCAGGATCTCATCGCGGTAGTGTTTCTTACGCTGGCAACCGATAAATCACCAACAGTATGGGCACTGGCACTATTAGGTCTGCCCTTTATGCGTCCACTACTTAATCATTTTATGAAACGTAGTGGACATGGTGAAGTACTGGTGCTGTTCGGTATGTTTATGGCGATCGGTGGCGGTCAGTTGTTTGAACTGGTGGGCATGAAGGCAGACCTGGGTGCGCTGATTTTTGGCGTACTCCTTAGTGGACAACAAAAATCCACTGAACTGTCTCGCTCGCTGCTGAGCTTTAAGGATTTATTCCTGATTGGCTTTTTCCTCAACATTGGCATCAGTGCGTTGCCCAGTCTGTCGGACATACTGATTGCCGCAGTAATGGTGCTGTTGCTGTTGCCACTAAAAACCCTGTTGTTCTTCTGGTTGCTCACTCGCCTGCGGCTACGTGTACGCACCGCCTATTTAAGCACGGTGGGTTTGGCTAATTACAGTGAATTCGGTTTGATTGTTGCCGCAGTGGGAGCGGGGGCAGGCTGGATTGATAACCAGTGGTTAGTGATTATCGCCATGGCACTGACTTTCAGTTTTGTTATCGGTTCAATCATAAATGCCCATGCGCATAGTTTGTATGTCACTATAGAACACTACCTGCATCGTTATGAGTCAGAACGACGACTGCCAGTTGATATCGCCCCCGATCTGGGTGATGCTGAAATTTTGATTGCAGGCATGGGCAGGGTTGGTAGTGGCGCATACCAGTCAATGTGCGAAACCTTCGGTGACAAGGTTTGTGGTATTGATGCCGATGCCGATAGTGTCGACCGACATCAGCAATCCGGGCATAACGTCATACTGGGCGATGCCGAAGATGCCGATTTTTGGCATGAGGTTGACATCGACAAGCTGCGTTTGGTTATGCTGGCAATGCCAACAACTAATGATACGCACCAGGCTGTTGAACTGATGAAGCAGGCGGGTTATAAAGGTATTATTGCGGCTGTTGCCAAATACGAAGATGATCGTGTTGTGCTGGAGGCGGCTGGGGTACACGCTACATTTAATTTCTATGCTGAAGCCGGTGCCGGTTTTGCCGAACATGTACGTAGAGAGCTGGAAAAAAATGGCCAGTGTTTGATAACTGATAGTGTGTAAACGGTTGCCAACGACTGTCATCATCACGCTGTTGATTTATTTTGGTATAGTGCGATGAGCTGGCTCAACGGTGGCTGGTTATTGCTGGATCTGGCCATAATCGCCGTGTTGATTCCGGTTGTGATTCTACAGCGGCGGGAGTCAGGTGCGACGCTGGCGTGGATTCTGGTTATTGTGCTGGTTCCGTTTCTTGGGCTACTGGCATTCTGGGTGTTTGGTACCACTCGGTTACACCTGCGCCGACGTAAGCGGCGCAGTATTGAGGCACAGCTTGCGCCAGCATTGCATCAGCTAAAGGTGCAATCATCATCCAGACTAGTGGTTACTGGTTTGCCGCCATCACTGTTACAGCTCGCTGAGAAACTGGATGCAGTCGGACCGCAGCCTGGCAACGAAGTGGCGCTGTTACGACAGGGGGCAGTAGCATTCGATACTCTCGAAGCAGCCATTAATTGTTCATCTCACCATGTACACCTGGCTTATTATATCTGGGAGCCGGATCCTACCGGCATGCGTTTGCGTGACGCACTGATACGTGCCTGTAATCGTGGTGTTGAGGTGAGGCTGTTGCTGGATGATGTCGGTTCGCGTAATACTGGTGAGGAATTCTTCCGTGGTTTGCTGGCGGCCGGTGGTCGGGTGGCACGTTTTTTAAGGGTTAATCCGCTGGGTCGGCAACTGGCATTAAATAACCGTAACCATCGTAAAATCGTAGTAGTTGACGGTGACACCGGTTTTACCGGTGGCATGAATGTTGGTGATGTGTATGCCGGACTGGCTGAGCCGTGGCGTGATTTACATGCGCGCATCTGCGGTCCTGTAGTGCATACACTGCAGGAGGTCTTTTGCCAGGACTGGTATCACGCTACCGGTGATGATCTGGTGAGTACAGCTTATTTCCCTCAGATTAAAGGTAAAGGTAAAGTCTGGGCACAACTGCTGGCCAGTGGCCCGGCTGATGAACGTTGGCGTAGTATTCACACCCTGTTGTTCGCTGCCATCAATCTGGCACAGCAGCGGGTATGGATAGAAACCCCTTATTTTGTCCCCGACCCTCCTATTGTCATGGCTTTGCAAACAGCAGCGTTGCGAGGCGTAGATGTTCGCTTATTATTACCTGGGCATTCTGACCACCCAATGGTGCTACACGCTGGGCGGTCTTTTCTGGATCAGCTGCTGGCTGCCGGGGTGCGGGTATTTGAGGTTCAAAATGCCATGCCACACGCCAAGACAGTGACTATCGACGGCGTTTTTTCGACCCTGGGTTCCGCTAATATGGATCAGCGCAGTTTTCGTCTCAATTTCGAGGCTAACCTTTTTTTTTATGGCGAGAGTGTTGCCAGTGAACTGGAACAGGATTTTCTTGCTTTCTGCGCCGAGGCAAACGAGGTTACAACGCTGAGTCGACAGAACCTTAGCAAACATCAACGGCTGGCTGAAGGCGTAGGTAGGGTGCTTGCGCCGCTGTTATAACGACATGATTTAACAATAGATAATAGTTCGTAAAAAACGACTGTTGTAGTTTAAATATCCGGTTTTTAGAAGATGGTGTTCTCTGTTAGTGTGATGCTGAAACAAAAATAATTTGCGATCGAAGGAGAACGATATGCAACAATTCAAAAACATTCTTCTGATACTGAATGTAGAAGATCAGGAAACGACGGCTTTGGATAAGGCAGTTTCGTTGGCCAGAAAAAATGGCGCACGGCTAACATTATTTTCGGTGTTGCAGGAGCCGCCGGGTTATCAGGGCTACAGTGTCTCTGTTACCCAATACCAGCTAAAATCGGCTATAACTGAGCGTAGGGAATGGTTGCGAGGGCTAGCGGTAGGTTTGCCGAAGGATGAAGTGGAAGTGGCAATTAATGTCGTGCAGGGTTCTTCTTTTCTGGAAATTATCCGCCAGGTATTGCGTGAACAACACGACCTGGTCATCATCACTGCGGAGCAGAAAAATGACCTGCCCACACGTCTTTTTGGCACTACCTCCATGCACTTGATGCGAAAATGTCCTTGTCCAGTGTGGGTGGTCAAGCGGACGCAGACGCAATCATTTAGCCGTATCCTGGCGGCGGTTGATCCATCGGTGCATGACCTGGAACAGGACTCACTTAATCCGCTGATCCTGCAACTGGCCGCTGGCATGGCTCACAAGGAAGCGGCAGAGTTGCATATCGTTCATGTGTGGTATTTATTCGGTGAGCGTTATGGGCATAGTCGCGGCATGAGTGAGGACGCTCAGGAGGCAAGAGAGCAAGCTAAGAGTCAGTATAAACAAGGCTTAGATGCCTTGTTGAATCAGGCTGATATCACAGATGTGAAGCCCCAACTGCACCTGTTAGAGGGCGACCCTGAAAAACGTATACCGGAACTGGCGGCACAGCAGGATATCAACTTGCTGATTATGGGTACGGTTTGCCGCACCGGAATTGCCGGTTTTCTGATTGGCAGTACGGCAGAAGAGGTACTCAATCAGGTGGATTGTTCGGTGTTGACGCTTAAGCCGGAAGGTTTTGTGACGCCGGTTACTCTCGAATAAACCTGTGGCCGGTTTTACCCCGCAGGGGGTTACGCTGCACGAGAAGTTACGACAACTGGCAGTCGAGGCAGGGGAGCACTCACTGACAATAGGAGATGGCTTGCAGCGGATAGCAGCGGGGGTTAATGGTTACGGTATTCCACTGTTGCTGTTGTCGTTGCCCGGTGCGTTGCCAATGCCTGCTGTCGGGCTGAATACCCCGCTAGGCGTAGTTGTCATGCTGCTTGGGCTGCAAATGTTTATTGGCAGACGTACTGTGTGGTTACCACGCTGGTTTACCCGTATCCGCCTGCACCCTGACTGGAGTCAGCGGGCTGCCCGTCTTGGAGAACGCTTTCTGCCCACGCTCGAACGTTTCGTCAAACCCCGTATGGGCTGGATGAGATATTACCCCGGTGTTTCTCTGTTAGGGTTGATTGTTGTTTTACTGGGTTTTCTAATGCTGCTGCCGATCCCCGGAACCAATACACTTCCGGCTATTGTCCTGCTTGTTTTGAGCATTGGTCTGATCGAAAGTGATGGCCTGCTGACGCTACTATCCGCATTGGTGGCTCTGGTTCTTGCTGCGTTGTACGCAGAAGCTATTTATTTGCTGATAACATGGTTGACGGGATAATCCTTATAAAATCAGTTGAATCTACTGTAAGCCTAAAACCTCCCTTTTTGGGGATGCAAGATTAAAAATCAGAGTCAAGATGCTTTTCAAAAAATAATTAGCACAATAAATGCTCGTTAATGTACAATTATGTACACAATGTACATTAGTGGTGGGTGATATGAGAAAAGTAACGTTTACTGAATTCAGAAAAGATGCGTCAGCCTTATTCTCTGCTGTAGAAAATGGTGAAAAAATACAAATACTAAGGCATGGGAAACCAATAGCAGAAATATTACCTTTCAAGGATTCAGCTAACCATCTTCCATCATGGAAGAAAAGAAAAATTAGACATTCAATTAAGGGAGAGGAATTATCTTCACTGATATTGAGTGAAAGAGAGCAAACATCGTGAGGGTGTTTTTCGATACGTCTTCATTTGTAAAAAGGTTTGTTGAAGAGGCGGGAAGTGAGCAGGCTGTTATCATTACACACAATGCTTCAGAAGTTGGTTTGAGCATCATTTGTTTTCCAGAAATTATCTCAGCTCTTAATAGAAAACTAAGATCAGACTTTATTACTAAAGAAATATACTCTGAATTAAAAAATGAAATATTACAGGATATAGAGGACATTGATATTGTTAATCTAACACCAGGCGTATTAGAGGAAACGACAGACTTGTTAGAAAATAATGTTTTGAGGTCATTAGATGCTATTCATATTGCCTGTGCCCTAAAATGGCAAGCAGAGTTATTTGTATCATCGGATGAGAGGCAGGTAACAGCAGCAAAACAAGCAGGTTTGAAGGTTGAGTTTATCGAAGGTTTTAAGCCCAATTAATATCTTGCCCTATGTGCCATTATGAAGGTACGGATTCAGGTTTAATAAAGCATGACAGAAAAGACCGAACAAAATGTAGAAAAAGTGACTGAGGGCACAGCAGAAGATTTACTTGAGCAAGTGCGCCAGTTGGCTATAGAGCTGCATCCGAAGAGCAGTCGCTCCCATCGCATGACGCTGGACAGTGCGCTGGATCGTGAACTGGGTTTCGACAGTTTGTCGCGAGTGGAGCTGTTACTACGACTGGAGCGTACTTACGGCATCAGTTTGTCCGAACAGTTGCTGGCCACCGCCGAAACCCCGCGTGATTTATGGCGGGCGGTGCAGGCCGCTAATGTTACCGGTCGTCCACAGCCAGCAGTACATGTACGCGCAGCACCGTTGGACGAGCTGGCTGAAGTGCCGTACATGGTACAGACTTTGCCGGAAATGCTTGATTGGCACTTACAGCACCATGCACAGCGACCACATGTCTATCTGTATGGCGAGAATGATGAAGTTGAAACCATTACCTATGCCATGCTCAATGATGGCGCACGCGCGATGGCGGCAGGTTTACAACAGCGGGGTCTGCTGCCCGGTCAGAGCGTGGCCATCATGTTGCCGACCAGTCGTGACTACCTGTTCAGCTTTTTTGGCATCCTGCTGGCCGGTGGCATTCCGGTTCCAATATACCCGCCGTTACGTCCATCACAGATTGAAGATCACCTGCGTCGTCATGCGAAAATACTCGATAATGCCGAGACTTTTATATTAATTACCGTAAGCCAGGGACAACGAGTAGGCAAGTTGTTGCAAGGGCAGGTAAACAGCCTGCATGAGGTAGTGACCCCGGAGCAGCTGGCGGCCAGTACGGGCAGTTTGAACAGCTTAGCCATAGGCGCTCAGGATATCGCCTTCCTGCAATATACTTCGGGCAGCACCGGGCAGCCCAAGGGTGTTATTCTGACCCACGCTGATTTACTGGCTAACATCCGCGCCATGGGTGAAGCCATTCAGGTGGATTCCACTGATGTTTTCATCAGCTGGTTGCCTCTATACCACGACATGGGACTAATTGGTGCCTGGTTAGGCAGTCTGTATCATGGTATGTCGCTGGTATTGATGTCACCGTTGGCTTTTCTAACACGCCCGTCGCGCTGGTTGTGGACGATTCATAAACACCGCGGCACGTTGATTGCAGCGCCCAACTTTGCCTATGAGCTGTGTCTGAGCAAAGTAGCAGACAGTGATATCGAAGGTCTGGATCTGGCTAGTTTGCGGATGGCATTTAACGGGGCCGAGCCCGTCAGCCCTAATACCATACGCCGCTTTAGTGAGCGTTTCTCCCCTTATGGTTTCCGTGAACAGGTTATGGCGCCGGTATTCGGTCTGGCCGAGTGTGCAGTGGGTCTGGCTTTCCCGCCGCCGGGTCGAGGCCCTGTTATTGAACGTATAAATCGTGAAACTTTCATCACCCGTGGCAAAGCCATACTGGTGTCTGATGAGACTCAGAATGCCACTCAAAATGCCACTCAAAATGAAACGGACAAAGGTGTGCTGGAATTTGTCGCCTGTGGCCAACCACTGCCCGGCTATCAGATGCGTATTGTAGATGAAGCGGGTCGTGAATTGCCTGAACGTGAGCAGGGGCGACTGGAATTTCAGGGCCCTTCAGCCACCAGTGGATACTTGCATAACCCTGAAGCCACCCAGCGCCTGTTCGATGGCGACTGGCTGGATTCCGGTGATTTAGCCTATATAGCCGAGGGTGATGTGTTTCTGACCGGGCGGGTCAAAGATATCATCATTCGTGGCGGGCGCAATATTTATCCGCACGAACTGGAAGAGGCGGTTGGTGATATCGGTGGCATCCGCAAAGGCTGCGTGGCAGTATTTGGCAGTGCCGATCACACCACCGGCACCGAGCGGCTGATTGTTGTTGCCGAAACTCGTGAACAGGATGAGGACGCGAAGCAAGCACTACAGGCTCGGATTCTGGCAGTGGCCACCGATCTACTGGGTTTGCCACCTGATGAAGTGGTACTGTCTGTGCCACATACAGTGTTAAAAACCTCCAGTGGAAAAATCCGCCGTAGCGCCGTACGTGAGCTATTTGAAAGCCAACGGCTCGACCACAAACCACGTGCCGTCTGGTGGCAGGTTGTGCGTCTTACTGTGTCATCATTGCGCCCGCGTCTGCGCAGTTTGAGGCGACAATCGCTTGATACCGCTTATGCTGTTTATGCCCATTTAATTTTCTGGTTACTGGCGCCTCCGGTCTGGCTACTGATTGCTTTATTGCCGCGAGCCTCATGGCGTTGGTCGGTGATGCGTCACGCATCAAGGTTGTTATTTCGTCTTATCCGCACCAGCATATCGGTAGAAGGTCTGGAACATCTGCCACAGGGGCAAACCTGTGTGATTGTCAGTAATCATGCCTGTTATTTCGATGGTGTGATGCTGGTGGCTAGCCTGCCTGTTGATTTTGCTTTTGTTGCCAAATCGGAACTGGAGCAGCAGTTTGTTCCAAGCCTGTTTCTCCGTCGTATTGGTGCCTTGTTTGTTGAGCGCTTCGATAAACAACGTGGTGTGGCCGATGCCCGGCGTACCATGCAGACGGTTCAGGCAGGGCGTTCATTAATGCTTTTCCCCGAGGGCACTTTTACCCGTATGCCGGGTTTGCTACCTTTTCATATGGGGGCTTTTGTTTCCGCTGCTGAGGCAGGGGTACCGTTGGTGCCGGTGACGATTCGTGGCTCTCGCTCGTTGTTACGTGCTGGTTCCTTGTTTCCTCGCCACGGCGCTGTGCGTATCATCGTTTCACCACCGATTCTGCCGCAAGGCTCGGATTGGGCAGCGGCGTTGAAACTACGTGATGCTGCCCGCACTGCTTTGTTAAATCATTTGGGAGAACCGGATCTGGCGCAGGAAAAATCGCCGGTGTAAAAGACAGTGAATAGTGAATAGTCCGTATGTCATCTCGACCAGAGGGAGAGGTTTTATACCACGGTGGTTCAGGATCTCTCCCTCTGGTCGAGATGACAAAATAATTTGTTCTGAGTAAATAATTTGTAGGGTGGACATGCTTTTTTTGCCCACCCTGCCAGTACTCCATCAATACACATGGCTAGAGATGGATATACTTTTGTCTATACAAATATCTTAATGAGTGCCTGATGGAGGCAAAAATGGATGAACAACTAATGGTCATTAAAGATATGATGCTCAGCATAACGACTAGCCCTTATCTGTTAGCTGTAGTGGTGCTGGTGATCAGTTGGTTGGCTTATTT
>CAYQXD010000051.1:0-18250 GCA_964421315.1 uncultured Thiotrichaceae bacterium | reverse complement strand
ATGAGTAAATCTGACATAATTTGTCAAATTAAACCTGCGTTACTACAGTTAAGGGCATTAAATTAGCGCCTTTCAGTATTTACGCAGCCGCTTCCTGTCTTGTTTTGGCCCAATCCATCAACTCACTGCCCGGCATTGGTTTAGCTATAAAATAACCCTGCGCCAGATCACAGCCCATTTGTTTCAGTAATTCCAGTTGCTCTTCAGTTTCCACGCCTTCTGCCACAACACGCATGTTGAGTTCATGGCCAAGCATGATGCAGGTTTTGACAATAGCTCTTGCTTCATCATCTTTGCCCATATTACAGACAAAGCTGCGATCTATTTTTAACTCGGTAAAGGGTATGCGATGCAGTTGTGATAGCGAAGAGTACCCGGTACCGAAATCATCAATGGACAGGTTGATGCCTTTCAGGCGCAGACGAGTAAGGATGTCGAGTGAAGTAACCAGTTTGCCCATTAAGGCGCTTTCGGTTATTTCCAGGGTAAGATGAGTGGCATCGAGTTTATTGTTATCTAAAAGTTCGGCAAGTTGTTCGGGCAGTATCAGACCGGTGATATCGAGCGCAGACATATTAACCGACACATCCATGGTGAAACCTGCATCCTGGCACAGCTGCCCCTGTTTTACTGCTTTGTCGAGAACCCAGCGCGTTAGCAGGTTCATCATGTTGCTCTGTTCTACCAGGGATAAAAAGTGCTCGGGATAGATTATTCCCTGTTCAGGATGTTGCCAGCGTACAAGTGCCTCTACTCCCACCAATGACCCTGTTGCGAGCTCAATTTGAGGTTGAAAGTGCAAGATCAGTTGTTCGTCTTGAATAGCCTGTTGCACATTTAATATTGCAATCTCAGCTTTGGTTGAGTGAGCATCGTCAGGTTTTTGATTGCTGCTGTCTGGAATATTGGTGTTCGGAATGTGTTGTTCAAACAGCTGCAATAAAGCATCCAGTGGCAGGGGTTTTCTAAAACAACCAATTACCTCAAGACCATGTGCTTTACATAGTTTTTCGGCAGAATGCAGTACGCTGATATCATGCCCGCTAAGCAGGATTAATGCTGGTGTATTTTGCATTTGTGCCAGATGCCGCATGACTTCGATACCATCCATTTCTGGCATGTGCAGATCCAGCATCATAATAGAACCTGCCTCAAACTCCGTTACCTGCTCAAACAATTGGCTGGCACGAGTATAACCCTGGGCATTAAACCCAGCCAGGCTGGCCATTTCACAATGCAGTTCTACCAGCGCTTCTTCATCATCAAGCAGATAGATCGTTGGCCTGGTCATGCGTTGATTTTCATCCTGTCTGTCAGCAATAAGAAGTGAGTCATAATATAATTTTTTTTACTTCCAGTTTTTTTATTTTTTGTGCAATGAGTTGTTTGATGATGTAACGCATTCTAAATATTGCGTATAGCTATAATTTATAGAGTGTAGTTGAAGTATACAAAAGAACCTGTGATAAATATTATATGATTGTCTGCATTAATTCGTTAAAATTACAAAGAAAACAATTATCAACTGAATAAGTCATCAAGAAATCAATCTGTTCATGTTTATCTCGACAGCATTAAAATGTCTGTCGAGAGACGAAGCACTGATAGAAAAGGAGCATAAATGATGAGCGTTAAAAACATTTTCTGGCTAGTATCAGCATGTTTGTTGCTGGTGAATGCCAATGCGTTTGCTGATGATCTACTGATGTCTCGTGCAAACCGTATTTTTTCACCTTTGCCAGAAGTTATGCCGGGGGCAGAAAATGATACGCCAGAGCGCATAGCACTAGGTAAAAAACTTTTTTTTGAAAAACGCCTGTCGATTAATAACAAGCAGTCCTGCGCCTCTTGCCACATTTTAGATAAAGGTTTTGCCGGGGTTGACAATTTACCTACTTCGCCCGGTGCAAGAGGTGAGCAGGGAACACGCAACAGCCCAACGGTATTAAATGCAGGTTGGCAGGATAGCCAATTTTGGGATGGCCGAGCAGAAGATTTGGTTGAGCAGGCAAAAGGACCGATTCTTAACCCGATTGAAATGGGTATGCCAGACGAAAAAACAGTGGAGCAAAAGATACAGGGCATTGCCGAGTATCAGACTGCTTTCGCAAAAGCCTTCCCCAATGATAAGCCGGCCATCACCTACCAGAATATTGCCGAAGCCATCGCCGCCTTTGAGCGTACCTTAATAACGCCGAGCCGTTTTGACGACTTCATGAAAGGCGATGCTGCTGCCTTAAGTGCCGCTGAGCAGCGTGGTTTGAAAACTTTTTTGAAGCTTGATTGCCAGTCATGCCATGATGGGAGGCTGATAGGTGGTGAAACCTATGAACCGCTCGGCAAGGAAAATCCTTATGAAAACCAGGCTGATCAGGGCATGTACCTGGTGACAAAAGATGAAGCTGACCGCATGTTTTTTAAGGTGGCGCAACTGCGTAATATTGCCTTAACCGCACCGTATTTCCATGATGGAAAAATTGCAACACTGGATAAAGCCGTGCGCAAAATGGGCAAGTTGCAACTGGATGTGGATCTTAGCGATCAGCAGGTAAATGACATTGTCAGTTTTTTGAAAGCTTTGACGGACAAAAATAGAGAGCAGTATATTAAATAACATGCAGTCACTACTGTTTCGAGAGCTTTGCACGAAGCAATTATTCCGTCATTGTCATCTCGACCAACGGGAGAGATCTTGTACTACCGCTGTACAAGATCTCTCCCGTTGGTCGAGATGACAGTGGCATCAAGTTTTTCCCTTTTCCATCCTTTGGTTCATAAACGCCGCATTCATGTGGCACTTCTCTGCAAAGACCTCATTTAACACGGTAACTATTCTGGTATAGCGATATCGGGCACGTAGTGTATTTTGCTAATGTAGCAATATTTGTTTATGAAATCATAATGTTAAGACATGTTTTCAAGCGTTCCTGTGAAATATCCGGGTTAACTGTATAAATTCATCAAGTAGTTTTTTATTTCCCAGTTCGCTGTCTTCAATGACGGGTAATTCTAGATAAGTTTCGCACAAATTTTTTGCAAAAATACCACGACCGGTTTTACTTACACAGTGCCCATCGATATAAACCGGGGTGCTACTCAGGCCACAACTGGGTGAGCGGCTTTTTAAGATAAAACCCGAAAGATTGTTTAGTTCAGTGACTTTTGTTCGGCAATAGGTTTGCATAATGTCGGTGATATCTATAGCCGGGTCATCACGGCCAATAAGTTTTGGATTTTCAATGCTGCCGGTGAGTTGAACGGGTGGCCGTGGAACGCTTAATCCAGCTGCAACCTCCGGGCAAATTGGAATAAGCTTGAATAGTTTATTCAGTTTTTCAATAACTATAATATTGGCTTTTGACTGACCATCATACCTCACAGCGTCTCCCAGTAAACACTGGCTAACGCCTACTAACGGTTTGTTATTGGGGGTCTCATTTTTCACTTTTCACTTTTCATTGAAGTGTTTTTTACTTCCTCGTTTCCGGCCAGCCGGACATGTGGCTGGTGAGTACTTCGTACAGTGCGTCAATATGGTCTTTATTATCGTTTAAGCAGGCGATGTAATTAAACTGCTCTCCACCGGCCTCAATAAACAGTTCTCTATTTTCCACCTGGATTTCTTCTAGCGTTTCCAGACAATCGGCAGAAAATCCGGGGCAAATGACATCAACACTTTTTACATCCGTTGCGGGTAGCTCCTGTAGTGTCACACTACAATAAGGTTCTAACCAGGGTTCACGGCCAAAACGTGACTGAAATACAAGTTTCCAATCATCGGCCTTTAGTTGCAGGTTTTGGGCAACCAGGCGTGCGGTTTTTAAACAGTGGCAATAATAAGGGTCACCATGGTCAATATAACGTTGCGGAATGCCGTGAAAAGAAAACAGCAGTAAGTCACCACGTTTATTATCGCGCCACTGTTTTTTTATACTGTTGGCCAGCGCTTCGATATATTTTGCATGGTCGTGATATTGGTTAATCATGCGTAAGTCAGGTAGCCAGCGCCAGCCTTTAAGGACATCGGCAACCTGGTCAAATACTGCAGCGGTGGTAGTGGCAGAATACTGGGGGTATAAAGGTAAAATTAGCAGGCGGCGGGCACCGGCTTTGCGTAATGCTTCCAGTCCACTTTTTATTGATGGCTTGCCATAAGTCATCGCCATGTCAGCAATCACGGAGCCGCGAAAGCGATCTTCCAGTTTTTTTTGTATCGCTTGTGTCTGTAAGCGGGTGGTATGAATTAACGGTGAGCCGTTATCGGTCCATATTTTTTTATATAACTTTGCAGATCGTGGCGGGCGGATGCGTAAAATCACGCCATGCAGGGCAAACCACCAGATTAAACGGTTGCTTTCGACTACGCGGGGGTCGGCCAGGAATTGCGCCAGGTATTTGCGTACGGCCGAAGGTGTCGGCGTATCGGGTGAACCGAGGTTAACCAGTAGAATGCCCAGTTTTTCCTGAGCGCCATGTTTGTGGCTGATTTTTTCTGACACGATTTTCTGTTGATGCTTTTATGATTATGTTGTGATCGGTATGTGAAGATTGACAGAATTAGCCTTGATGCTCAAGTTATTCATTGTTTTAGAGTGGGCTGTGTCTGGAGATGCCTTTGAGATTGCTGTATTATACTCTCCCATATTTTCTGTAGACGTATCAGGAGTTCCCATGCCAACAAGGCTGGTTGTACCAAATGAAATAGACCCGGGCGAGCGACGTATTGCGTTGGCACCAGAGGTAGCTAAAAAGTTTATTGCCACAGGCATAAGCATTTCTATGCAGCAAGGCGCTGCATTGTCCTCTTATTTCAGTGATGAAGATTTTATTGATGTAGAAACAGTGGCTGATGCTGCTGCATTGTACAAAGACGCTGATCTTGTATTTAAAGTCATGCCGCCAACGCTCGATGAGCTTAAGCAAATGAAAGACGGTGCTACCGTGGTTGGCTTTATGATACCCAGTAAAAACGCCGATATGATGAAGCTGATGTGTGATAAAAAAATCACCTCACTGGCAATGGAGTTGGTGCCACGTATAACTCGTGCACAATCCATGGATGCGTTGTCTTCACAGGCATCCATTGCCGGATATATGGGTGTGTTGATGGGGGCGCAGTTAGCACCGGTATTCTTCCCGATGCTGACCACCGCCGCAGGCACCATTCGTCCGGCAAGGGTATTAGTTATTGGTGTTGGTGTTGCCGGCCTGCAGGCGATTGCTACGGCAAAACGTCTGGGTGCCATTGTTGAGGCTTATGATGTACGTTCGGCAACACGTGAGCAAGTTGAGTCTTTAGGCGGTAAGTTTATTGATACTGGCGTCAGTGCAGATGGCGAAGGCGGTTATGCGCGTGAGTTGACTGATGATGAAAAACAGCAGCAGCAGGATGTACTGGCAAAACATATAACCATGGCTGATGTCATTATCAGCACGGCAGCTATTCCGGGTCGTCCATCACCAAAGATTATTACACAAGCAATGGTTGAAGACATGAAAACTGGCGCGGTCATTGTTGACCTGGCATCGGAAGGTGGCGGTAATTGCGATTTGACCAAACCGGGCGAAACATTTGATTATAAAGACCGTGTCACCATTCACGGTCCGTTAAATGTTGCTGGCGAATTACCGATTCATGCCAGTGAAATGTATGCCAAAAATTTATTTAATCTGGTGTCACCGTTCATCACTGAAGACGGTAATCTGGAACTGGATTTTGAAGACGATGTGATTGCCGGTTGCGTGTTAACACGAGATGGTGAAATTGTGCATGAGCAGTATAAAAACAAAACCTGATTAGCTTTGAAAGTCAGCTTAACGCAACTACTTAGGTTGTTTAGTCTGTAGGTATTTAGGGGTGCATACCCTAACAGACTACAGACTAAACAACCTGATTGCTGAATTTTGTGGCTAATCAGGAAAACAAATAAGCGAGAAAAATAAGGTTATTTATTATGATTGAAGGTTTACCCGCGTTATACATATTTATGTTATCCGCCTTTACCGGCTACGAAGTGATTAGTCGCGTGCCGGTGATTTTGCATACACCATTAATGTCTGGCTCAAATTTTGTCCACGGCATTGTACTGGTGGGTGCCATGATAGTGATGGGGGGTGCTGAAGGTACACTGGAATTAACCATCGGTTTTTTTGCTGTTACCATGGCAGCGGGTAATGCGGTAGGCGGTTATGTGGCGACCATTCGTATGTTGAATATGTTTCAGACCAAAGTCAGCAAAGACGCAAAAGCAGAAGGAGCGCAGTAATGAACTTTATTATTGACGCGACTTATTTCCTTACTGCCGGAATATTTATTATCGGTTTAAAACAGATGTCATCTCCGGTGACCGCGCATCGCGGTATCGTCTGGGCCGGCATTGCCATGGTGGTAGCATCACTAGCAACTTTTGGCGCACCGCAAATTACCCTGGATGTCGGCAATACTAATTTACAGTTGATGCTGGTGGCGATTTTTATAGGCTCTACAGTCGCTTATGTTACTGCGAAACGTGTTGCCATGACCGACATGCCGCAAATGATCGCCATGTACAACGGCATGGGTGGTGGTGCAGCTGCGGCTATTGCAGCGGTAGAACTGGTGAAACTTTCCAGTGGTGGTGTAACACATGGTTTAACCATACAGGTGCTGGCAGTGCTTGGTGCGGTTATCGGCTCAGTCGCTTTCTCCGGTTCAATCATTGCTTTTGCAAAACTACAGGGCATTTTGAAGAAAACCACACGTCTGCCGTTGCACCAGATAATCAATATGGGCTTATTTGTCGCAGTTTGTGTCTTTGGTTATCTGGTGGCAACCGGGCAACCGGTATTTGTCTATGTTGTTATATTCTTTGTGCTGGCACTTATTTTAGGGGTAATGGTGACGTTGCCGATCGGTGGCGCCGACATGCCGGTTGTTATTTCATTATTTAATGCTTTAACCGGCCTGGCCGTCGCATTTGAAGGTTTTGTATTAAATAATGCAGCGATGATTATTGCCGGTACCGTGGTGGGTGCGGCGGGTACCCTGTTAACGCAGTTAATGGCAAAAGCCATGAATCGTCCCGTTTTAAGTATATTGTTCAGCAGCTTTGGTAGTGACGGTGGTGCTGCGGTAGAAGAAGATATTGAAGGCAGCATGAAGGAAATTCAGGCAACTGATGCTGCCATCATGATGGCTTATGGGCAAAAAGTGATTATCGTACCGGGTTACGGTATGGCCGTGGCGCAGGCTCAGCATAAGCTAAAAGAAATGGGTGATTTGCTTGAAGCGCGTGGTATTGATGTGAAATATGCTATTCATCCGGTAGCTGGTCGTATGCCTGGCCATATGAATGTATTGCTTGCAGAAGCGGGTGTGGACTATGACAATATTCTGGATCTGGATGAAATTAACCCAGAGTTCCCGACTGCTGATGTGGCTTTGGTTATTGGTGCAAATGATGTGGTTAACCCAGTCGCCCGTTCAAATCCAGATAGCCCGATTTATGGCATGCCGATCCTGGATGCGGATAAAGCACAGAATGTGATTGTTATCAAACGCGGTAAAGGTGCAGGCTTCTCCGGTATCGAAAACCACCTGTTTTATGCCGATAACACACAGATGTTATATGGTGATGGGAAAAAAGCGGTGGCAGAGTTAATTGCCGGGATTAAGCAGTTGTAAGGTAATTAGCCTTCGGGTTAGTAGGTGGATAGTCTGTAGGTGTTTAGGGGTGCAAGACCTAAACACCTGCAAACCAAAAAACTCAGGTAGGTGGTTTGCAGATGCTTAAGAACATAACCCCTAATAGTCTACAGACTAAACAACCTAAGTAGTTACGTTGTAAGATATATTGATTTAAAAGTCATGTAAAAAAACCAGAGGGATAACATGAGAACAATACTGGTGTTAAATGCTAAAGGTGGTTGTGGTAAAAGTACCATAGCAACCAATCTGGCAAGTTATTTTGCATTTGAAATGGGCAAAAAAGTGGTGCTAGCGGACTATGATCCGCAGGAATCGAGTCTGGCCTGGTTAGAAGCCCGTGATGAGAACAGGCCGTTTATTGAAGGTGTGGCCGCCTATAAAAATCCAATACGTGTCGCTAAAGACACGGATTATATAATTATGGATGCACCCGCTCGGGTGCATGGAAAAGAGCTTACGCAATTAATGCGTAAGGTGGAGACAGTCATCTTTCCCGTCTTACCCTCGCCGATTGATATGCGTGCAGCAACAAAATACATTGAAGAAGTAAAGAAGAACGGGCGGGTAACACGCAAAGAAGTGAAAATTGGTGTGGTCGCCAACCGTGTGCGTGAAAACACGGTTATATTCTCTGAATTATATGATTTCATTAAAGCAATGAAGCTGCCTTATGTTGCTACCTTGCGTGATACGCAAAATTATATTCGCGCAGAAGAGCGTGGCATTGGTATTTTCGAAATGCCACCGTCACAGGTTTATCAGGATCTGGAAGACTGGCAGCCGTTAACCAAATGGCTGCGTAGTAAACGTAGCCATTGTTAAATAATATTCACCGCGTAGGTTGTTCTATATAGTCACTGTAGTCGTAGGGTGGATAAGTGAAACGCATCCACCTTTTATCGCAATATCCTGGTGGATGCGCTATCGCTTATCCACCCTACCGAAGCATTGAGATCCATCAAAGCAAAGTTGTTGGAACAGTAGCAATAATGCATCATTGCATGTCACCGCCTATGGTGAGTAAATTATTCATTACTCATTACTCATTACTCCGTGTTTATCGCTAAAGATTTATTTCAATTCAAAAAGCTTTTTATATCAAAGCTAAAAAACATGTTGTCTGACGATGAATTAGGCACATTTATTCTGGTGTTGGCAAACAGTCGGCAGGATGCATTTTTAAAAAATGAATTGCAGGCTGATTTGCAAAAAACATTTGTTGCCTTAAAAGATAATTTTTTCTCAGGAAAGCTTAAAGCAACGCAGGATGATATGGATGTTTTTAAACAACTGCTTGATATGGATAATATGAATCTGGATCTGGATCTGGACTATATTCATGTGTGGCACGATAAATCGGCCGGAGACTGGGAAGTTGTTTACAATGCAATGCGGCAATTGCGGCCGGCACGTGCTTCTTCACAAAGTTTAAATTCTATAACGCAGCCATTTGACGAGGAAAAATTTCATTTCAATAAGGCTTTTTTAAAGCCGGAAATATTATGGCAGGGTGAATACCACAATAAAAATTGTTGCGTGCTCTATAACAAGTTTCCGTTTTCTAATTATCACCTGTTGATTGTTGTGTCACCAGAAGAAAGCAGCTCACAACTATTAACAAAAGAAATGCATCAGTATGCTTGTTTACTGGTAAAAAATGTTGAGCAATCACTTCATGGTTTCGGTATTGGCTTTAATAGTTTGGCCGGCGGCGCATCAGTTAACCATTTCCATTTTCAAGGTTTCATTCGCAATCAGGGTTTTCCAGTTGAAAAACATTCATGGCAGCATAACGGCGGAGAAGCGGTATACCCGCTACCAGTTAAGTGTTTTGCTGATGCTGAAACCTCATGGCACTATATCAATCAATTGATTGAACAGGATGTGGCTTTTAACTGCTTGTACCGGAATAATATTTGTTATGTGGCAGCAAGGAAATATCAGGGTACTGTTGAATTGCCTGAATGGTTAACCGGTGCAGGATGGACAGATGTTGCTGGTGCCATAACAGTATCTGATGAAGAAACATTTGGTTCGATTGATGGGCGGTCTGTAACTCAGGCGCTAGGGTTGTTGAAAAATTAATTCTTTTAGTATTTTTTTGCCAGCGTCTAATACAGAAATATCAGTATTCCAGCCATATGTTTGGATGAACAACCTACGAGACTACGTACGCTTCCACCCGTTTCGTTAGTATCTGTTCTTTCGGTTATATTTAATTGCCTGCCATACTGTTCTCACATCAACATGCTCGTGTTGAAGCAGCAGTGTTATCACAATCTGTTCGATGGCCGCAACCAAACAGAATAGTGCGGCTAAACGGAAAGGCCAGTCGAGTAGACCGGAAAAAAGTAGAATATACGCGACAATAGTAATAACAACCGCCAGTTTTACGCTCCAGGTGTGGTAACTGGTAAAGCGATGAAATTTAATAAAACCGATTAGTGATGGTAGTGTAAAGCTGAGTACGATAATAATAAAATAAAAGCTTTCACGTAGCAGAATATCAGGCCAGAGTATCCAGGCACAGATTGCTATGGTTGAATAAATGATGAAGTCGCCCCAGCTATCGAGATGTGCCCCCATCTCTGTTCTCTGGTTTAATACCCGCGCTAAAAAACCATCAAGTACATCGGTAAATTCAGCAAACAGTAACGTGCCGATAAACCAGTACGGCTGCTGGCTGAATGCAAAATAAAACAGTACTGGTGCCATTAATATCCTTATAAAACTGACCAGATTAGGAAGGTTGATTATTTCTTCTTTTGTTTGGCTCATGGATCTATAACCTAATAAGGTCTTTTACGTAAACCCCATTTATAAAGTATATGAGAAAGAATCAGTTCTATAATGACAAAGATCAATACCAGCAGTATTACTGATAATGTATCAAGATTAAATAGTTGCATCGTCATTAATGTGGGTAATAGTGACTCCGGTATCTGATCCAGCAGCAGTGCCATACTGCTTGGCGGCATCGATAATCTTCGTTTTATAAAGCTGGAGCCAAGGTCGCCAAGCATGGCATAGACAGCAACCAGCAAACCTGTTTGTGGATCAAAGCCTAATAACCATGCAGCAGTTGTTGTGGCAAGTAGTGCAGCTAAAATTCCGCGCCATGTTTTTGAAGAGCCAAATAGTCGGTTTTTGTCTGGCAGTTTTTGACCGAAATCAACTGCAAGATTGAAATTATCATTTAATAGCAGCCGAATTAATATTGGCGCACCATTTGCGATTATAATTAACAGTAGAAGTGGTAATAGTTCAATGGTCACTTTGCGACTCAAATATTGGTTTATATGCAGTTTATATTGTACCTGGATAAATGGAAAACAGAATGATTCAGCAAGCTAATGTCCGATACATCAATTAAGGTTCTGACATACAATATTCACAAAGGATTCAGCCCTGGTAATCTTCGCTTTGTCCTGCATGACATCAAAGAATCATTGCGTCAGGTTAATGCTGATGTATTGCTTTTGCAGGAAATACACGGTGAGCGCATCATATCCGACAATCGTTTTGATGACTGGCCAAATAACAGGCAGTTTGAATTCCTGGCTGATCAGGTTTGGCCGCATCATGCTTACGGCAAAAATGCCATCTATGAGTCCGGCCACCATGGTAACGCTATTTTAAGCAAATATCCGTTTATCGAATGGGAAAATATTGATGTTTCATTGATGCGTTCAGCCAGTCGTAGCCTGTTGCATGGCATTATTCAGATACCGGGTATCGAACAGAAAATTCATATTATTTGTGTTCATCTGGGTCTGTTCGGGCGCGAAAGAGCGTCTCAGCTTGCGACCCTGGCTAAGCGCATCGCTTCCCATGTGCCAGCGGATGAGCCATTGGTTATTGCCGGTGATTTTAATGACTGGCGCGGTCGAGCGGAGCGCTACCTGCATCATGATCTTGGTGTTAAGGAGGTTTTTAAAAGTACACGAGGCTCTTACGCACGCACATTTCCAGCGGTAATGCCGGTACTATCAATGGATCGTATTTATTGCCGTGGTCTTGATGTTGTTCATTGTCAGCGCCTGCACGATCAGCCATGGGATCGGCTGTCTGACCATACACCGTTGCTGGCTGAATTTAGCCTGAAAAGTGATTGAGGAGAACAAGTCCTAGGCGGCAAGACTACGTACTAGCGGATAAAGGTGCTCGGTTTCATCCTGTATGCGCTGTAATACAATATCAAATAGTTTATCAATAGAGTCTAAAAACTGTTCGTGATCTTTGATTTTTAACGCATTATTGTTTTTTACAGGGCACCATTGTCTGGTAAAACTTTTTAATATTTTTTTTACCTCTACAGAGCCTGACATGAAGTTTTTGGCCACATTGTTGGTTTTTTCATCGGTGCTTGACAACAAGTCGCGATACATATTTTTATCAACTAAGTCCATGTGTTCCTGTACTAGCGTTACATAATTATGGAAAAGCTCACAGCACGATTGTGTGTCGCACATAGAGCGGTCTTTTAGAAGATAACGAAGCACATTTGATAATTCTGTAATACGATGATTCTGTTCGTGAAGCTCTTTGTATGTAATCATTTTCTGTTCCCACGGTGAGTTTTCTAGATTCCAGCCTGGTTATAAAATTGAGATTACTCCAGTTAAACTAAAAAAGCATGACATAAGTCAAAGGTATTTTTGGACAAATGACTGAGTTTGGTCATAAAGAGAAGTTGAAAGTTATCAGTTGGCAGTTTGCAGTTAAAAACAAAAGCACTTAAAAGCCGCGATCTGCCTGGCAAAAACACTGGTTTTGCTTTTACTGCCAACTGATAACTGCAAACTGCCAACTTCTCTTAAGTGGCGAAACCAGTCATTCCACATCTGATACAGTATTAGCTAAAACGTAGTCTATTGCACCTTAAGCCAAATTTATCTGCTGATACTCTTCATAACATTGAAGTATTTTTGGAATTTGTGAAAGCGTTGGTGCGCCATCCATCAGCATCACCAGGGGGACAATTTCAAATATCTGCTCAATTGAAATGTCGACATCTAAAGCGGCGTTTAGATGCAATTTAATCTGTTTCTCATGTTGCATAACAATTGAGATTGCCAACGCCACCATTTCTCTTAATTGTCGTCTTTCTTTTATTTTTGAGTAACTGTAATCTTTCCAGTTAACCACCCAGTCGTCCCACAATTTACTGTCACCATGAGGGGTTGCATTCATGAAAAACATCACTTTTTTTATATGACCGAATTGTAAGTCTGTTGCTTTAAGCCTGCTCGCTTCCTTGCTGTGGATGGTAATGCAGCGCTGACAGTTTTTATATAAAGCCAGGCCGAGCGTGATGAGTTCCTTTTGTTGTCGCGTCAACAGGCCTTTCCTGGTGCTCACCTGAGATAACTCGCCCATGATCTCAAGAAATTCCTGCAGACCATAATTGCTCGCTTTTTGCATAAATTGAGCCATGTTTTCCTTAGTCATAGTTTTTACCGAACGTTGATGATTTGAGGGGTGAAATTGTAATGAATTAAAAAAATAAACTATTGATGTTTGTCATGCTGAGAACAAAAAGTGGGATTTAAGTAGATATAAAAAAGATTGCAGCAACAAAATAATTCTTGATCCAGGTCAAATAAGTTTGCACGGTATCTTTTAATATGCACAATATATAGTAGATAACAACAATAACAACACTATATATAGCGTGTCGGCTTGAAAGGGTTCACGCTATAATAGTTTAGGAGGTCGCCCCGCATGAATACTGTCACGCAAACCACGAAAGCAACTGCAGAACGTATCGAGATTCCATTGCAACCCGCCGCAGAAGATATCTGGCAGCGTAAATATCAGTTGAAAAACAAACATGGCGAAGCCGTTGATTTGTGTGTGGAAGGTACGTTTACTCGTGTCGCCCGTGCCCTGGCTGATATTGAAAACACACCGGAAAAACAGCAGTACTGGTATGAAAAATTCCTCTGGGCTTTAAAGAATGGTGCTGTACCCGCCGGTCGTATTATTTCAAATGCTGGCGCGCAGCAATACAAACCGGCAACGTCAACCATTAACTGCACAGTTTCTGGAACTATTGAAGATTCGATGGACGATATTTTGCAGAAGGTACATGAAGCCGGTATGACCTTAAAATCCGGTGCCGGTATTGGCTATGAGTTTTCCACGCTACGACCGAATGATGCTTATGTTTCCGGTTCGGGTGCGTTGACATCCGGGCCGCTATCCTTCATGGATATCTATGACAAGGTCTGTTTCACTATTTCATCTGCCGGTGGTCGTCGAGGTGCGCAAATGGCAACCTTTGATGTTGGTCATCCGGATGTGCTGGATTTTATCCGTGCCAAACGTGAAGACGGGCGCTTGCGCCAGTTTAATCTGTCGCTGCTGATTACCAGTGAGTTTATGGAAGCGGTAAAAAATGAAACCCTCTGGCCGTTGGCTTTTCCAGTCACAATCGATGAAGCCAAAACACATAACATAAATCTACAGGATCCCGCTCAGGTTATCTGGCGCGATTGGCCGATTACAGATGGCTATATTAAAAATGATGCAGGTAAAGTTGCTTGCAGAATTTATCGAACCATCGATGCCGGTAAGTTGTGGAATGTCATTATGACTTCGACTTATGAATATGCTGAGCCAGGTTTTATTCTTATCGACGAATATAACGAAATGAATAACAACTGGTTCTGTGAAAATATCAGAACAACAAATCCATGCGTTACTGCAGATACCTGGGTGCAGACATCAACAGGGCCGCGTCAAGTTTCAGACCTTATTGGTCATTCATTCAGCGCACGAATAGATGGCGTTGATTTTAACAGTGGTGAAAATGGTTTTTTCAAAACAGCAACAAAAGAAATTATACATCTGCAAACAACTGAAGGTTACAGATTAAAACTGACGGCAGATCACCGTGTGCGACGTGTGTCACGTTTTACCCGTTATAGCACAGATACGCAGTGGTGCGAGGCGGGAAAACTTCAAGCTGGTGATCGTGTGTTGCTTAATGATCATCGGGAAAATGCAACGTGGCCTGGCAAATACAGTGACCATGAGGGTTATCTGATAGGGCTTTTATTGGGTGATGGCACCTTGAAAAAAGATGAAGCTGTACTTTCAGTCTGGAAAACACCGGCGGTGGCTAATGGTTCACCGGCAGGGTTCACGACAGGGGCAGATGCAATTATGCAGACAGCGTTGCTGGCTACAGCCGGCTTGCCACATCGTGCTGATTTCAAAGGTTGGTCAGAGATCGCTGGTCGTAATGAATACAGATTAACAATAGCCGCCATCCGTGATGTTGCGTTCGACCTTGGCATGTCATCAGGCAAAAAAATAGTGACAAGTCAAATAGAGCAAACATCCAGTGATTTCTATAAAGGTTTTCTTCGAGGTTTATTTGATGCTGATGGTTCCGTGCAAGGTGATCAGGCAAAGGGAGTATCCATACGTCTTGCGCAATCAAATGAAAGTTGTCTGCAAGCTACGCAAAGAATGCTGCTGCGTCTGGGTATTTCCTCGGTTATTTATCGAAATCGCCGTCAGGCGGGAACAACGCTATTACCTGACGGCAAGGGCGGTAAGGCAGAATACAATACATCAGCGCAACATGAACTGGCTATCAGCGGAGAAAATCTGTGTCGTTACTATGATCTGATTGGTTTTGCTGATAGCGATAAACTCAAAAAACTTAAACAATGCCTGTCTTCTTATAAACGTGCGCTTAACAGGGAGCGCTTTACTGCAAGAGTAAGCTCTATAACAAAAGCTGGTGTTGAAGATGTTTTTGATGTGCAGGTTCCCGGTATCAACACATTTGATGCAAATGGCTTGCATGCGCACAATTGTGGCGAACAAGGTCTGCCGGAATATGGTGCCTGTCTGTTGGGTTCAATCAATTTAACCCATCTGGTAAAACAGCCTTTTACCGATGAAGCCTGCTTTGACTGGGGCACGTATCGTGAAGTGGTGAAGGTGTTTACCCGGATGCTGGATAATGTGGTTGAAATTAATGGTCTTCCGCTGCAGCAGCAGCGTGATGAGATTGAAAACAAACGCCGCCATGGTATGGGGTATCTAGGTCTGGGTTCGGCCTTAACCATGATGGGCGTTCGTTACGGTTCAGAGGAGTCTCTGTTTTTTACCGAAAAAGTGACCAAAGAACTGGCGCTGTCAGGCTGGAAAGCCGCACTCGAACTGGCGAAAGAAAAAGGCCCCGCACCGATTCTCGAGCAGGACTTTGAAGTCACTTCAGAAATGTTGAGCCGCCGACCTGAGATGGAAAAAGATGGCTGGCAGATTGGCGATAGTATTAAAGGTAAAGTATTACATGCAAAATACAGTCGTTATATGCAAAGGGTTGCCGAGGTTGATCCTGGCCTGGTGGCTGAACTGGAGAAAATTGGCGCGCGTTTTACCCATCATAGTTCTATTGCGCCAACAGGCACTATTGCGTTATCTATCGGCAATAATGTCAGTAATGGTATTGAGCCCAGCTTTGCGCACCATTACTCACGCAATATTATTCGTGAAGGTAAAAAGACAAAAGAAAATGTTGATGTCTGGTCGTTTGAGCTTTTGGCATATCGCGAAATAATCAACCGGAAAGCGAAGCCGTTTTCCCATAATGACGATCTGCAAGAAGATGAAAAACTGCCTGATTACTTTATCAGTGCGGATGATGTCACTCCGAAACAGCATGTTGATATTCAGGCGGCTGCACAAAAATGGATAGATTCCTCAATCTCGAAAACAGCGAACATACCAACCGATTTTCCCTATGATGAATTTAAGGATATTTATCTTTATGCGTATGAGAAAAACCTGAAAGGCTGCACTACATTCCGCTTTAATCCAGAAGTGTTCCAGGGCGTGCTGGTTAAAGCATCTGATCTGGAAAATACCACGTATTGCTTTTCACTCGACGATGGCAGCGTTGTTGAAGTGAAAGGTAATGAAAACATTGATTATGATGGAGAAATACATACGGCGGCAAATTTATATGACGCATTAAAAGAAGGTTATTACGGCAAGTTTTAGCATCCCGAAAACACTTATGCAGCGTGTCAGATATGCTCATTGAGAAAATGACTGCTTACGGTCATTAGAAGACATTAAAGACTAAAATCATCGTCCGCGAAGAACGCAAAAGACGCGAAAAAAGCAAAAATAATGATAAGTTTACAGGAATAAAATTTTGCTGTTTATATCGACTAAAGCCAGCAATGCTATTGCTTTTTCAGATATCTCTAAAAAAACAAAAAATATTTTCTTTGCTTTTTTCGCGTCTTTTGCGTTCTTCGCGGACGAATGTTTTTCAGTTTTTCCAATGTCCGATAAGTGTCGATATCAGACGTTCTATATCTGGCAATGTCTGTCAGGTTAAGTAGGAAATAATACAGGCTAATAAAACAATTATAAGGTGAGAAATATGGCTATAGAAATAAAACATAAAATAGTTGGTTATGAGGTGGTGAATAACGCAGCCGAAGCGAGCAAAGAAAATAAAGCTGTCAATGAAGCACCTGCAAAAGAATCAGCAGAAATAATTCAGATGCACGAAAAGCTCGAACGTCCTGACATGCTGCTCGGTTCGACTTACAAAATAAAAACCCCGCAATCAGAGCACGCGCTTTATATCACCATCAATGATGTATTGCTGAATCAGGGTACAGAACATGAAATGCGTCGCCCTTATGAAATATTTATTAACTCAAAAAACATGGACCACTTTCAATGGATCGTTGCTTTAACGCGAATTATTTCAGCGGTGTTCAGAAAAGGTGGTGATGTCACCTTTCTGGTTGATGAGTTACGTAGTGTGTTTGATCCGCGTGGCGGTTATTTTAAGAAAGGCGGCAAATATAAACCATCGCTGGTCTGTGAGATTGGTGATGCCATTGAATGCCATATGAAAATGATTGGTATGATTGAAGATAATGGTATTGATGATTGCCAGAAACAAATGCTGGATGCTAAAAGAAAAGAGTATGAAGCGATTCATTGTAAGGATAACTCTGTTTCGAGTAAGGCAGAGAACGGTGAATTAGATAGTGCTAATGAAGTTACGGATTTTCCAGTCAATTCGCAATTATGTAAAAAATGCTATACCAAAGCGGTTATCAGTATGGATGGTTGTATGACCTGTCTGAGCTGCGGTGATTCTAAATGTGGCTAACTGGCTTGAGTAAAGCGGCTACAGGACGTGCTGTTGACGAACTAAAGGATGGAGCAGTGGCACAAGGATGTGCCGTTAACGAACCAAAGGACGGAGAGGATGGCGTAGACCGTGTCCAAAAAATTGTGTGGCCAGACCTGGTGTTTGCACCGGTGAACCTTTGGAGTCTGCCATCAGCCGCGTTTTTTTACAGAAACCAGGGTTCGGGCTAGTAGTAGTGGCACATGGAGGTGCCGTTGACGAACCAAAGGATGGAAATGCTGGTCAAAAAACACATCTATTGATTTAGATCATTAATTCTTTGTCCGTATTTATAGAGAATGATTAGTTATTCCATCCTTAGGTTCGTAAAGCCTGCATCTATGTAGTGCTACTCCATCCTTTGGTTTGTAAATGTTATA
>CAYQXD010000050.1:0-18574 GCA_964421315.1 uncultured Thiotrichaceae bacterium | reverse complement strand
TATCTTAAAACAGGAAACGTATAATTTCTATGAGAAAAGCTAAGGAGGGTAGGGGGGGGGGTCAAGCCGATTTTACAATGTCTAAAAAAGATCCAGTTTGGGAGTTCAAGTTTGAAAACCAGCAGGCAGCTCACCAATATTGGCTAAACCAACAATAGTGAACCCCAGCTTCACACCCGATGTGACTGGCACTTACGTGATACAGCTGATGGTCAATGACAGCACGGTAAACAGTGTTCCAGATACGGTGACTATTACAGTGAATTAGGCTATCTATTTTCGGGCAGGTTTCCTGGCTCCGCTTTGTAGGGCAGTATGAGTTGTTCCACAGTAACATTTTCAAATTCTGGATCTTTATGTACCAAAATAGCATGTTTGAATATTGCTGTTGCTGCAATCCATGCGTCTGCTAACGACAAAGGGTGTGTTGCTTTGATTTTTGCTGCTAATTCCAGCAGCTCTCTGGTCACATCTACCCACACTATCGGAAGAGAGGTGCATTGCTCATAAGCAAGCCGCCCCTCTACTTCGCCTTCATCTTTCCAGACTCGATAATAGATTTCCATCAAGGTGATAAAAGATGCATATACTTTAACCTGACCACTATTGGATTCCATCAGAACTTTATCTACCTGATCTGCACCTTGCTCATCATCCCTTAGCGTTAGCAGTGCTGATGTATCGAGAAGATAGTGCTTCACTCCTGTTTTCTCTCTTTCTCTCTTTCAAGCAATAATCGTTCTGTTGCACCGCCACGACCTCTTCCACGAAAGGCATCAATCGGATTTCCTGGTACAGGTATAACCCGAATTGTGTTGCCATCCACTATCCACTCCAGGCTATTTGAGGCGGTTAGGTGAAAGCGGTGACGAATGCTTGCTGGTACAACGGTTTGTCCGCGTGATGTAATTGTACTTTTCATATTACTAGACTCCAGCCATATTGAATTATATTTAAGCATAAATTATAATTCATCGTTAAGTGGTAGTCCATTACCAGTAAAAAGATGGTGGGGGTCAAGCCGATTTAACAATGTCATAGGTGAAATGTTAACGGTGACATGCTAACTTACAGCTGGTCGATTTCATCAAACCACCAGGTAGCTCACCAATATTGTCTTCCCCAGCAACAGTAAACCTCAACTTCGCCTCCGATGTAATCGGAACTTATGTGATACAACTGATCGTTAATGATACTACGCTAGACAGTGTTCCAGATACGGTAACTATTACAGTGAATCCGTAGCTTGGGGGTGAGGCACGAACCTCAACAAATCAATCCGGAGTGGGTTGTGGTTTTATGGCGTTGTCCCAGGAAACGCCACGGGTTATGATAAATTGATATTTGAATGTGATATGGTGACTTGTAATAAAGAGGATAGAATCATGACAACACTGACTATTGATTTACCTGACAGTCTGGCTGAGGAAGCCAAACAGGCCGGATTACTGGCACCCAATGCCATTGAAACCATTCTGCGCGAGATTCTGCGTGGTCGTGCCATAAATGGTCTGTTCACTGTGGCGGACAAGCTGGCAGCAGCCAACTTACCGCCCATGACAATGGATGAGGTTCAGCAAGAAGTGAACGCGGTACGCGCACAGAGAAAGCAACGTGCGTCTGGTACTTGATACCAATATCATTGTTTCGGGTTTGATTTGGGGCGGTGTGCCGCGCCAGTTGCTAGAGCTTGGTCGTGATGGTCAGGCGACATTCTTTACCAGTAGTGTATTACTGGATGAGCTGAGCGAGGTGCTGGAAAGGGAGAAGTTCGTTGTGCTGCTGGCATCACAGGGAACTTCGCCTGCTTTTCTGATGCAACATTACGCAATGCTCGCCAAACTGGTTAAGCCTGAACCCATTGAACGTACCGTGCGTGACATCGATGATGATGTGGTGATCGCTACGGCATTGACAGCTAAAGCGGATGTCATTGCCAGTGGCGACCGTGATTTATTGGTATTGCATCCCTGGCAAGGGATACGGATTTTTAATGCGGCTGATGCCTTGCAATATATTCAAAGCAAAATAGAAACCAGCAGCGTATAGAACAGGAATTCCGCGAATGCTGGGGTGACCTCAATTATCCTAACACCAGATTTATGCCCGATGCGACGTGTACTTATGTGATACAACTGATGGTCAATGACGGCACGGTAAACAGTGTTCCAGATACGGTAACTATTACAGTGAATCCGTAGGTTGGGGTGAGGCACGAACCCCAACAACACCGTGCGCAAAATATTGGGGTTCATACCTCACCCCAACCTTGGCTAAAAAATCATCAGGTTTTTTATTTTAAGCAATGGTGTGCTGATTTTTAGAAACAGGTGTGCTTAAGTTTAAACCAAACTCAACCTTAAAATCAGTTGCTTTTACTTTAGGCACAACCCTGCCGTTTACTTTAGCTAAATCTACAATGCCATATTTGGCCAGCGTGTTTAATGTTCTGGAGAGATTTGATTTTCTTCTATCGCTTAACGCTTCCAGCTCGACCAGAGAATGAGGTTTGTGCTTGACGATTAATCTTAATAGCTCCTGGTTCTCAGCGCTTAAAACCTGTGACATGGATTTTAATGATTCAAACCAGATTTTTGGATCCGTTTTTTTAGGTGTATAAGTGCCTTTAGCTATCGCAATGGTTCGACGGATATATTCTTCTTTGGATATAATTCCAACTTTCATCACTTTTGTAAACATAGTAAAAGACTCTCAGCTATTTTCTAAAATTGCATTAACATCTTTCCAGAAATCAATAAGCAATTGGTCGGCAGTATTAAAATCATACGCCTTGACTCTTTCTTTTTTATGTTTGTGATCCCATGCAAAGCGTTTAGCAGTAAATTTTTTTCGTTTAGCACTGTTGTGTGCATTGTCATAACCTAATATTCGGACATTGTTTTTATCATGCAGTGTCAGTGAGTATTTAATGCCATGCGGTATGTGCTTATTTTTCTCTACTAAATGGCATTCTAATTTAACCCAGTGTTTATCATCCATCATGAATACTTCGCCATCCAGATCCAGTAGGACTTCCAGACCATGGTCATCTGGCATAAAATTAATCCCTCAAAAGTTATCATCTAATGATAATAGTATTAGTTTAGTACAAAACAGCTTGTACGTCATGTTTTTGTCAGTATGGTGGAGCTAGCCGATTTTACAATGCCTTATATTGAACGGCATTGACTCCAACCTTATTGAGCGGCACTTACGTGATACAACTGATGGTTAATGACGGTACGGTAAACAGTGTTCCAGATACGGTGACTATTACAGTGAATTGAGTCTGAACAAAGCAAATATACTCGGATGGTAAAAAGAGTTGTTTGTTTCTCACTATGCTTTTAATCGCCAGTGATTTGCGATGTTATAACTTTTTAGAGTTTACGTTTAATATCGCGGTAAAAGTTTTCATGGGAGCCGAGTGCCATTAATTCAAGAGTTAGTGTGCCATCGTTGAAACTATATCCTAACAGTGTCATCTGTTTGCTCATTTTGAATTTGTATGCACGCAGAAAAGCTAAGCTTCCTTTTTTTTGCTCACCCAGTGTTGGCTTAGCCATTAATGCTTTTATGGCGGTATCGAGTTCTGTTTTCTGATTCGCTTTCAGTTTTTTCACTGCTTTTTTAAATGTTGGTGTCTGTAAAACTGATATTTTTTTAGCCAAAATCGTAACTCTCCAACTTCCCTGCTTCCCGCTCTGCCTTAGCAATAATCGCTTGTTTTACAAATTCATAAGGCAAATCAGGGTTGTCTTCCATGATCTCACCAATTTTTGCCCAGTGTTCAATTTGCTTTGGCGGTGTTCGACTCAGGGCTTTTGCCATGATAGTGGCTTTTTCAATAAGGTATTGATCTAATCGTATGCTGGTTGTAGCCATTGTAGTTTCCTCTATTGTTTTATCTGGCGTATTGTAGCAATCTGCCTCACCTGATGCAAGTTGCAGCACTATTAATAATAATGTGACTAAGAATAATTGACAATAGGTATTATATGAAATAAGTTTTTTATATGGATTTTGATTGGAATGAGGATAAAAACGAGTATTTAAAGCAGCAGTGCGGTGTTTGTTTTCAATTCTGGGCAATTCTGGGGACACAATATTTAATCCAAAACCTGATCAAGTAACAAACGGGTTTATGACAGTTAGTGTTTCAATCTGTTGCTCATGTTGCAAATCTTCGCTATAGAGAATATCGCAGCCTGCTTCTAGAGCTGCTGTGATAATTAATGAGTCGTACCAACTAAAACACCATCGTTCCTGAATGTTAAGTCCCCGCTGGTAGAAGTTTTCGTTTGCATAGTAATCGCACATTGGCAGTAGTACGGTTTCCAGATAGCGTTGTGCCTGCCGGGTTGATATGCTGGGGGAAAATTTGCGCAATGCCAGATTCATAAACTCCTGAATAACCTGATAACTGATACAGCCGTCGCCTGACAGGCTTTGTTTTACCAGTTGTTGAGCAATTGTCTGTTTTCGCGGGTTTGTCTGGTCAAAGGTGTAAACAAGAATATTGGTGTCAAGAAAGAATCGCTTAACGCTCATTCATTTCATCTCGGTTGAATTTTTTTCCTGCTGTTGAAATATGGCTTAGTTCTTTCATTATGGAACAATAATTCTGAATCCGGCGTTTTTTGTTGCTATCTGAATTTGTATAGTTCTCTATCCACTTGCGAAATTCTGCATTGAGGGTTGTTTTGTTTTTCTGTGCTTTTTGTCTTGCGAGATCAATTAGTTGCTCGTCTGCATTTAAGGTAATATTTCTCATCATTGTGCTCCTTTTGTAACACTATCCTAGTGTACACTGGGACACTAAGTTTTTCTATAGCCCTGTCCAATATGAAATGAGTCAGAAACCCTACGTCAGTTTTTAAAAATTTGCATTGCTAGAATTTTTTTAAGATTGCCACTGCATTTTTAGTCCGTTGGGGTTCGTGCCTCACACCAACCTACGGGCTCATAACATAGTCATACCGATGGACTCACCTTTTTTATCGAAGCTGACAATCATTGTGCAACCACCTTTTTCTGAAATAACAGCTATTAGCGCATCGCTAAAATCTGCTTTCCCAGTGGTATAACGTTTCATAGCTAAATATGCCATATCTGCATTCTCAATGAATAGTTGCCTGGTAGTAAGCAGTGAGTGTAGAACCTCAATTACCTTATCTTTAGGCTGTGCGTAACATGATTCAAGAACCCAGACAATTTCGACAAGGCTAATTAAAGTAATAAAACCAGGTTCGCTGGCGCTGAGTTGATTATCAATTAATTTGTTTGCTTTTGCTGCTTGCTTTTTATCATCCTGGGTTAAATATCGGATAATGACATTAGTGTCCAGGCCTATCATTGTCCTGCTTTCATCCTTATTGCCTTGTTCATGTCTTCAATACTGATGGGGTTGGATGCTTTAACCATTCCTTTAATGCATGATATATCTTTCGTTGCGGCGACTACCTCGTATCGACCATCGGAAATTTTCACAAACTCAAGTCGATCACCGGGACCAATGTGTAGTTCGTTTCTAACTGGCGCAGGTATCGTTACCTGCCCCTTGCTTGTAATAGTTGCTGTGGTCATGCCTTACCTGTGTTTTTATATCTTAACCTTGGTAAGGTAGCATGCTTGTATAAAAATAGCTAATTAAACCGTAGCCTCGGAAAAGAAGCAGGGGGAGTTATGCAACGATTAATAATAACAAATAAAATGTCCAGTTTTATGTAACACGGGGCAGATTAATTGACAATAGATATTATATGTAATAAGTTGTTTATATGGATTTTGATTGGAATGAGGATAAAAATGAGTATTTAAAGCAACAGCGTGGTGTTTGTTTTGAAGATGTGGTTGTTGCTATAAATAATGATACTGTACTGGATGTTATTGAACATCCTGACCCTGATAAATACCCTTCACAAAAAATTTATATTATTCAATTGGAAGGTTATGTCTATATGGTTCCATTTATTGTGCAAACTGATACGATTTTTTTGAAAACTATTATTCCTAGTCGAAAAATGAAAAAAATTTATGGTGGAGGAGAAAATGACTAAATTAAATAAGTATGAAGATGACCTTCTTGCATATTTTGAAGAAAATGATCCTGTGAGTGTCAATAATGTAGAAGAAGAGATTTATCAGGCAAAGATTGCTGCTGGCAGGTATCTTAAAAAAACAAAAAATATTAATATTCGTTTAACTGAAGGAGATATTTTAAAAGTTAAGCGAAAAAGTGCTGAATTGAATATACCTTATCAAACAATTATAGCCTCTGTTATCCATCAATTCGCTACGGGAAAAATTAAAGTGGCTATGTGATTTTTAGTTATTAAAATTCTTGGGTTCGTGTCTCACCCCAACCTTGCATTTATAAGCCTGTTAAACCTAAAAAAATCAGTTGAAAATTAAAAAATGGTGTCCCCGGCAGGATTCGAACCTGCAACCTACGCCTTAGGAGGGCATCGCGCTATCCAGTTGTGCCACGAGGACGTGTTGGGTGTGTATGTTAATCACATTGCTGTATAAGTAAAGGGCATCTCTAAAAATTCACTATTTTTAGAGAAACCCTAAATTCTCGGCTTTTCTATCTGATTTAGCGTGATGCTGAGCGCCGATCCTGTTTTTGCATGAGATGACTTATCTTTTTCCAGAGATAGGTTTGCGGTTCGTTTTTTGATGTCATTACATAATTGAGAATATTTAAGTCGTTGAGTGTGTATGACATTGTGTTCTTAGCTCTGTGCAAGCCACAGAAAAGAACTTGATCAAAGGCTTTTAATTCGGTGCTGTCTTCAGGCAAAAGAAAACAATCATCGCCTCGTTTTAATAATAAAGTAATGCAGGAAAGATTTTTTTCGTGATTTACCGGATCCCTGGTAATGTGTTTTAACTCAATGCTGCGACCATAACCCAATGCTTGTGCGATAGCGGGTGTTGTGTCTTTGTCTATATGGACTGTCCAGATATGGGGTGGGTTATCACCCATTATGGCACTTAAACGGCTAATGGTAATGTTTGCCCACTGATGTTTTTCGTTGAGTGCCAGATTAATAAAATCAATTAACAATGGCGCAATTAAAATGGCACGAATTTTTCTGGCAATAACTTCACTGGGTTGCATTGCCAGGTGGGCTAGTGGTACAAGCTCTTCGTTATCTTTGTGGGTTTGTTTCTGATAATGCTCATTTATTTTTGAATATAATAATTCATTTACCATAAAATTTTGGCGGCTAACAACAAAAACGCTTTTATTAAGCTGGCGTGCAGTCATAATAATGGACAAATTGTTAGAGTCGTTTTCTGTACCCGCTATCACACCTGCTGCGGTGTCAATGCCTGCTTTTGCTAAGGTGTGTGCGTCAGTGCCGATGCCGATAATAAATTTCTCGTTAGACTGACTGCTGTTAATAAAAGCATTTCTTTTCTCTTTATCAGGATCAATGATGACGGCTTTTATGTTTCTTTTATGCAGTTCCTTATATAATTGTTTGCCAAAGCGACCAAAACCCGAAAGAATCCAGTGTCCAGGTTTTATATGTATTGGTAAACTCAATGAGGTATCGGGAGCACCTGTCAACCATTCATAAATTAAATGCATAGAAGGTGAGTGTAACGCCATGCTGAAAACGTCAGCAAAGGTCTCAAACGGGTTGATGATGTGGTCGGTACCAAATGAGAGCATATTGTCTTCATGCTCCTTATATTCAGAACGGCAGACAACGGTAACATCGGGGTGTAGCAATTTACTGCTAATAGCAATTTTTAGATTTGTTTCGTCAGAGGCAGTTACCGCGATAACGCCATGGCATTTATCCAGATCAACACCTGCAATTTCTAATACTGCGGGGTCAGAAGCGTCAGCTACCAGATTGGGTACATATTCAAGAAAATCATTTAAGGCCCGTTCACTAATATCTGCCTTTTGTTCAATAACAACCGCACCAAAATTTTCCTCCAATAACGCATTAACTACGGCTTTTCCTGTTTGACCGTAACCGCAGACAACATAATAAGGTCGGTTGATTTTTTTAACATCACGTTTGAAGGACGATTCTTTCACTGCTGCTTGAAAATTTTTATTCTGGAAAAGTGCGATAACTGTACCTAAAGCATAGAACCATGAGATTACAGTCATGTAGATAATGGCAATTGTCCACAGTCGTTGTGCTTCAGTCAGAGGATAGGGTACTTCACCTAAGCCAATAGTGGTTGCAGTGTAACTAACAAAATAAAAAGCATGAAATATGCTCATGTGCCAGGTGTTGCCGTTGTCATCAACACCTGGTATTAAGGTCAGTACTAAAATGGCAATGCTATAAACAAGAACAATTAAGATTAGTGGCGTACGCATGCGCCGTAAAATTAATGATGTGACTTCATTCATTTTTGTTTGTATATTGAATGTTGTTCTGGGTTTTATCTTTTAAATCTTGCTGTTTCAATTATAAGCAGAATGACTGAAATGATGTTGGCTAACATCGCGCCACCACTTAAAGCGACAATCGTTGCCATAGTGCCTGGTGTTAAACCTGTAAGGTAAATGTGTTCAGCAAATACCCAAACTATGGAGGCAGCGGTGAGCTGTACCATGGCGACCAGACTGGTGGCCAGTAACATCGCACCCATTTGTGACTTGTCGCCAAATTTCATTAATGTTGCGATCAGGTTGATGACGATAACGGCAAAGAGTTCATAAACATGGTGATGTGTTGGGTCGTCTACATCGCCGTAAAAAAAGCTGAAGTTTAGCGTAAGTGCAAGGATCATGAAAAAGCTGAAGATGACTTTTTCCAGGTTCATGACGGTGACTCCTTTGTAAACAGGTTGTTTAATATTTCGCTATACACTCTGGTTAATTGCTCAAGCTGTATGATGTTGATGTTTTCATTTATCTTGTGAATGCTTTCATTAATCGGTCCTAGCTCGACCACCTGTGCGCCTGTTGGTGCAATAAAACGCCCATCTGAAGTGCCACCTGCGGTGGACAGTTCAGTTTCTAAATCACATACTGTTTTAATTGCTTGTTGTGCTGCGTTAACCAGTTCGCCGTCCGGGGTTAAAAAGGGCAGGCCGGAAAGTGTCCATGTCAGAGTATAGTCCAGTGTATGTGTGTTGAGTATGTTTTCAATACGTTGTTTGATCTGTTGTTCGGTTATTTCTGTGGAGAAACGCAAGTTAAATTGAATCTTAAGCTCACCGGGAATGACGTTGCTAGCGCCTGTGCCACTGTTTATATTTGAAATTTGAAAGCTGGTTGGTGGAAAGTGCTCATTGCCGTTGTCCCAGACTTCATTCGATAATTCCTTTAGTGCGCCAGCAAATAAATGAATCGGGTTTTTTGCCAGGTGGGGGTAGGCGATGTGTCCTTGTACACCATGGATTGTTAAATCGCCGATGAGTGAACCGCGTCGTCCATTTTTAATAACATCACCGAGTGTGTTTGTGCTTGATGGTTCACCAACCAGGCACCAGTCGATTTTTTCATTATTGTTTATCAGGTGCTCAATTACTTTTACCGTGCCATTTATTGCCGGTCCTTCTTCATCACTGGTGATTAAAAAAGCGATAGAGCCATTTATGGTGTCCTTATCCCTGAAGAAGTTTTCACAGGCGCAGACCATCGCAGCAATACTGCTTTTCATATCGGCAGTGCCGCGTGCAGTCATCACATCGTCTTTGATGGTGGGGGTAAAAGGGTCGTTACGCCATTGTTCTACCGGGCCGGTTGGCACTACATCGGTATGGCCGGCAAAAACAAACAGTGGTGACTGTGTACCATATCTTGCCCATAAGTTATCAACTTCGCCGTAGCGCAGGTTTTCAATATTAAAGCCAATGTTGCTTAATCTGTCAGCGATAATTTTTTGGCACCCCAGATCATCAGGAGTAACGGATGGGATGCTAATAAGTTGTTTGGCGAGGTCTAAGGTTTTAGTCATGTTTTATTAATGGTTAATTGTTAATGGTTAGTGGTTAATGTTAAAAAGCAGTGAGTTGCATGGTTTGTGTTTTTCATTAACCATTAACCATTAACCATTAACCATTGCCTCTAATAATTGTTGTTTTAGTGTTTGTTTCTGTTGTTTTGTGAGTGCGTTATTTTCTGGTGTGCTAATGACAAAGCGGTCGATGGCTTTTTCACCCGCTGTTGTTATTCTTGCATTTAGTAGTTTAACTTTGCAATCAATAAATGTTTTTGCAATATTTTCTAACACACCACTTCGATCAATGGTTTCAATAGATAAAAGTGTTGCATTGTTATCGTTAATATCTTTAAAGCGAACAGCAGTAGGTGATGAGAAAAATTTGTATTTTCTGCAGCCGCTTAATGATGTTTGTGTAGCGTCAGCGTTATTGTTACTGCTGCTGTTGTCTCTATCGCTGAGGCTTTCCTCCAGGTGGTGAATAATTTGTGAAGCTACAAACGACATTTTCTCATGGTTTGTGTTTAGTGGTGCTAAACGAAAGCTTTGTAGTGCATAACCATTACTTGCGTTAAGGATTTGCGCATTGACAATATCGACCTCGTTTTTACCTAATACGGTTACCACGTCATAAAAAATGTGTTCTCTGTCTTTCATATAAACCAGTAGCTGGATGCTGTTGCTGGACTTATGAACGCGTGTTTGTATAAGTGGTTTATCAAGAGCCTGCTGCTGACCGGCTTCGATAATTAACGATGTATGCCATGTGATCAGCCCGTAAGTGTGGCTCTGAAAGTATTCTGAATTATATGTTTTCCATAGTTTATTTACCTGGTGTGAATCAATTCCCTGGCGTTCCAGTCGGCGTAAACTGGCTGTTTGAATTTCAGAAATATTGCTTTCTTTGTCGCTTTGTTGACCGTTCTGTTTCTTCAGGCTCTTCAGTGCAGAGTTTTTATTTAACAATGCAGCTGTTTTGCTATATAACTCAGCGAGTAATTTGCCTTTCCAGTCGTTCCATTGTTTTGGGTTTGTGGCGCGTATATCTGAAATGGTCAGTAAATAAAGGTAATCAAGTTGTTCAAGCGTTTTTACCTGTTCGGCAAAGGTGCTAATAATGTCAGGGTCGCTTATATCTTTTCGCTGTGCAGTAATCGACATAGTTAAATGACTGCTGACTAACCAGCTAACAAGTTCGCAATCTTTGTCGGCAAGCCCATGTTGTTGACAAAATTCTTTGGCAATAATAGCGCCAAGTTGTGAATGATCGCCCTGGCGGCCTTTGGCTATATCGTGAAATAGGCCGGATAAATACAGTAAGCCAGGATTAGCCAGGTGTTGAAAGATGCCGCTGGCTAAGGGGAATTCGTGACAATAATCCGGCACCGATAAACGCCGCATGTTTCTAATGACAAACAATGTGTGTTGATCAACGGTATAAGTATGGAATAAATCGTATTGCATTCTGCCTACAATTAAATCAAAGGCGGGTATGTAAGCGGCCAGTATGCCGTAACGGTTCATTCTTCTTAATTCGTGAGTGACACCACGAGAGCCTGTCATTAATTTAATGAATAAGTAATGCGCGCGAGGTGATCGTCTGAATTTGTCGTCTATTAAATGTTTGTATTGTCTTATCTGGCGAATTGTTGACGCACGCACGCCCTGAATTTCAGGGTAATCCTGTAAATTGATAAATATTTCAAGAATGGCCCAGGGGTTGTCTTTAAAAATATTTTCGTTTGTTGTTTCAATATAACCATTCCGTACCTGGAAGTTGTTATTTATCCTTTCAGCTTTCGTATCAAGCTCGGCGTATATTATTGCTTCTCTAAAGTGCTGCAGTAACATTTCATTCAAGCGTTCCAGTTCGATCACGGTGCGATAATATTGCTGCATGAACTGTTCGATGGCTTCGTTATTTGGATTGTTGCGCTTGTCTTTAGAACCGTCTTTAAAGCCAAACTCATTTGCCAGCTCACGTTGATAATCGAACAGCAAACGGTCTTCACGACGACCTGCAAGATAATGCAGGCTGCAGCGGATACGCCACAGCAGGTGCTGGCCATCAAGCAATGTTTTTAATTCATCCTCCAGAAGAAACCCGTGTGTTACTAAATCAAATAAACTGTTTGCATTAAAGTGTCGTTTAGCTACCCAGCCAATCATCTGAATGTCGCGCAATCCACCATGGCTTTCTTTTATGTTGGGTTCAAGATTGTAAGCGGTATCATTGTATTTTCCGTTACGTTGAATTTGTTCATCGAGTTTTGCCTGAAAAAAAGATTTTGAATCCCAGAGTTGGTCAGCACTGGTTTTTTGCTTCATTTCTGAGAATAAGGACTCGCTACCCACAAGTAATCGCGATTCCATAATGTTTGTTGCTACGGTAATGTCTTTGGTTGATTCAGTAACGCACTCTTCAATAGTTCGTACACTGTGACCGATTTCGAGACGGATATCCCATAACAGCATCAGGCATTTTTCCAGCAGGTCTTTTGTGTTTTTATTTTCTTCTTCTTTTAACAAAATCATTAAATCAATATCAGACCTGGGGTGTAACTCGCCACGTCCGTAACCACCAACAGCGATAAGCGCGATCTCCTGATTTAAGTCTTTAAACAGGTGTGAATAAATAACCTCGATTAACTGGTCGATCAGACTGGAACGACCGTAAACAATAGTATTAACATCGCCACCATGCTGATAAATTTCTTTTAAACCTTCATCAATAGTGTTAACAGCATTTTTTAACAATTTGATTAACGCAGGGTTGACCCGTTCAGACGGGAATTCAGTTGCATTATTTTTAAGCTGTTTATTTAATGATTCAAAATCAACTATTTTTATAATTGCGGCTTTGTCGACGACATGATTGTTAATAGCCGGATTGTTAACAGCCGGATTGTTACCAGCATGGCTGGCGTTTGTTTCTTTAGTGCTGTCCATTAAATTTCATCGCCTTCGCACTGTGTTAAAACCTCGTGGCCGTTTTTGGTTATCAATATAGTATGTTCCCATTGTGCTGATGGGCTATGGTCTTTGGTGACAACAGTCCAATTATCATTGAGTAATTTAACATGGCGTTTTCCTGCATTTATCATCGGTTCGATAGTAAAAATCATACCGGGTTCCAGTTTTACACCGGTACCAGGTTTACCATAATGCAAAACTTGTGGGTCTTCGTGAAAACCTTTGCCGATGCCGTGACCACAATATTCTCTTACCACAGAGAAATTGTTTGCTTCAGCGTGTTGCTGGATTATGTGTCCAATATCACCCAGGTGGGCACCGGGTTTCACCAGCTCAATGCCGAGTTTTAAACATTCGTGCGCTATCTGGCTAACGCGTTTGGCACGAATGGGTGGTTCACCAACAAAAAACATTTTGCTGGTATCACCGTGGTAGCCATCTTTAATCACAGTGATATCAATATTGATAATGTCGCCTTTTTTTAGTTTTTTTTCACCTGGTATGCCATGGCATATCTGGTGATTAACTGAAGTGCAGATAGATTTTGGAAAACCGTGATAATTGAGTGGTGCAGGGATGGCTTGCTGAACATTGACAATATAATCGTGACATATTTTGTCGAGCTCATTAGTGGTAATACCAGCTTTTACATGCGGTCGTATCATTTGCAGGACTTCGCCAGCGAGTCGCCCGGCAACACGCATTTTTTCTATTTCCTGTGCATTCTTTATTAATATTGTCATGTTGGTTTATCTGTTTAAAATCAATTGCTTACCATGAAATTAGCGGTATTGTGTTGTTAAAATATTATTGTTTATTTTAGCTGGTTATGGTATAAAGCGCCCGCGCTAACAAAAGCTTAGCGAAAACGAGTGATGTTGTTGTGCCCAGGTTGCCGCTTTTGGTACTTATCTGATATGTGTTTTTAGTTGGGTATCTCTATTAATTCTGGACTCAATATGCCAATCCATGAATTAATAGAGATGTCCTATATCAGGGTTTTAGCTGAGACCGTCAGGGCTAACTATATCTTATTTAAATACGCACATATACCGACACATGTAATTGGGTGCTAATTTAAGCAAAGTAACATGCAACTACTCAGTAGTGAGTAGTGTAAATGAAAGTAACTACTCAGATTGTTCTGAGATGAATAGTTAATGCTTAAACTAGTGATTGCATGGGGTATATGGAGGCTTAACCCCAACTGGAGAAATATTATGTCTACTATATCTATGCGTCTAATGCTTGAAGCAGGCGTGCATTTTGGTCATCAAACCCGCTTCTGGAACCCACAAATGGCTGAGTACATTTTTGGATCACGGAATAAAATTCATATTATTAACTTAGAGAAAACACTGCCTTTATACCTGGAAGCAGCCAATGCACTCGGTAAAATAGCAGCTAATCGTGGCAGTATTCTGTTCGTTGGCACAAAACGTGCGGCACGAAAAATTATTTCAGAAGAAGCGCGGCGTTGTGGTATGCCTTTTGTTAGCCATCGCTGGTTAGGCGGCATGTTGACTAACTATAAAACCATTCGCCAATCAATATCACGTTTGAAAGAACTGGAGGAAATGTCAGAAAACGGTGGTTTTGACCGTCTGAACAAAAAAGAGCAACTTATGTTGACTCGTGAAATGGATAAGAAAGAAAAAGTTCTTGGTGGCATCAAGGATATGAAGGGCCTGCCTAATGCCGTTTTTATTATAGATGTTGGTCATGAAGATATTGCTATTAAAGAAGCCAATACATTAGGCATTCCGGTATTTGGTATCGTTGACTCAAATAATTCACCCGATGGCGTTGATTATGTTATTCCAGGTAATGACGATGCGATTAAAGCTATACAGTTATATGCTCAGGGTATTGCCGATGCAGTAATTGAAGGTCGCGCATCAGCCGTTATTCAACGTAAAGATGAACCTGTTGCTAAGAAAGCCGCACCTAAAAAAGCCGCAGAAAAACCTAAGGCAGCATCTGAAGCTGACGAGCCGGTTAAAGCAGAGCCTGCTACTGAGAAAGCTAGTGAAGCTTCCGTTGATGTAAAAGCGGAAGCTAAAAAAGAAGATAGTGCCGAAACTGAGTCCGCATCAACCGTGCCAGAGAAAAAAGCAGCTGCCCCTAAAAAGAAAGCAGCAGTGAAGAAGAAAGCTGCACCTAAAAAGGCAGCTGCATCTGAAACAAAAGCGGCAGATGCAGAGTAAATATCTGCAAATATTTAATTTAGAACATTTATTTAGGAGTCACTGTGATGAAAATTACAGCTTCAATGGTTAAAGAACTGCGTGAACGTACAGGTTCAGGCATGATGGAATGCAAAAAAGCGCTAACGGAAACGGATGGTAGTATCGAAACAGCAATAGAAAATATGCGTAAATCCGGCATGGCAAAAGCCGATAAAAAAGCAGGTCGTGTTGCTGCTGAAGGTCGTGTTGTCATTGAGATTAGTGAAGATGGCAAATCTGCCGCAGTGGTAGAAGTAAACTGTGAAACAGATTTTGTTTCCGGTGGTGATGACTTCCTGTCATTTGTCACCGAAATTGCTAAAACAGCATTAGTAAATAAACCAGAAGATGTTGCTGCTTTATCTGAAATGACACTTGATGGAGCTTCTGAAACAGTGGAAGAAGCACGTAAAGCGAAGATTGCAAAAATTGGTGAAAATATGCAGCTTCGGCGCTTTAAGATACTAGAAACCACGACAGGAACATTTGGCAGTTATCTGCATGGCACTCGTATGGGCGTACTTGTTGAAATGGACTGGTCTGACAAAAGCATGGGAAGTGATGAGCTGATCAAAGATGTCGCCATGCACATTGCAGCAAGTAATCCACTATGTGTTAGTGAAGCAGATGTACCCACTGATGTGCTTGACAAAGAAAAAGACATTTTGCGCGCGCAGGCACTGGAAAGTGGCAAACCAGCAGACATTGTTGAGAAAATGTTAAGCGGTCGTATTCGTAAATACCTGGCAGAAATAACCTTGCTTGGTCAATCTTTTGTTAAAGATCCGGATAAAACAATTGAAACACTGCTCTCTGATGCAGGCGCTACAGTGAACAATTTTGTTCGTTATGAAGTAGGCGAAGGCATTGAGAAGAAAGTAGAAAACTTTGCTGATGAAGTCATGGCTCAGGTTAACGGCTAAACAAACAGCATCTATAGTGACACAAAAAACCGGGGGTAAACTCCGGTTTTTTGTGTATAGAAAAGATTTAACAATTGTTAATGTTTAATGGTGAATTGTTAATATAAAACAATAAACAACCGGCACATTAACAATTAACAATTAAACATATTATGTCTTTAAACTATAAACGCGTTTTAATAAAACTTAGTGGTGAAGCCCTGATGGGTGGTCTCGATTATGGCATTGATGCGTCCATGCTAAAACGTGTTGCATCAGAGATTTCAGAAGTGGTGAACATGGGTGTGGAAGTTGCCCTGGTTATTGGTGGCGGTAATATTTTCCGAGGCGCCGGATTGGTTCGCTCAGGCATAGATCGTGTTACTGGTGATCATATGGGGATGTTGGCAACGGTGATGAATAGTTTAGCTATGCAGGATGCGCTTGAAAAGCAGGGTATGGATTGTCGCGTGATGTCAGCAGTAAAAATTAATCGCATGTGTGAGGATTATGACCAGCAACGTGCGCTAAGACACCTTAAAAAAGGCCGTGTTGTTATTTTCGCTGCTGGTATCGGTAGTCCTTTTTTTACCACAGATACAGCAGGTTGTTTACGTGCAGTAGAAATTGCTGCAGATTGTATTTTTAAAGCAACAAAAGTTGACGGTGTTTATGATTCTGATCCAGTAAAAAATCCTGATGCAGTTCGTTATGAAACCTTAACTTTTGATGAAGTGCTTGAGAAGAACTTACAGGTGATGGATGCAACGGCTGTTGTTTTATGTCGTGATAACAACCTGCCATTACGAATATTTAATTTAAATGATGTTGGTTCACTACCAGCAACAATGAAAGATAAAACTATCGGCACAACGGTAGTGATGGAGGATGGTTAAGTGATTGATGAAATTCTTAGCGATACAGAAACACGTATGGGTAAAAGTGTTGACTCATTACGAACTGAATTAACAAAAATAAGAACAGGCCGCGCACACCCTAGTTTGCTTGATCAGATAAAGGTTGATTATTACGGCACCAATACGGCGATTAATCAGGTGGCTAATGTGACGGTAGAAGATTCAAGGACACTTGCGGTTGCTCCCTGGGAAAAACAAATGGTTGCCGTGGTTGAAAAAGCTATTATAAATTCGGGTCTGGGTTTAAATCCGTCAACCGCAGGCAACCTGATTCGTATCCCTATGCCACCATTAACTGAAGAGCGTCGTCGCGAACTGGTAAAAGTGGTTAAAGGCGAGGGTGAAAATGCAAAGATTGCTATCCGTAATATCAGGCGTGATGCCAATAGCGATTTTAAAGACCTGTTAAAAGAAAAAGATATATCAGAAGATGAAAGCAGACAGGCTGAAGATACTATACAAAAGCACACCAATAAATTTGTCGCCAGTGTTGATGAAGTGATAGCGGTAAAAGAAAAAGAGTTAATGGAAATTTAACTGCACAGGCTGATAGTCTGTAGATGTTTAGGGGCGTAACCCTATACTCACTACATACAAAAAAACATAAGTAGTTAGCTTGCAGTTGCTTAACCCACTACAGACTAAACAACCTAAGTAGTTACAAAACAACTTGATGAGTACGTATTCAGAAAAGGGCAGCTTTAGGAAAAGTCAATCACTATTGCCACGCCACATTGCCGTTGTCATGGACGGCAATGGTCGTTGGGCAAACAAGCGGCATCTGCCTCGTGCAGCAGGGCATAAAGCAGGTGTAAGTGCGACGCGAAAAATTGTTGAAAATTGTGTAAAAAATAATATTGAGGCATTAACAATTTTTGCTTTTAGCAGTGAAAACTGGAGTCGCCCACAAGCAGAAGTAAGCAATTTGATGGCATTGTTTGTTTCTACAATAATGTCTGAGGTGAAAAAACTACATAAAAAAAATGTACATGTACAGTTTATAGGTGATCGTAACCGTTTTTCAGAAAAATTACAAAACAGTATCAATGATGCTGAAGGTTTAACAAAGAATAATACTGGTTTACATTTAAATATTGCAGCAAATTATGGTGGTCGCTGGGATGTGGTCAATGCCTGTAAGTTACTTCTAAATGAAGTGCAGAATAAAAATAAAAAGCTACAGGACATAGATGAAGAGTGTTTTAATTCATTTATGTCGCTAAATGATGTCCCTGCACCTGATTTATTTATACGTACTGGTGGTGAACTGCGAATCAGTAATTTTTTAATATGGCAACTGGCGTATAGTGAATTATATTTTGTTGATACTTTATGGCCTGATTTTTCAGATAAAGATTTTGAGCAAGCGTTAATCTGGTTTGCAGGTCGGCAGAGGCGGTTTGGAAAAACCGGGCAACAGGCATTAGCAATGAAAAATGAAAAATGAAAACACGTACATCTGTCATCTCGACCAGAGGGAGAGATCTTTTACCATCGCGAATCAAGATCTCTCCCTCTGGTCGAGATGACAGGTTGACTGGTTTTGGCCACAGTGAATGGCGTACTAGTGATGTGCCTTAAAATCCTGTTTTAATAAAAATGAATAAAATATTAATTCAACGCAT
>CAYQXD010000049.1:0-18695 GCA_964421315.1 uncultured Thiotrichaceae bacterium | reverse complement strand
TCTGTTTTAAGTTGTGGCCGTGGTGCGTGATATGTTCGGATTATCTGGCGAGATCAGCGCGTCAATCAAAGTATCGGGTAACTGCGCATCGGCCCCATTGTTATAAGGATTGGTAAATACCGGGCAATCGAGACGCTCACGCAGATCCTCGCTGTTGTCCATATCCTCATTGTGATTATCATTCACTGTATTTAAAACCACGCCGACTAATTGCAGCCCACGCATCTGGATTGCTTCCACGCTTAATAATACCTGGTTTATTGCGCCCAGTTTATCATTAGCAACCAGCAAAACAGGTAGTTGCAAAGCAACGGCAAAGTCTGCGTTGAGTCCGTTTTCTGCTAATGGTGAATAAAACCCGCCAGCACCTTCAACCAGTAAAAAACCATCCTCGCCGCCCTGTAGGCAGAGGTTAACAAGCTGCTGTGTCGTTAATGCTTTATTGACAAGATGTGCTGCCCGTACAGGCGAGACCGGGGGTTTGAATCGATACGGGCAAATTTCTGATAATGCACCCTGATAATTAGCGGCTTTTTTTAATGCAGAAGCGTCTTGCGGGATAAGTTCACCATCTTGTATCAGGCAGCCAGATTCAATTGGTTTCCTGGGAATGACGTTGATATTGCGTTGGCTAAGTTTTCTGGCAATTTCAACACCAACGAAAGTTTTACCTACATCTGTACTGGTTCCTGTAATAAAAACACCTTGTTTAGCTAGCTTCATCCTGACTCCATCAATAATTACGCTATTAATAAATCTCTGGCATATTCATATTTTTCAGCGGTTTTTGTCACAATTGAGTCTGGCAGTTTGGGTCCGGGAGCTGTTTTGTTCCAGTTCAGGGTTTCCAGATAATCACGTACAAATTGTTTATCGAAACTGACCGGGCTGCTGCCTGGCTGGTATTCATCTTTAGCCCAGAAACGCGATGAATCCGGTGTTAAAACCTCATCAATCAGCGTCAGTCTTCCATCAGCATCAAGGCCAAATTCAAACTTGGTGTCGGCGATAATAATGCCGCGTGACAGGGCAAAATCTGCAGCTTCTTTATAGAGCTGTAAGCTGACATCGCGCACCTGCCGTGCGATGTCTTTACCTAGCAGTTGTTCAGACTGAGTATAGTTGATATTTTGATCATGCGCGCCCACCGCCGCTTTTGTTGAGGGCGTATAGATGGCTTCGGGTAATTTGTCTGCTAATTGCAGATTAGCAGGAAGTTGAATGCCGCAGATTACGCCTGTTGCCAGATAATCATTCCAGCCGGAGCCAATGATATAACCACGTACAATTGCTTCTACCGGCAGAGCTTTTAATTTTTTTACAATCATGGCGTGATTGGCGACCTGTTTTCGTTCATCCTCATTCGGCAAGACATCTTCCAGCTTAAGATTGCATTGCTGGTTGGGAATTATGTGTGACAGCTTATTCAGCCAGAACTGCGTCACCTGGTTCAGGATAACGCCTTTTCCGGGAATAGCGGTTGGCATAATGACATCAAATGCGGAAATTCTGTCAGTGGTGACAATCAGCATGTGAGAATCATCGATGTCATAAATATCACGCACTTTGCCGCTGTGCAGTAGAGGTAAGCTTTTAATATGACTGGTATGTAATGTACTGCTCATGTTGATGATTTTTTAGGGTAAACTTTTGTGGTCTGGTATTTTACGCTAAAGGTCTGCAAAAATGGCAAAGATTAAAAAGGTTAATGTGATACGTCATCTGGCATTTGAAGACCTTGCCAGTTTTGCCGCAGTGTTGCAGGCGAATGCTTATCAGATTAATTATATTGAAGCAGCGTATGATGAGCTGTTTTTACTGGATGCTCTGTCTGATGATTTGCTTATTATTTTAGGTGGGCCAGTCAGTGTAAATGATACTGCTTTATTTCCTTTTATAGAGGCAGAAATCAATTTATTAAAACAGCGTTTAGCTGCTGATAAACCCACGTTGGGCATCTGTCTTGGCGCGCAATTGATCGCTATTGCACTGGGCGCAAAAGTATTTTCTGGTAAAGAAAAAGAAATTGGCTGGTATCCGTTATCATTGACATCAGACGGTGAGCAGACAGCATTGCGTTATATCAGTGCAGAGCATTGTAATATGTTGCACTGGCATGGGGAAACCTTTGATTTGCCGGATAATGCGGTGTTGCTTGCCTCCAGTGAGAAATATCCAAACCAGGCGTTTAGTTATGGCAATAATGTACTTGCCTTACAATTTCACCCGGAAATAACCCAGCGCGATATGGAAAAGTGGTTTATCGGCCATATAACAGAAATCATGCAGACAGAGGGGGTGAATGTTGCTCAGTTAAGAGAAGAGACGCATCGATATGCCAATCGTTTAGAAGTGCAGGGTGAGCTGTTTTTTAATAGCTGGTTAAATAAGGTTGTATAAGGTGCATTGGTTCAGGCATGGCCTGGCAGGTTGAGAAATTTAATTGAGCCTGTTGGAATGTGTAAGACAGGCTTGAGCTAACACAGATTAATGATATTTTTATTCGTTTTCATCCATTTCATAAGAATGCATAATTTTTGTTGAGTCTGGTTGACTGTTCACTTACTTAATGCATGTCCAACCTCTGTTTCTAAAAATTCCCGAACGGCTTTATATCAGGTTTTCTGTGAAATAACGGATTTGGTTTTTGCTCCTGAAAACATATCAATCCTTCTACCTATAATGCTTCGCTTTTGTAAGACATTGATTTATGGCTTTATCCTTCTCTTGTACTTTCCAAAAATGCATATTTTCGCTAAAATAGCTGGCCTTGCCAGTGATTTATGCTGATTTGGTATGTGCATTTGCGGCGAGGCTGGTCGGTAAAACAGTAATGGAGCAATAGAAGCGCCATTTACGAACCTATGGATGGTCAGGCGTTCCACAGTTTTTCTTCGCGTGTACCTGGTTTTATTATTATTTTATTATAATGGTGGCAGTGGTGCTGTGCCTGTTATGGCACCTATTGTTGCGTGTTAAATGCTTACGGTTTAAATATGAGTTCAACATTACAAGAACAGACAAAATTTGGCTTCCCTGCAGGATTACCAGAGAAGCAGGGTTTATATGACCCAGCTTTTGAAAAAGACAGTTGTGGTGTGGGCTTTGTTGCCCATATTAAGGGTAAAGCCAGTCATCAGATTGTGCTTGATGCCGAAATCATGCTGCAACGTATGGAACATCGTGGTGGCTGCGGTTGTGAGCCGACGACGGGTGATGGTGCAGGTATTCTGACTGGTATGCCTGATGAATTTTGTCGCAAGGTGGTGAAACAGGATTTAGCTGTCGATTTGCCGGCAGCCGGTTTATATGCGGCTGGCAATGTGTTTTTACCAACGGATAAAGAGCAACGTCTGCATTGTATTGCAGAGGTTGAAAAAATTATTATTGATCAGGGGCAGAAATGTCTGGGTTGGCGTGAAGTGCCGGTTGATGCCGAGGGCGCGGATATCGGCCCCACTGCACGGCGTTCGCAGCCGGCCATTTTGCAGTTATATATCGAAGCTGTAGGCGTGAGTGGCAAAGATTTTGGCAAGCAGTTTGAGCGGCAGCTTTATGTCATTCGTAAACGTTGTACACATTTGCTGCGTTATGACGAATCTCTGTCACAGAGCAAAGTGTTTTATATTTGCTCATTGTCACCGAGCATTATTATTTATAAAGGCATGCTCAATGCGCTGCAGGTAAAAACCTTTTATCTGGATCTGCAGGATACTGATTATGCCTCGCATATTGCCATGGTGCACTCACGTTTCAGTACCAATACGTTCCCATCATGGGATCGGGCGCAGCCGAATCGTTATATGAGTCATAACGGTGAGATTAATACCTTGTTGGGCAATCGTAACTGGATGGCTGCGCGCCAGGGCATGGTACAGTGTGATGATTTTGATTGTGCCATAGAAAGCCTGTTCCCGATTGCTGAAAACGATTGTTCGGATTCCGGAAACTTCGATAATGTTTTAGAGTTTTTATTAATGTCCGGTCGCAGTTTGCCTGAAGCCGTGATGTTGATGGTGCCCGAAGCCTGGCAGTCTGATGAAAATATGGATCAGGCGAAAAAAGATTTTTATCGTTTTAATTCAGCCATGATGGAACCCTGGGATGGACCGGCATCGATTGCCTTTACTGATGGTCATTGTATCGGCGCGGTGCTTGACCGTAATGGGCTGCGTCCGAGTCGTTATTATCTAACCAATGATGATCGTGTCATCATGGCCTCAGAAGTGGGTGTAGTGGATGTTGATCCGGCCGATGTAAAATTCAAAGGCCGTTTGCAACCAGGAAAAATGTTCCTTATCGATTTTGATAAAGGCGAATTAATTACTGATGAGATTCTGAAAAAAGATTTTTCCACAAAACATCCTTATGGTGAATGGCTGGCTAATCAGGAAATTAAATTATCAGACTTGCCTGTATCAAAGCCGGGCTGTGAAAAAGAAGCCCATGGGTTCGAGCCGAAAACCATCATCCCGCGTATGCAGGCATTTGGTTACACCGTTGAGACCATGCAGTTTATGTTATTGCCGCTGGTGCGTGAGTTGCGCGATCCGGTTGGTTCAATGGGTAATGACGCGGCGCTGGCGTGCCTGTCTGATAAACCACGGATGCTTTATGACTACTTTAAGCAGTTGTTCGCACAGGTAACCAATCCCGCGATTGATTCCATTCGTGAAGAAGTGGTGATGTCACTGGAATGTTACATCGGCCCGGAAGGCAACCTGCTGGAAACCACCGAGAAACATGCGCATCGTTTACGGGTGCCGCATCCGATTCTGACTAACGAAGAGCTGGCAGCATTAAAACACCTGGATTTTCGTGGTTGGAAATCAAAAACCATCGATATAACCTACGATAAAACCGAAGGGGCAGCTGGTCTGGCTAATCGTCTGGATGAAATTTGTGTTGAGGCCAGCGAGGCTATTAAACAAGGTTACAGCCTGCTGGTGCTGAGTGATAGAAAACTTTCTGCCTTGCGTGTGCCAGTGAGTACCTTACTAGCCACCGGCGCGGTGCATCATCACCTGGTAAAAAACCAGCAGCGTACCCGCATTGGTATCGTACTGGAAACGGGTGAAGCCCGTGAAGTACACCAGCATTGTTTGTTAATTGGCTACGGTGCTGACGCGATCAATCCGTATCTTGCTTTTGAGGCATTATTTTTATCGCAACGTGATGGCTTGCTGGACGCGACAAAATATAACGACGAAAAAATCGTCGCCGCCTACCGCAAAGGTGTTGCCAAAGGTATGTTGAAAGTGATGGCGAAAATTGGCATCTCAACTTTGCACTCCTATAAAGGTGCGCAAATTTTTGAAGCGGTTGGTCTGGGTGAAGAAGTTATTCAACGCTGCTTTAAAGGTACCGCCAGCCGCATCAAAGGCGTTTCCCTTGAGGTGCTTGCAGAGGAATCATTGCGTCGCCATGAAAAAGCTTATCCGTCCCGTGATGTCGTGCGTTTGCCAGTACTGGATAACCCTGGTGATTTCCACTGGCGCAGTGGCGGTGAAGTGCATATGTGGAATCCGCAAACTATTGCCAGCATCCAGCTTGCAGCGCGTACTAATAGCCGTGAAGCGTATAAACAGTTTGCCAAAGTGTCCGACGATGATTCAACCCGTCGCGCAACCTTGCGCGGTTTATTGAAGTTTAAGGACGGTGCCAACGGTGGTGCTATCCCGTTGGATGAGGTGGAACCGGCAAAACAAATTGTAAAACGTTTTGTTACCGGTGCCATGAGTTTCGGTTCGATCTCGGCGGAAAGTCACGAGGCCCTGGCGATTGCCATGAACCGTATGGGCGGCAAATCCAATACCGGTGAAGGTGGTGAAGATGCCACGCGTTATATGCCGATGGCCAATGGTGATTCCAAACGTTCAGCCATCAAACAAATTGCCTCCGGTCGTTTTGGTGTTACTAACTGGTATTTAACCAATGCCGATGAGTTGCAGATTAAAGTGTCGCAGGGCGCGAAACCGGGCGAAGGTGGTGAGCTACCGGGTGGTAAAGTGGATGCCAACATTGCACGTATCCGTCATTCGACACCGGGCGTAGGTTTAATCAGCCCGCCGCCACATCATGATATTTATTCCATTGAAGATCTGGCACAGTTGATTCATGACCTTAAAAATGCCAACCCGTCTGCCCGTATCAGCGTCAAGCTGGTGGCAGAAATTGGTGTCGGCACCATTGCATCCGGTGTTACCAAGGCTTTTTCCGACCATATTGTTATAGCCGGCCACGATGGCGGCACCGGCGCATCACCGTTGACCTCGGTGAAACATGCAGGCCTGCCTTGGGAATTGGGTGTGGCTGAAACCCATCAAACACTGGTGATGAATGATTTACGTTCACGCGTGGTTATTCAAACCGATGGTCAGCTAAAAACCGGGCGTGACATTACTATTGCTGCCTTGTTAGGTGCCGAAGAGTTTGGTTTTTCTACCGCACCCCTAATCACCTTAGGTTGCATTATGATGCGTAAGTGTCATTTAAATACCTGCCCGGTTGGTATTGCCACACAGGATAAAGAGTTGCGTAAAAAATTCAGTGGCAAACCTGAACATGTAGTGAATTATTTGTTCATGGTTGCCGAAGACATGCGCGAGCATATGGCTTCATTAGGCTTCCGGAATGTTAATGAAATGATCGGGCGGGTTGATGTGTTAGAGGCAGACAATACCATCAATCACTGGAAAGCCAAAGGCATTGATTTAACAGCCATTTTAACCCCGGCGGTAAAACCGCATGAGGGTGTTGGCGTTTATCACACGCAAGCGCAGAATCATGGTCTTGAAAAAGCGCTGGATAATGAAATCATTAAACGGGCAAAAGCAGCCATAGAAAACGGTGACAAAGTTGTTATCGACTTGCCGGTAGTCAACACCAACCGTGTTGTTGGTACCATGTTGTCACACGAGCTGGCAAAAGCGCATCTAGGCAAACCTTTAGCCGAAAATACGGTACACATAAAACTGACCGGTTCGGCGGGTCAAAGTCTGGGTGCCTGGTTATATCAAGGTGTGAATATTGAGCTTGAAGGTGATGCCAATGATTACGCAGGTAAGGGGTTGTCCGGTGGTCGTCTGATTGTTTACCCGCCCAAAAACAGTACTTTTGTTGCCGAAGAAAACATTATTGTCGGCAACACGGTTTTATATGGCGCGACCTCAGGTGAAGCGTATTTTAGAGGCATAGCTGCAGAGCGTTTCTGTGTGCGCAACAGTGGTGCAAGAACCGTGGTGGAAGGGGTTGGCGATCACGGTTGTGAGTACATGACCGGTGGTCGTGTGATTGTACTCGGTAAAACCGGGCGTAACTTTGCCGCAGGCATGAGCGGCGGCATTGCTTATATCTGGGATAAAAATAAAACCTTTGCCGCGTTATGTAATATGGGCATGGTTGAGCTTGAAGCGCTGGAAGTTGATGAAGATATTGATGAAGTTAAAACATTAATAGAAAATCATTTTGAATATACCGGCTCAGCGCTTGCAAAATCTGCTCTGGATCACTGGTCTGAAACCATCAAGCAATTTGTTAAAGTCATGCCTACGGATTATAAACGCGTGCTTAAAGAGATGAGAAAGGAAGAGGAAGCCGCATAGGTATGCACGCGTAATGAAAAATGAACAGTGAAAAATGAAAAATTAGTCATTGGTTCTGCGTGAATTGCAGGCCAGCCTTAAATTTAGATATTGGCTATAGCATTTCCTGCGGGTCTTTTTCGCGATAATTATAGATATATTTTTATGTTTGATAATGAAAGAAGCAAAGTTGATATTTTTCACTTTTCATTTTTCATTTTTCATTTTCGATTGAAAAGAGAAGAAGTATGGGTAGTCCTACAGGTTTTAAAGAATTTAATCGCGTCACAGAAAAATATCGTGAAGTGAATGTGCGGGTAAAAGATTATGGAGAAATCTATACCGGCACACATGATATTGACCACCTTAAAACGCAGGGTGCACGTTGTATGGATTGCGGTGTGCCTTTTTGCCAGTCCGAAAATGGCTGTCCTGTTGATAACCTTATTCCTGAATGGAATCATTTGATTTATTCCGAACAATGGCAGACAGCTTTAAACCGCTTGCATAAAACCAATAACTTTCCAGAGTTTACCGGTCGTGTCTGTCCCGCGCCATGTGAAGGAGCCTGTGTTTTAGGTATTACCAATCCGGCGGTAACCATTAAAAACATCGAGAATGCGATTGTTGATAAAGGTTTTGCAGAAGGCTGGATAAAGGCAGAACCACCAGCACGCCGCAGTGGCAAAAAAGTAGCCGTTATTGGTTCGGGCCCAGCCGGTTTGGCAGCCGCTGCACAGCTAAATAAAGCCGGTCATAGTGTTTGCGTTTATGAACGTGCTGATCGCATCGGTGGTTTATTAATGTATGGCATTCCTAATATGAAGTTAGGTAAAGATGTTGTGCAACGTCGCGTAGATTTATTAAAAGAAGAAGGGGTGACTTTTGTTACCGATGCCGATGTCGGCGGACGTTCTGACACTAGTTCTAAAATCGCGATTGATGTTAAAACACTGCAGCGCGATAATGATGCTATCTTGTTTGCCACCGGTGCAACCAAAGCACGTGATTTGGATATTCCCGGACGCGAACTAAAAGGCGTGTACCTGGCGATGGATTTTTTAACGGCCAACACCAGGAGTCTGCTTGACTCCAATTTAAGCGATGGAAATTACATTTCCGCAAAAGACAAAAACGTTATCGTTATTGGCGGGGGTGACACCGGCACGGACTGCATAGGTACATCACTACGTCATGGCTGCAAGTCGATGGTCAATTTTGAGCTGTTGCCACAATCACCGGCACAACGAGCTGAAGATAATCCCTGGCCATTGTGGCCGCGTATTCACCGCATTGACTATGGGCATGAAGAAAGCAGCGAGCGCTTTGGTCGTGACCCTCGCGAGTATGGCATTCTTACTAAAGAATTTATTGATGATGGTAATGGCAATGTTGCTGGTGTAAAAATGGTTGAGGTGTGCTGGCAAAAAGTTGATGACAACTGGCGTATGGAAGAAGTTGAAGGCACTGAAAAAGTCTGGGATGCGGAGCTTGTATTATTATCGATGGGGTTTTTAGGCCCCGAACAATACGCCAGTGATGCGCTGAATATGGAATATGATGCACGTTCAAACTATCAGGCTGAACATGGTAAATACATTACAAATATTGTAGGCGTGTTTGCCGCAGGTGACTGTCGTCGTGGTCAGTCTTTAGTTGTTTGGGGTATTAACGAAGGTCGAGAAGCAGCGCGAGAGATTGATTGTTATCTGATGGGTAGTAGTTTGCTTCCTTAATGGCTATGCAAACGCTTTAACTACTATTTTTTTTGCTCATGCTGGTCAATAAAATCATCTAATACTTTTTCAGATCCGTTTTCAAAATCAATGAAAGCAAGGTTTAACATGTACACGTTCTGTGACATTCTTTGCGCTGAGACAATGCGACAGTTTAAAAAGCACACACTGCGAATACTTATGCAATGATTAATACATAGTCATCCTATGTGTCGTGCAAGGTTTGTTATTTGAATTATTTATTATCTATAGGAAGTTGTAATGAAAAAAAATTGTTATGCCTTAGCGTTAACAAGCCTGGTTGTGGTAACAGGTAGTGTTGTCGCCGAAGAAAAAGAAACATCACCATGGAAGAGTGAAGCCGAGTTAGGCTTTATTCGCACCACAGGTAACACCGAGACCCAGACTATTGCGCTAAAAGCAGATGTGACTTATGAAGTAGATAAGTGGCGTCATAATGGCCATGCAGAAGGATACGGTACCGAATCAGAGGATGATGCCGGGAACAATATTGTTTCTGCCGAACGTTATGAATTATCAGGAAAATCAGACTATAAATTTAATGAGCATGATTACGCTTTTGGTTTAATTAAGCTGAAAAAAGACCGGTTTAGTGGTTTTGAATATGAGCATATTGTATCGGCTGGTTATGGTCGAAAAGCCATCAAACAAGATGATATGGAGCTCGATTTAGAGATCGGTCCTGGTGTAAGGCTGTTTAAAGTTGATAACGGTGAATCCGATGAGGAGGCATTGATAAGGCTTGCGGCAAAATACTGGTGGCAGATTACTGCGAATTCAAAATTTACGCAGGATCTAAGTTTTGATATTGGTGAAGATATTACATCAACGGAATCGGTTACCGGCATACAGGCTAATATTAACAGCACTCTTGCTTTAAAGTTTACTTACACCATAAGAAACAAGTCTAAGGTGCCTGCAAATACAGAGAAGACGGATACTGAAGTTGCCATGACCCTGGTTTATAGTTATTAAAGTCAGATTTATGAAACACACTGTAGATAAATTAACTATTTTTTTATAGACACAGAGGTCACGGAGACCACAGAGCATGAAAGGGCATAAGCGTCCTTACTACTGTAGCCTGCATTAATAGTTGGCTTCTTGTCCCATCTGTTTTAGTTGGATAAACAATAACTCTGTGTTCTCAGTGGTCTCTGTGTCTATTATTACAACCATTCAATACGGTACATATCCTTAAAATCTAATAGCTAAACCTGCAAACACTTCTGCCTGAAAAAACAGGCTGCCATTTATAGATAAAGAGCAACCGCCATGACAGAAAAGTGCGGAGTTACTGTTAAATAAAGTAGCTAGTCCACGTGTTTCCAGACGCAGGGCTATGGTTTTGCTCAGTGGCCACAACAAACCAACACCGATGCTGAATGAGGCACGTAAATCCGATTGTGTGTTAGCTCCCATGCGCTATCAATATCGGCCTGTGTTTTTATCGTGCTTTGGCCTTTGCCCGATGAGCTCATGATGGGTTTGATTACGCAGGGCATGCCGATATTTTTAACTGCTGCGTCAAATTCCTCTCGTGTGCTGGCAAACTGATATGGTGATGTGGCCAGGCCTAATTCTTCAGCCGCAAGACGGCGTATGCCTTCACGGTTCATGGTGAGTTTAGCTGCGCGTGCAGTGGGGATAACAGTAAAACCTTCTGCTTCCAGTTCAACGAGAGTGTCCGTTGCAATCGCTTCAATTTCAGGAACAATATAATCGGGTTTTTCAGACTCGATGATTTTGCGTAAAGCTACGCCATCAAGCATAGATAGAGTATGGCTGCGGTGCGCTACCTGCATTGCCGGAGCATTTGGGTAACGGTCAACAACGATGACTTCAATGCCGAAACGCTGCAATTCAATAACCACTTCTTTACCAGGCTCGCCGCCACCGCAAAATAATACTTTTGTTGCTGTGTCAGATAAGGGGGTTCCAATAGTTGTCATGTTAGTGTTTTGCCTCGGTGGTGAATGATTAATATTTATTTTTGGCATTGTGCACAATAAAAAGTCGAGCGCGCCTGCTGGCTAATACATTTTATGGTTTTGCCACAGATAGAACAATCCTCACCTGCCTTGCCATAAACCAGAAGCTTTTGTGCAAAATAGCCGGGTTGTCCATCGCTAGAGGTAAAGTCACGCAGCGTTGTACCACCTTCAATAATGGCAGATTCCAGGGTTGATTTTATGGCTGCAACAAGTTTTTGCAGGCGTTTAAATGAGATATTACCTGCTTTACGTTTGGGGTTTATTCCAGCTCTGAATAATGCTTCGCTGGCATAAATGTTGCCTACACCAACAACAATGTGACTGTTCATAATAAATGATTTAATAGAGCATTGTCTTTTTTTGGCTTTGCTCTGTAGATACTCGGCAGTAAAATTATCAGACAGTGGTTCGGGGCCTAAGGGCTTTATTAATTTATGTTGTGCAACCGATTCATCTGCCCACAACACACATCCAAATTTACGCGGGTCGCGTAAGCGTAGAATTTTATTACTGGATACCTGTATGTCGATATGATCATGTTTTTCAGCAGGGGTATTGTTGGTGCATATACGCAAGCTGCCAGACATGCCTAAATGAATAATAATGGTACCGTTATCCAGTACCAGATAAATATACTTGGCACGACGTGATACCGCGCGAATAACTTTACCAGTAGCGAGCTCAGCAAGATTTTTTGGAATGGGCCAGCGTAACTTATGCTGGCGAATGGTAATTTTTTTTATTTTTTTGTTGAGCAGGTGTGGTTCGATGCCACGACGACTGGTTTCAACCTCTGGAAGTTCAGGCATAAAGTTCTCTACTCCATCCTGTAGTTTGTTAACGGTACATCCATACACTACTACTCTCTGCCAATATCCTGGATATTGCTATCCGTTGGCGAAATAAGTTTGTTATAAGATTCAATATCAAGATGGTATTCAAGACCCATTTCCGGTCTGGCAATAATTAACCATGGGTCAATATCGGTAATCTGAAAACGTATGGGCTGTGCTGAATTGGTTAGGTAAATAAACACCTCGCCCAGTTCCTTGCGAGGTAGATACTGGTGTACGCCAAAAGCCTGGTCATGTAACCAGTGTTGTATGGTTTTAGCTACATGGTCTGCGCTAATAGTAATGTTACTTTGCCATCGCCCAGCCTCATCTTTGGAGATGGTTTGATTGAGTAAAATAAGTTTTGTTATTTGACTGCCCGGTGGCAATAAATTGAATGATACTAGTGCGCCAAAATGTGAACGAATTAGCGGTGAATAAACATCTTCGATGGTATAAACGGTGTTGTTTAATTTAATATAACGTAAATTTGTAACAGGGTTGCTAATGCCAAAAGTGATAACCCGATTGTTAAATTGAATGCTTGTTTTTGGCCTGTGTAAACCAATTTTGTTGCTATCAATTTCTGGTAAGGTGTATTTATTATGTACTGGTGCATTTAATAGTTTGAGAATGGAGTTGATGCGGAAGCCGTTTGCTGCAACATCAATCGGCTGAGTTATTTTCCAGTTTTTCTCCGTTGTTTTATTAATCAATATTGTATTTTTATTGTGCTGTATTTTTATAACTGTGATGCTGTCTACATTGACATCGCCCATGTTTATATCACTTAGGCGTTGCAGTTGCGTGCTTTGTTCCTCGCTGAAATAAATAATGGCAGCCAGCGAAATAACAGTAATGAAAAGAAACAGGTTAAGGTTAAGTTGTCTGGACATAATAGGTTTGGATATTGATAATTTATGTCACTGGCTTTTACGTTTGTGCCAGAGTGCGAAACCCGTTATTAATAATAACAGTGGAATAACCAAAAAGAAACCAAAAGCGATAATCATTAATTGTGTGTCATTTAATACTAGTTTGGTGTCGGGCGAAGGTTTTACTTCGACTGAAATAAAATCGTCGTCGCCAATTAGCCAGTTAAAAATGTTTAGTCCCAGATTAAGATTGGCACCTGCACCTATGTAGCTATCGGAAAGAAAGTCACTGTCGCCAACAATAACAATGCGCTGGTTTTTAGTCTGTGGAGACGTTTTGTCCATCCTTTGGTTCGTTAACGGCACATCCTTGTGCCACTGCTCCATCCTTTGGTTCGTTAACGGCACATCCTTGTGTTCAATTGAGCGATGCAAGGCAACAGCAATCGTTAACGGTCCAGCAATATCGCCAGTGCTGGAATCAAAAACCATTTCTTCTGTTAGACCATCGGTTTCACTCCAGCTTTTACTTAATGAATTAAACAGTGCTTCTGCCTGCCAGTTATTATTGGCGCTGTTATTTTCCATGTTTGCCTTTTCCAGTGGGCTAATACCTCGTGCGAAAGGAAACAAGGTGTGATATCGCATGGTATTGGTAATAAGGTGTGGAAAATAATCGCTTACCGGAATAATCGCAGCATGTTGGATATTTAGCGTGCGTCTTAGCTCAGTATTGTTGTCAACTATGACTCCGTCATGTAGCCGTAGACCCAATGAGGAGGCTAATTTATCCAGCCCCTGTGTTTTACCAGGGTCGACCAGCCACAACAGATTGCCGCCCAGGTTGTCAGCACCAGCAATAAAGTTTTCAATTTGATTAATTTCGCCGCTTAGGTAGTCATGGGCAGGGGCGGCAATGACCAGTAGTTTTGTATTTTCAGGTAAAGGATTCTGCAATAAATTTATACTCTGCAGGTTGAAGCCCATCTGTTTTAGTTGTTGATATAGTTTTGAGTAAGCCCGGTTGTCATTTGCATATAAATCGCGTTCACCGTGGCCGCTTAAAAAAACAACCTGCTGGTTATCACGACGGTTGAGCCGTAATAAAGCATTGCTGATGGCCTGTTCACTTAATGAATTGATGTGTTCCATACGGTTGTTGTAATAAATTACAAAAGCAAATGGTTTGTTCATCACAATGCCATCTTGCTGTGCCTGTTCAATATCAATATCAGGATTTAATAATTGCACATAAAAGTCTGGTTTTATTTTTTGGTAACGGCTGATGATTTCAGTAATGGCTTTTTTTGTTACCACATCGGTGGTGTAGGCGTGAACGGTTACACTTTTATCAAGACTGTTTAATAAGCCAATGCTATTGCCTGATAGTGAATGGCGTTGGTTTGCGGTTAAGTCGAACTGATAAGTATAGTGATTGCTAATCCATGCCAGCATGCCGGTGCTGCTAATAAACAGCAATAGAAAAAAAATTTTCTGAACAGAAAGTTGCAAGCGGGATTGGTTGGTTAACTTCATTGTTCTATAGGTTATGATTGTAAACTAAGATTGTAGCCTCTGACTTTCAAGTTGTCTTATCGATAGAATAATAAAGCCAGAAATAAACAGTAAAAAATAAGCAATGTCGCTGCTGTTCAAAACGCCGCGTAACATGTTAGTAAAGTGAGTGTGCAGTGACAGATAACTTAAAATATTACTGCCCGCTGCTACTGATGTACTAGTCGCTGATGCACCTGCCACTGATGTACTAGTTGCATTAATCATCCATAACAACAGTAATAATCCAAAGGTGCTTGTTGCAGCTATGATGGGGTTGTCTGTTAATGAAGACATGTATAGACCAGCGGCGCTAAATGCAGCCAGCATTAAAAATAAGCCGAAAGCGCCGGAAAATGTTTTAGCGTAATCCAGTTCGGTTCCCATCGAGAGTGATAGCGGCATGAGTACAATTAAAAACAGTATTGTGCTAATAAAAAACAATAAAGCTAAATATTTGCCGAGCACGATTTCAGTAATACTTACTGGCGCGCTGAATAATAGTGCCATGGTTTTGCTGCGCCTTTCTTCGCTAATAAGTCGCATGGTTAATAAAGGCGTTATCATTAATAACAGGATGCCGGCAACTTCAAACAGGGGTGAAACCACTAAATCAGTAACGCCGGGTGCATTTTTTATCGTGGTCAGTTCAGCTTGAATACTAAAAAAAACATCAATGGAAGAAAAAAATGACCATGCCAGAATAACCTGAATAACAGCGAGTATTACCCATGCCAGTGGCGATAAAAACATACTGACGTAGTCACGTTTTGCAATGGTTAGTATCATGATGCTGTGAGGTTTTTTGTGTGATTGGGTGCGGCTATATTCATTATGTCGTATTTATTGTATTGTGCTCATTGGCACTATCGCCGGTGGTTAAATCTATAAAGATTTGTTCCAGTGAAATTTGCTGTCTGTTGAATCGAGTTAAGCCCCAGTGTTGATTGACGATGTACTGGCTAAGTTTGTCTGCCTGTAAACTAGACTCAACAAGAAAGCTTTTATCATCAATGAAGGTGATGGATTTAAAAACGTTATGATTCATCAGTTCGTCTTTGTCGATAGTTGATAGCAGGGAGATTTCATACTTTGTTGTTTGCTGGTGTAACATGTCAGCCATGCTGGCACTATAAACCAGACTGCCCTGATTGATGATTTGTACACGGTTACACACCGCCTGAACTTCAGGCAGAATATGTGTGCATAAAATAATGCCGTGATTTTCCCCTAAGGTTTTTATCAACTGTCTTATGTCAAGAATCTGAACCGGGTCGAGTCCAACCGTAGGCTCATCAAGAATAATCACCGGTGGCGAATGCAGAATTGCCTGCGCGATGCCCACGCGCTGCTGGTAGCCTTTTGATAAGTTTCGGATCAATCGTTTTTGTACACCGCCCAGACCGCAGCGTTCAATAGCACAATCACAAACCATCTTGAGTTGAGGTTTTTTAATAAGGTGTAGACGTGCGCAAAAAATAAGATATTCTGTCACCGTCATCTCCTTATATAAAGGAAGTGTTTCCGGTAAATAACCCAGTGAGGCTTTGGCTGTTTTGGGGCTGTCTAATAAATCAACACCATTGATGCTGATTTCGCCTAGTGTTGGTGCCAGGTTGCCAGTTAACATCTGCACGGTGGTTGACTTGCCTGCACCATTGGGGCCAAGAAAACCCAGAATTTCACCAGCAGTAAGTTCAAAACTGACGTTGTTTACCGCGACGACATCACCGTAGCGACGAGTTAGGTTGTTGACAGAAATAAGCGAAGACATGGTGCGTTATTATTGCTGAATTATAGTGGCTTGCAAGTAAAAACTTGTGTAATTTGTAAGTTTTAAGTTACAGGTTTTAAGTCTTTTAACTAATAACTTACAACTTAAAACTTATATTCCCGTTCATGGGAATGTAAAATACCGCATGGCTAAATTCCTTGGCATCGATACCGGCGGCACCTTTACTGATTTCATCCTTTTTGATGACCAATCAAAATCGGTTCGTATTCATAAAGTGCTTTCCACGCCGAAGTCACCTGAAAAAGCCATTTTACAGGGTTTGACGGACTTAAATATTGAGACTAATAACCTTGTATTGGTACACGGTTCAACGGTCGCAACCAATGCAATACTTGAAGGCAAAGGCGTGCGCACTGCCTATATCACCAACAAGGGCCTGGCAGATGTGCTTCATATTGGCCGACAGGCGCGTGAACAATTATATAACTTAACACCGATAAAAACATCGCCGTTAATTCCGGCTGAATTATGTGTGGAAGTGGCTTCGCGTCTGAGCGCACAGGCTGAACATCTGCAGCAGCTCAGCAAACAGGATTTGTCGGCATTAACAAAACTACTGCAAACGCTAAAGCCACAGGCAGTTGCCATCAATCTGCTGTACTCCTTTTTTGATGACAGCGAGGAGCGAAAGATTGAACAGGCTATTGTAAGTCACTTTGGGGCAGAGGCTGTATTTATCAGTCGTTCATCGGATGTGTTGCCGGAATATAAAGAATATGAACGCGGCATGACGACAACACTCAATGCCAAAGTCGGGCCATTAATGCAGGGTTACTTGATGCGCCTTGAGAAAAAACTGGAAAACAAATTTGATAGTTGCGCACTCTCTATCATGCAAAGCTCAGGTGGCACCATCAGTGCGAAGCAGGCAGGGCGTTATCCAGTTAATCTTTTATTATCCGGCCCAGCCGGTGGTCTCAAAGGCGCGCAGACGATTGCAGGCGCATCCGGATTTAATCAGTTGTTGTCATTTGATATGGGTGGTACTTCTACCGATGTGTCCATTATTGATAAAGAAATTGGCTTTACTGCGGATGCAAAAATTGGCGGCTATCCGGTGGCTGTTCCCATGGTAGATATGCACACCATTGGCGCAGGTGGTGGCTCTACCGCACAGGTCGATGCCGGTGGTTTGTTGCTGGTCGGCCCTGAATCTGCCGGTGCTGATCCAGGGCCTGCCTGTTATGGTAAAGGCGGACAATGGCCGACAGTGACCGATGCCAATGTTGTATTGGGTCGATTACTGCCGCAGTCATTTCTTGGCGGCAAAATGCGGCTAAACAAAGAGGCGGCCATCAATGCCGTAAAAACCATTGCAGGCACTTTGTCGTCAGAAGGAAGAACTGTGAGTGTAGAAAAAGCCGCCAAAGGTATCATTGATGTGGTCAATGACCACATGGTTCGCGCACTTAGAGTGATGTCAGTTGAGCGTGGTGAAGACCCAAAAGATTTTATCCTGGTTTCATTTGGTGGTGCCGGTGGTCTGCATGTCTGCGCACTAGCAGAAGAGCTGGAAATGACAAAAGCACTGGTGCCGGTCAATGCTGGGGTATTGTCCGCATTGGGCATGTTGGCTGCAGATGCCAGTCGAGAGCGTTCACGTACGATTAATAAGCGGTTGCAAGATTGTGTTGCAGGAAATATTGAGCAGATATTTGCAGAGCTGGTGAAGCATGCTAAAAATGAGCTCGCCGGCAGTACCGGTCATTCTGAGACGAATGGTGAAACATGCTATGCAGCCGAACAACCTGTCCAAATAAGCCGGACAGTGGATGCTCGCTATCAGGGGCAAAGTCACACGCTCAATCTGCCATGGCATGGTTTACAAGAAATCGAGCAGGCTTTCCATCAAAAACACAAAGACAGTTACGGTCATTATTTAGATATAGACATTGAGCTGGTTAATGTGCGTGTGCGTGTTATTGAGCGGCGGCAATCGTTTGTACTACCAAAGTGGCAGCCGATGGAGGAAGCGATCAAGAACTTTACTACTATGCCCGGTTTAGCAGAGCCTGTTGCAGTGATTAATCGAGCAGGCTTAAAAGTGGGTCAGAAGATAAATGGGCCTGCTTTGATTACGGAGACTAGTTCTACATCATGGTTGGCGCAAGGCTGGAGCGCAGAGGTAGATAGAGTGGGAAATTTACTGTTTTTATTTGGTTAGTTGTGTAACCAGCATTTTATCTGACAGGCAGAGTTAGATTTATAAGGACTGGTTTCGACACATAAGAGAAGTTTGCAGTCGGCAGTTATCAGTTAGCAGTTAAAAACAAAAAAACCTAAAAGCCGCAGGCAGTGTAGCAC
>CAYQXD010000048.1:0-18931 GCA_964421315.1 uncultured Thiotrichaceae bacterium | reverse complement strand
CATCCATGTAACACTGCTTTTTTCGCGTCTTTTGCGTTCTTCGCGGATAATTTTTTGGTTATTTTTTACCACCGCCGCCAGCCTGAAAACCGGCAGGTGCCTGACCATAATCGCCTTCTTCAAAAAAGAAACCGGTCATATGTTTTTCAATCAACTCAAGATTTTTAACATCAGCGGTATTTAAACCGTTTTCGTTAATAATAGTGGTCAAACGCTCCAGCCATTTTTTCCAGCCTTCTTTGGATACGTTTTCAAATATACGCACACCTAAATCACCGGGATGTGGTGGTGCATCCAGTGCTTCTGCTTCAACTTTTAAAACCACACATTGAACTTTGTTAACCATCTTTAACCTCTAAAATATTTTTTTCATATCTCTTTAACAACACGCCATCATCACCACAGCAACTCGCCGCGCATTGTTTAATCTGATGTAATTCTTCAGCTGAGCTATTAAGATAAACCTCAACCGGTTTGTTCTCGGTGGCACAGTCACAACCCTTGTCATTATACACGTAAACATTGCTTAATCCGGCACGTTTTGCCTGCGCTTCGGCCTCGAATAACATGTATTCCGGTGTAGCAGGTACGTCACTGAGTTTGTATGCCGGGAAAAATCTTGTTATGTGCCAGGGGCTGTCTGCCCCCAGGTTATCGCGTATCCAGCAGGCGATTTTATAATGCTCTTCCGGCTCATCATTTTTACCCGGTATGATATTGGTACGGGTTTCTACATGAATACCAAGATCATGGGCTTTTTTAATGGATGCCAGTACCTGCTCGACTTTTGCTGGCCGGCAGATGTCTTTATAAAAATCATCTGACATGCTTTTAATGTCTGAACACAGCACATCTATTTTCCCGGCAATTAGTTCCATTGCTTCATCGGTAACAAAACTATTAGAAACATATACCGTATATAAACCTGCCTGATGCGCCAGTTCGCAAACATCCAGCACGTATTCCAGCCACACCGCCGGTTCTGAATAAGTAAATGCGATGCCCTGAACACCGGCTCGCAGTGCGGAGTCCACCAGTTTTTGTGGCGGCACCCATACTTCTGTCGATTGCCCTTTCGCCAGATCATCCAGCGCACCCACACCCCATGAAATCTCCAGATTGTGGCAACCACCACAACGGAAACTGCAACCGTAACTGCCCACGGACATCACTTTGGTGCCGGGGCGATAATGTTTTACCGGTTTTTCTTCAATAAAATCAATATCAATCGACGATAAAATACCATACGACAGATTATATAAGGTGCCGTTTCGATTGACATGTGCCTGACAGAAACCACGTTGCCCATGGCTGATTTTGCAACGCCATAAACATAAGTTGCAGCGTGTGGTGCCATTTTCCAGTTTTTCCTGCAAGCGGGTTTCAATGAGCTGGTATTTGTCTACTATGGGTTCTGACATGGGGTGCCACCTGACTATGATTGAGATGATATTTTATCAGTGTATGTCGCCATTAATACACCATCCTTAAAGGGGATATATAATGTATTACCCTGTACTTCTGCTGTTCCCAGGCTGGCATTATTGTCATAATCCAGCGCCTGCCCGAGAAAATAACACTGATTTTCAAGCTGACAGCGGTAGGAAAAACCAAACACCTGTGTTGCACACATAAAATTATAAGCCTGTTGTACTGAGCCGCTGGTATCAATCACGAAATCCTGCTGTTGAGGGTACGGGTAATAACTAACGACTTCTGGATTCTGGACAGTTTTATTTAGCGTTCCGTCAGAAACATCAACTAACAATTTCATCATTAACTCAGCCCCGGTTTCAGCCAGCTGCATATTAATTTCTGCATAAGTCGAGCCATCAGATACCGGCATTTTTTGCTGACTTGCAATGTCACCGGCATCAAAATCATGCTCAACCTGATGCCAGCTTACACCCAACTCACTCGCTTGCTTCATCTGCCAGAAGATGGGTTCAGGTCCACGGTAATGCGGTAATAGCGACGGGTGCATATTGAAGCACCCCTTGCGACCAATATTTATCAAAGCATCAGGCAACCGCTTGCTGAAACAGGACATCAAAATAATATCTATCGAACATTTTTTACACTGTTGCAAGATAATATCCAGCGTTTGCGATAAATCTATTACCAAAACATCATGCTGATTTGCGGCCAGCGCCAGCGACTCATTTTCTAAAGCAATGACCTTTTCGTGTAATACCACAGGTTTAAAAACACCAACGGCGCTAATCGAGTGTTTTGAAGATAAGAGCTTTTTGAAAGGAAGCAAAGACAACGCGCCGGATGAGCCGATGTAAAAAATGTTCATCCGGCGCGCTATTATTTTAGAGGGTGATAATCTGATCAGGCATATTACCTGACAGCGCACTATATAAATTCGGGAAACAACCGATGACGGCACCGTCTACCAGTTTGCCATCAATCTCACGTTCATAAGCGCATTGATCACAGGCCATTAATAACATGCCTTTATCGGCAGCCACTTTTGCCAGTCGTTCACCAATCGGGTTATCTTTTTGCAGAACATAAGCATTGTCTTCAAAGAAAAACATGCCAACCACTTCAACGCCATGCGCGTTTTCTTCAAGTTGTGGCAAAATCATTTTACCCAGTTTGTAAGATACAGAGTGACCTTGTGTAGAAAATATATATGCGACTTTCATTTTTTTACCTTTTATATCGTTACTTAAAATTACTGTTATTTTTTTATATTTAATTGCTGCAATTGATACTGTGCAGCATTGTCCGATTTAATATATTCAGTATCTGCATCCACATCAAACTGCATGAATACTACCTGCCGCAAGCCGGCAGAAATACCCATAGCATGAACCAGACAAACACAAAAAACAGGAATAATGATCGCATTGTGTAAAACAATATAATGACAGACAGGATTTTCATTCTGACTGTTTTGATGTGATTTGATGTTATGCAAATGACAGAACATGGGTTTCTCTAGATGATTACTCTTTCCATAGTGACTGCAGCATGTAGGTTGGGGTGAGGCACGAACCCCAACCTACAAACTACTCCATCAATTAATCAGTTGTTCCGACTTTATGATTCAGACCTATCTATAGGAATTAAATAAATAGGTACCGATGTTTTCTTAATCAAATCTTTACTGGTGCTACCAAGCAGCAGCTGGCTAATTGCGCCCTTTCCATGTGACCCAAGCACAATAAAATCCATTGATAGTTTTTCAACAATAGCCAGAATGGCTTTAACCGTTTCGCCCTGTACCATAAGTGCTTTACAATTAAGCCCGTTACTACGTAAGCCTTCCGCATATTCCAGTAATGTTTTATGCTCTTTACGAAAACGTTGTGCAAGTTGATCACGTATTTCAGATGGGTCGATGGCATACATCATAGTCTGATCGTAATCATAAGTAATATAATCATGGTTAGCTTCAACAACATGCAACAAACAAACTTCTGCTTGCAAACTTTTAGCCAGAATGCTGGATTGAGTAAGAACCTGTTCAGTAATATCAGAAAAATCAATAGCAACTAAAATTTTCATGGTTTCATACCTCAGATTTTACTACCAGAGTAGCCAGCCTAAAGCCATCAATAGTATGAGTCAAATATTATCTGCAGCAGTGGTTCGGGGTAAATATTCTTATAAATTAATAACCTCAAGTCCAAGATCACCCACTTCCTCATGCATTGCACCACTGGTAATAACGGCAACACTTGCCTCGCCTTTTTTAAGGTAAGTTTCTGTTACCCGTTTTAAATCGTCCAGCGACACTTTTAGAACACGTTGTCGGAACTGCTGTAATTTTTCTCTGCTTCTGCCATGCAACTCATTATGAAACGCAGCTTTTGCTTCACCTGCTGGTGAACCCGGTTTGTCCATGGTGCCGATAACACCCAGAATCGCTTCTTCCAACTGGCGGTCTTCATGATTGTTTTCAAGTACCCAGTCAATCGCGTTATCAAAATCGTTAAGCGTTTCAACTAAACGCGGATCACGATAAGAATAAAATTTAAAGGCAGCAATGTTTGTATCCTGTGTTGCACCGCCGCCATAAGCACCACCCTGCTCACGTATGGCGGTGTGTAAATAACCGTTTCGCATAAACCCGCCTAACACCGATAAAGCCGCCGCATCTTTATGATCCATGGGTACAGTTGGGTATGCTCTGGCACAGAAATTAACCTGGGTATTAGCAATCCACATTTGTTTTGTCTGTTGTTTTATTGTCGGCAAGATCAATGAATTATAGCTTGTCGAACCAGTTTGCTGCCAACTACTTTTCCAGGTATCTTCAAGCTGGGCAACACACTTTTCTACTTTGTCTGCTTCCAGTGTCAACATATAAGATTTTGCAGAGGCTTTTATTTTTTTATGGATCGATGCAAATAACTGTGTGGTTTGTTTAATGTTTGCATTATGGGTGGCTTTAGTATCTTCGGAACCAGAAGTATGTAAATAAGCAACATGTGAATCATCCAGCGCTTTGAGTGATTTGATGCCTGCCAGGCCACCAAACTGGTGGTTTAATAACGCAATCGGGCTTAAACCACTGGCTGCTGCTGCCATCGCTAGCGTATGGCCATTACCGGTTACGCTACGTTCACGACGTGTGCGCATTTGGGTAATGAGTTCAACAATGCGATTTTCTTCATCAAAACGCACATTGTTTAATGTTTCAAACATGAGTTCTGCCAGTTTTTTATTATTTCTATTTAAGGCTTTACCGCTAAAAAAATAATAAGCACGAATTTTTTGTTCGTCATCAGTAAAACTGCGAATGCTATGAGAGGCATGAATGCCACCGCTAACACTGGTCTGCCATTGCTGTGTTTGCAAATAATCCTTATCACCACAGCCTAACTCTGTCAGGCAGGATGAATAATAAGGCAGTACAGCCAGCTCTTGTTCACTTAAGTAAGGCAATTCACAAAAAATCTCATGGTATACCAATCCATTCGTGCCCTGCTCATAAATACTGGCCAGATTGCCTGTCAAATCTCCTGCCAGATCACCTGGATCTGTACCAGCAATGTTACGTTTTTTTGCCACAGGAATCTTTATTTCAGCAGGCACATCATCCAGACCTACCTTAGGCAGCATTTCCGGATCATCTTCCTGTGTTTGACGCTCTGCCAATGTTTGCGCACGTTCTATTAGAGCCTGTTTATCCTCTTCACTTAAGGCTGATTTTATAGCTGCCAGATGCGCTTTTTCTGCTTGCTCTTTACGCTGGCTTAAATTTTCATCGGGGCGAAGAGTAAGACGTACCCGGTGTTGATTGTCGATCAACAAATCAGTCACCAGATTTTTAATAAACTCGGGATCTTTAATATCTTCACGCAGTGATTCAATCACCGGATCAAGGTTAAGCAGTGATGCTGGATCGCTGCGATGAATGGCAGCGGTTAAGCCAGTTAAAATAAGTTGCAAACCAAACGGGTAACTATCACCGCCAACTTCGCGTTGACTTAATTCAAGCTGATGCAATACTGCTTCAAGTTTTTCATGCGGTATACCATTGATTGCAACATCATTTAAAACGTCTAAAACCAGTTTCTCAAATGCCTGTGCATTCTCAACTTTACTGCCTTCAATACCGCACAAAAAACACATTTCATAATTAGAATCTTCCAGCCCGCATAAAGGCGACGGCGCAGCACCAAGCTCGGTTTTTTCTAAAGCCTGACGTAATGGCGAAGAACTGTTATCCAGTAATACCTGTGACAACAAATTCGCTTTCATCATGTCATCCAGTGAAGTACAGGGACCGAGCAACCAGCTCATCACATGGTGGGTTTTGTCATCGGTAGTTTCATCACCAACGATGTCATAGGCATAGGCCTCTTCAACAACCAGTGGTGCCAGGTAACGTTTTTCAGGCTTGACTGAAATGACTTCATCGAGTTTTTCAAAATGGACTAAGGCCTGTTGTTCAAACTTTTGCTGGTGCTCGAACACCGGAATATCACCAAATGTCATAAACACCGCATTACTCGGATGATAATGGGTTTCGTGGAAATCTTTTAATTGCTGATAACTTAAATCGGGAATATCCTGTGGTTCACCACCACTGTTATAGTGATAGGTTGACGTTGGATAGAGGTATTTACTGACCTGCTGCCACAACACACTCACCGGTGAACTCATTGCACCTTTCATCTCATTAAATACAACACCTTTATATTCAAGCTCACTATCCGCATTGTTGGCTTCTTTAAATTCAATGCGATGCCCTTCCTGTAAAAAATCCAGTTCATCAAGACGGGTGAAAAAAACCGCATCAAGATAGACATCCAGCAAATTATTAAAGTCTTTTTTATTCTGACTGGCAAAGGGGTATGCGGTCCAGTCACTGCTGGTAAACGCGTTCATAAATGTGTTCAATGAACGGCGTATCATCATAAAAAAAGGATCACGCACTGGATATTTTTTGCTGCCGCATAAAGCGGTGTGTTCAAGAATGTGTGCGACACCGGTTGAATCCATCGGCACGGTTCTAAAGCCAACTAAAAAAACGTTCTCGGTATTTGTTGCTTGTATGTGGTAATGCAGTGCGCCGGTTTTTATATGACGAAATTCCTGTAATGTGATATTCAGTGAATCAATCCGCTCACTACGCAACCATTCAAATGCCGGATGATGTTTGACAGCATCACCCTGCTTGTTTGCAACTTTGTTTGAAGTTGTGGCTGACATGCTATCTGATGATGATGCTGAAGATGGTTCTGACGACATAAAGTGTTAACTCTCTTATGATGCTGTTATAAGTTTTTGCTGCTGTTTATTTTCTGACTAATTTGTAAACTGTCTCAACTAATGCGGTCAAACCACGATTTCTTAATCCGGCTTCTTCATTAATGACATCTTTGAAACACAGTTTTTCAATTGAAAAATTTGTTGAATACAATTGATGCACTTCATCTTCTGTCACAGAAAATGGCGGTCCATTCATTTCCGACGGGTCAAAGGTTAGCGTTACTAACAAGGTGCGTTGTTGTGGCTTTTGTAATTCTGCCATTTTATTTGCATACTTTTTTCTCATTTCTACAGGCAGCGCCACCAGTGATGCGCGGTCAAATATATCGCTAACATCATCGAGATCTTTTTTTTGTAAAGAAAAAAAGTCACCCTGAACGATTTCGATCATAGAAGCTAGATCACTGCTCTGATAGAGCCCATAGTGATTCTTTTTTGCAACTTTATAATTCAGTGCATTCTCTTCAAAAAAATCTTTTACTGCGCGATCGCTGCATTCAATCGCAAATACCTTATAACCATTTTGCGACAACCAGAGCAGGTCTTTGCTTTTGCCACACAGAGGAACAAAAACTTTTAATTTTTCTCTTTGCTCTACAGGTGGGCCTTTTTCACCATAGAAATAAACAAGATACGGATTTATCGTGGTCTGATGAAAGCCTATTTTGTTGCTATTCCAGCGTTCCACCCAAAAATCAATTTCCATAATTATTAGTTATTATCTGGTTTTCACCTATTAGGGTTTTCACCTGGCTTCCATATACCGAAAGCATCTTCTGCTGGTTTCATATCCTGCTCAACCTGATTAAGCACTTGCCCCATAAAATGGCATAAATCATCCAGCAGTGCTTTTTTATCTATACCGGGCTGATCCTGGTGTGCAAGCACGTATCCTGTCACTGCAGATAGATACTGCATAAAATATAGTTCATTATCTGCTGCTGGGTCATGTTTTGTTATAACCGCTTTAATGTCTGAGATCATTTCAGACGATAGTTGAATACCACCACTCATTGTTATTTTTCCTGTGTTTGTAATATATTCACCTGATTAGCCACGAAAATCATCTAAACCAGGTCGTGCTGTAACTACTTAGGTTGTTTAGTCTGTAGTCTGTTAGGGTATGTACCCCTAAACACCTACAGACTAAACCCCTGTCGTTACTGCTGAACTTTATGGCTAATCAAGTATATTTTTAATAATGGTGCTAGTCTAAGCTATTTCAAGCATGGCGAACAGAAGACCTTATGTTTAAAATTTGCGTATATGTCCCTGAAAAATATGTGGATAAGGTAAAACTAGCATTGTTTGAAGCAGGTGCTGGTCGAATCGGTAATTATGATAGCTGTTGCTGGCAAACCGAAGGTATTGGACAATTTCGACCTCTTGAAAACAGTCATCCAGCAATTGGCTCTATCAATCAGTTAGAACGGGTTAGTGAGATTAAGATTGAACTTGTGTGTGCAGATGACCTGCTTGTGCAAGCTATTGCAGCGATGAAGCAAAGTCATCCTTATGAAGAGCCTGCATTTGATGTTTGGCGGTTGGAGAATTTTTGAGAGATTAAATATCGTAAAAAGCCGTACACCTGTTTCTGCCTTCATTTTTACTTTGATAAAGAGCTTTATCTGCTTTGTCTAAAACCACATCGGCATCATCACCTCGTCGAAACTCAGCAATACCCACTGATGAGGTGATTTTGCATTGCTGTCCATCATAATGAAAATTACACTCTTCGAGAGTTAACCGTAATTTATTATTTAAAGTCATGGCCTTTTCGAGAGTGGTATCTGGCATGACTAAAACAAATTCTTCACCGCCTATTCTTGCAAACATGTCCATCTTTCTGGTTTTTGAATGGGTTATGTCAGCAAATAATTTCAATACACGATCACCTACAGCATGGCCATATCTGTCGTTAATTTTCTTAAAATGATCTATATCCCATAAAGCAATGCACAGCGGTGTGTTAGTCCGTTGCCAGCGATTGAACTCTACAGTAATTCTTTCATCATAAGCCAGTCTATTGGCAATACCCGTCAACGGATCACGTAAAAGTTGTGTGTTACTTTCATGTAGTTGCGCCTGTAATGTACCTGACTCTTTTTGTGAACTGGAGAGTTCATTTATCATTTTTGAATACGTTTGTACGGCGATATCATTCTTTACTTTTTCTGCATGTTTATAATCTACAACATGTTTACGAATCTCTTTTAAGTTTATTGCGACATCACGTTTAAGCGCAGTTAAATCTATTGACTTTGTTATGGTTTTTTCAATACTTGACACCCCTGCTTCTACGGAATCAGTTAAAGCTAACGATATAGATGTGGCTTCGTCAGTATCCCGGCACATTGTATGCATAAATGATTCTATATCTGCCAACTGTGTATTAATTTTAATTAAGTAGGCTTCAAGAGCCTTTTTTTCTAGTTGTATCGAGCTAATACTTTGATTAACCAACTGTACTAATTTCTGAACAATGTCCTTCCATGTTTTACCAGCAGGATTATTAAGTACTTTTACTACATCAAATTTGTCTTTTTTAGATGATGCAGGCAGCGCAAGCTGATTAACTATTTCATTCAAAATATGACTTATATTATTATGACTTACATTATTATTTCCAGCATCATTGTCACTTATTTTATTATTGTTATTTTCTGAGTAAATAAATTTAGCTAACTCAATTGCTAAATCCTGCATGATTTCTGATGTTTCTATGCCTGCGCTGTCGAAGGTAAATCCAGTACTCTCGGAAATATCTTTTATAAATAAATTTATGCTATCACTGTATTGTTGTTTGCTGTTTGAAAAATCCTTATCGATTTCGGATAATGATTTTACTAATTCTGCTGAAATGTCTTCATCCGGTAATTTGTTAGCAATCAGCGTTTTAATTTTTAATACAATCTCATCAGATAATGTGAAATTGTTTTGATCTTCAAGATATCCCTTTAAATAAGTATATAATGCGGTTTTTTCAGCTTCATCAACACGAAAATCGGCATGATTAATGAGTAAAAACAATTTATCTAACTGTTTATTAAGCATGTTTAGATCAATATGATATGCGACTGAAACATTCATCTCAGTTAGCACATTATTAACCTGTTCATTGTCACTACGTGATACCAGCGACAACCTGATAACAGTCTTCTTTAATACTTGCTGCATATCCATCAAACGAGCCTGTTTATCATTTAACAGACGTACAGATTTTTCGTATATACTTTTTATTTCATTTTCTGCTGATGTTTTCATGTCATCCTCACAATAAAGGCACTGTTACACACACTTTATTACCACAATCCTGATACTCAACATTTTTAAAGCTAATCGAATTCGCCAGCGCAATACCACGACCATGGCTATCAAATGCACGGTCGGGACTTATTTTCATAAATTTTTGCCAGTCAAATCCTTTTCCCTGATCGGTAATAACAAATGATATTTCACTGTCATTACGGGTAAACTCGACGGTCACAGTTTTATCCTTATGAGCAGGTAAAGCCAACCTGTTGACAACCTCACTCTCCCAACCGCCTTCTGCATTCAATATAGACTTTTCTTTATATGTTATACCCAAATTTCCATGCTCGACTGCATTGATTATTAATTCTGTCAACCCTAGAACAACCCGCTCCGAGTCCGGGCAAGCATTTGCCAATAATGTTGCAAGGCTCCTACCCTCCTCTAGCGTCTTAAAATTAAAAATGCCTTTATCCATCATTCTTAATGTTTGTACAGATTGTTTCAGGCTTTTCTGTATTTGTACATAATGTTGATAATCACGTACTGCGGTTTTTACTATTGCAATAAGTGTTGCCTGGCCATAAGGTTTAGACAGGTAATAATAAGCACCAGCATTTAAACCCTCCAGCATGTTTTTCTTGCCGGTACTGGCTGTTTGCATAATAACAGGGAGCCTGTTTATCATTTCATCATTTTTAATACGTGTCAGAACTTCTATGCCACCCATTCCCGGCATCATTCGGTCAAGCAAGATGGCACTAAAACGATCAGGAGATTCCTGCAAAACAGTTAATGCTTGTTCTCCTCTTTCTACACACACAACATCTATCTCAAATTCATTTAAATAATCTGTTATGAGATCCAGATTAAACACCTCATCATCGACTACTAATACCGTTGGATTGGCCGTAGGATTGGCTGTTGGATTGGCCGTTGTATTAGATCCTGTCATGAAAACCTTGAGCTACAAACACTCATAATCACGATTACTCGTAATCTGCAGGTTATTTACACGGCCAGATTCTTTTACTTCTGTCATGTTTTCGGTACATGGAATGCAGGCAAGGGTCACATCATCATTTGGCTCAATATCCCCACAAAATTTAGTAAACTCTTCAACAATATTTACAAAAACAAACTCTTTTTCGCGGTTGCTCTCCAGACATTTATCCAGATGCTGGTAGCCAAACATATCACCATTGATGTTTTCTGCTTCGGTTAATCCATCTGTATAAAGGATAAACTGATCTTTATGGTTTATAGCTATAGTATTTAATTTAAAATTGTCGCTTGTTGCTTCGTCGATGCCCAGTGGTATATGACTGATTTTAATTTTGTTTTTTATCTCACCATTCTGGCTATTTCTTACATAAATATCTGGCATACCTCCATTCCACACACTCGCATGTTTTAAATCTGCATCTATCTTTAGTACACTGCATGCCATAAACATGTTTACGGGCAATAAGGTGTACAACTTATTATTTATGTTTTCAAGTATGTCTTCTAACTCGAAGCCTTTATTAGTCATTACACTAAATATATCGGCAACGGGTAATGCGCCAATAGCTGCAGAAAGCCCATGTCCGGTAAAATCTGCCAGTAGTAAGTACAAACCGCCATCGGGCCGTTTTGCTGTTAAAAAAAGATCGCCACTAAAGATTGCTTTTGATTTACTCAAGAGCTGAATTTCTTCAAATTGAATATTTCTTTCAGATAAGGCATAAGCCAATATTTGCCTGGCTACTAACTGCTCATTTATTGAATTTTTATATAATTCCTTTAATTCACGAACCTGTTCCAATGATGAAAGTCTGGCTTTCAGTGCTGTTGCTATGAACGGCTTAAACAAAAAATCGTCACAACCTGCCTGGATACATTCTGACAGAAGCTCTTCATCTTCAGCGGATGCCAGCATAATAATAGGAATATAAGCACCGTAAGCACAATCCCTTAACGTATAAACGAACTCGTTAATTGAAACATCAATGTTATCCGCTTCAATCAGAACAAAGTCTATGCGATTAGTCTCTAACTGGCTTAAAGCAGATCTGCCGTCACTGGCTACCACTATATCGAAACCTTGCTGCAACAGCTTTTCATCAACGCTGTCGATAGTTTCACTTGAATTACTAACGAAAAGCACACATCCATGACTTTGAAAACCGCTGTTATCTATAGTCGTTTTCATCGCCGTTTTCATTGTCATGTCCATCAAGCTCAGGCTCATGCACCAGCGCCTGATCTCATCCCAACGACTTTCGTGCCAACTACTGCAGGGTTGGTATAGTTGATAGTAAAAAGCTGCTCGAAATTTGCCACTTTTAATATACTATCCACCTGCTCACTAGGTCGATCAATAAAAACCGAACCGCCACGGCATTTTGCATGTTCACGTAACAGCAACAACATACCGAGTGCTGAACTATCCATGTAAGTGGCTTCACTTAGGTTCACGTAATAAGCAACACCTTCCTGGCCAGGAATCTGTCGATAAGTATCTCGAAATTCCTGTGAAACCTTATAATCGAATCGCCCTGAAATATTGATTAGTACTTTTTTTCCATCGTTAGACACTTCTTGACTTACTGACATAACACGCCTCCAAAATATTAAACCAGACTATTGGTTAAAATAGCTTCACAATGAACTTATCGGCAGGACATGGGAAATCCTTAGCGATGATAAAAAATAATTTGACTGTACTTTTCGCACTTGAGAATGCCGGTGTTACTAAAAATCAAAAACATTTATCCGCGAATAACACAAAAAAAGCAAAAAAATATTTTCTTTACGTTTTTTTCGCGTCTTTTGCGTTATTCGCGGATAAATGTTTTTAAAGTTTTTACCTGTACATTATGGGTTGAAGTCACACTTTTCCGTTAATGATTCCTGTTCTAATGCTACTCGCTTCGGTATGACGAACCCATACGTCGCCTGAACCAACATCAAACACGATTCGTCTGTGACCAAACTCACCTACATGAGCCACTTGAATAGGGATATTTTCTGCCATTAATAATTGCATTGCTGCAGCTGCATTTTTTGTACCAATTGAGTCTTCAATATTCTGCCCTTCAGTTTTCATCATGTTGCCACCGCCGAATATTTTTGCCTCATACTCTGTTAATTTTGTGCCATTTTTTGTCGTTTCCTGCTTAAACATTTTCATCACATCGTCTGCATAACGGCCATCGAGTCCCGCTGCTTCATTTTTTCCCAAGTGGTGTTTAAGATGGGGATGTTTAGGAAGCGTAAAATGACACATTCCACCAATACGTAATTCAGGATGCCATAATGTAATGGAAATACATGAGCCGAGTATGGTGTGCACATGCGCAGCATTGTTTAAAAAACAGAACTCACCAGGATGAAGAAAAACTTTTTTATCTGCATGTTTCAATGTCAGGCTGCTCCTGTAATCCTACATGAATCAATTCAAGTGACTTGACCGCTGTGTGTGTCCGGTTCGTTTTTTTTAGTAATACTACAAACTCATCTGCACAAACAGGTTTACTAAAATAATATCCCTGCATAAGTTCACAATCAGCAGCCAGTAAAAAATTCAGTTGTTCTTTGGTTTCAACACCTTCGGATACGACAGACAAACCCAGACTGTTTGCCATCGCAATAACAGCTTTTACCAGTTTTGCATCCTGTTCATTGCGCAATACATTATCAATGTAACTACGGTCAATTTTTAATGAGTCAAAATTATAACGTTGCAAATAAGACAATGAAGCATAACCTGTGCCAAAATCATCAATAAGCAGTTTAATGCCCATGTTTTCTATTTGCTTCATTATTTCTGCAGAACCACTGCTCTCTTCCAATAATATCCCTTCGGTTAATTCAAGCTGTATTGCATCGGATGGTAAATCATTATTTTTAAGTGCTTCACGAACCGTTTCCACCAAAAACGAATCAGGCTGAAATTGACGTGCTGAAACATTAATTGTGATGCAAATATTTTTCCAGCCTGAATCTCGCCAGTTTCTTACCTGTTCGCATGCTTTTTTAATCACCCATTTACCAATCGGTAAAATCATTGCCGTTTCTTCTGCAATAGGAATAAAGTAATCGGGTGTTATCATGCCTAATTCATCACAGTTCCATCTTAATAAGGCTTCTGCTTTTACAATTCCACCGCTTTTTAAATTAACGATGGGTTGATACTCTATATAAAATTCATTACGCTCCAGGGCATGCCTGAGTTGTGACTCAACCTTCATGCGCATTTTTGCCTGTACGGTCATTTCAGGCGAATAAAAACAATAGGTATTTTTACCGTCATTTTTTGAGCGATACATGGCTGCATCGGCATGACGCATTAACTTGTTACTGTCTTCACCATCTTTAGGATAGATAGCAAAACCAATACTTGGGGTAATATTTAATTCCTGTCCTTCTATGACAAATGGTTTTGCGAAACTTTTAATGATGCGCTCAGCGACATGCCTGATACCTGTTTCAGGGTGATGGCTGGTTTTGTTGTAATTGGTTTTGTCATCGTCATCAAGAATAAGTAAAAATTCATCACCGCCCAGACGGGCAACGGTATCACTTCCTCGCGCACATTCGGATAATCTTTTTGCGGCTTCTTTCAATAGATCATCACCAGTAGCATGGCCAAAGGTATCATTTATATATTTGAAATTATCCAGATCAAGAAAAGCAACACATGGTTTAAGGCTATGTCGCTTAGCTTTTATCAGCGTTTGTTTAAGCCGGTCTGCCGCTAAACTTCTGTTAGGCAATCCTGTTAATTCATCATAACTTGCCTGTTTTTGTAATCTGTCTTCTGCAAGTAATCTAACTTCTATTTCTTTTTCTAATTGCTGATTGATTGACTTTAACTCTGCCGTTCTTTGTTTGATTTGTTTTTCCAGGCTATGTTGCGCTGAACAGAGAAATTCTGCCGCCTGTTTTTGCATTAACTGATTAGTTAATCTCGCCCATAAAACATCAAAATCTATCGGTTTGGTAACATAATCATTTGCACCTAAATCCAGTGCCTGCACCATTTCACGCGCTGAACCTTGTGACGTTACCAGAATAATGGGTAACTGTAATTTTGAATAAGTTTGCCGAAGCATCTGTAAAACAGAAATACCATCCATTTTTGGCATGACAACATCAAGCAGGATAAGATCAGGTAAATTATTATTAATAACTGATTCATTAATAGATTCCAGCGCTTCTTTACCGTCACACGCTTCTGTCACCTGAAGATTTCCAATTTCAAGTATTTCTCTTATCGCTGAGCGTATAACTTTACTGTCATCAACAACCAGTACAGTTAATGATTTACCGGATAAAACAACTTCCTGAATCTCTGGCTCGTAGTTCATATTAAACATTTGTCAAAGCTCACTGTGAATCAATTTGCTAGCGCTTTGTATTGTGACTGAAATGATTCATCATCGATCAAAGCCTGTGCAATCTGATTTAAAGGCAAAATCCTGTCTACACCACCTTGTTTAACTGCAACTGCCGGCATGCCGTAAACAACACTTGTTTTTTCATCCTGAGCAATAGTGTGCGCCCCTGCTTCATGCATTTCTTTCAACCCTGTTGCGCCATCATCACCCATGCCGGTAAGAATGGCTGCTGTGGCATTTTTACCTGCATATCGTGCGGTGGATCGAAATAACACATCAACAGACGGTCGATGACGTGAAACCAGTGGTCCTTCTCGTACTTCAACGTAATATCTAGCGCCACTTCTTTTCAGTAATGTGTGATAATTTCCTGGCGCTATCAATGCATGACCGCGCAATACCGAGTCACCATTGGATGCTTCTTTAACATTTATTTTGCAAAGTTCGTTTAATCTTTTTGCAAATGAGGCGGTAAAACCCTGCGGCATGTGCTGCACAACAACAATACCCGGAGCATCCTGTGGCATAACTTCCAATACTTTGCGTATTGCTTCAGTACCACCAGTAGAAGCACCGATAACGATTATTTTTTCAGTGGTTTTTGACATCGCTTTACCGGCAATACCTGGTAATACAGCATCTGCCGTTAATTTAGGTGCAACTTTTTGTGTGCTTATTTTAAGTTGTTTAATATTTACTTTTGCAGCAGCTTTTACCGCATCAGTTAGCTGAACAGTTGCTTCCTGCAAAAATTTTTTTGTACCAATGGTTGGTTTTTGAATAATATCAATTGCGCCATGCTCAAGTGCTTTAACGGTTGTTTCTGAGCCATTTCCAACCAGAGTGGAACAAATAATAACGGGCAAGGGATTTTGTGACATGATTTTTTTTAAGAAAGTAATGCCGTCCATTCTTGGCATTTCCACATCCAGCACCATCACATCAGGGGTAATATGTCGTAGCTCTTTTGCTGCAAAAAATGGATCCTGGCAAGCAGCAATCACCTTAATGTCAGGATCTGAATTTAAAACCTGCGTTAAAGTCTGACGCACGACTGCAGAGTCATCAACCAACATTACCTTAATAATTTTTTTATCTACTGTTTGCATTTTTATGTCCATTTCAACCTCTGATTACTATTGACACACATTCTTTGATGTCGCTCAGATATTCATTAAAGCTTTCTATAAACCATTGGCGCAACTTGTTTAAGTGAGTTTTTAATGCCATTCAAAGATTCTGAATGGCCAACAAATAAGTAACCGCCATCGATCAGTTGATTTTCAAACCTGGCGACTAATTCTTCACGCAACTGATTATTAAAATAAATCATTACATTTCGGCAAAAAATAACGTCCATTTTTTTAGTTATAGAAAAACGATCATCCATTAGATTTAGGTTTTCAAATCGAATACTTTGCCTAAGTTGCCGCCCCATTTGTACCAGGCTATCATCAGAGTTTCGGCTGCGTAATAAATATTTTTTTCTTAATTCCAGCGGAATAATTTCAACCTGGTTTTCTGTATAAACACCACGACTGCCTGTGTTTAAACAACTATGCGAAATATCTGTTGCCAGAATATTAAACAGGAAATTTTTCTTCTTTGAAGCAATCTCATTTAATATAATGCTAAGTGTGTATGGTTCCTCACCTGTTGAACATCCTGCGCTCCAGATATTAAGTTCACGCCGAGCTTCATTCATTTTGATTTTTTCCAGCTCAGGAATGGCTGACTGCTGTAAATACTCAAAATGATCTGACTCACGATAAAAATTTGTCTTGTTGGTTGTGATGACATCTATCAGCTGACGTTTTTCAGCATCACCATCAACACTTTCTAACGTGTGGTCAAGGTAAGATCCAAAATCATTAAATCCCAATGCTTTTAAGCGACGACGCAAACGACTTTCAACCAGTTTACGTTTTGAATCAGGAAGCTGTATGCCTACAACATCACCAATAAACGCAGAAACTCGCTTTAATTCATGTGTCGTTAACTCTGCTTGTTCGTGCCTAAATGTTTTGGCTGTCTGCCTATTTTTTGTAATCTTGCTATAATCCTGTTGTAGTCCTGTATTTTGCATTGAACGACCCCACCTCGTTTCCCTGTTATATATTGATTTTTGTATTATCGGCAGTTTCCCTGTCATCTTTAACCTGTCGCATTATCTTAATCGTACCGTCAAATAACCGACGTTAATTTTAGTAATTAGCATAAAGTTAGCAACATTCATGCCAGTAAAAAACTAAATACTGCCACGGGTTATTGAGAAGCTACAAAAAATATTTACAAGAGCATGTTTTAATTAGTTTATTTGTAAATCAGAGTTACAAGCTGAAACAACGACTGAGACAAAGCTTTGATAAACTATTGACGTGACTAGTAGCTCAGACTTGAGCTGACAAAATATGCTAGATTAACTTATTGATTGAATGACTGACTGAGTACGGTCATTAAGAGAAGTTGGCAATCGGCAGTTATCAGTTTGCAGTTAAAAACAAAATAACCTAAAAGCCGCAGGCTGTGTAGCACAAACTATGGTTTTGCTTTTACTGCCGACTGATAACTGCCGACTGCCAACTTCTCTTTTGTGTCGAAACCAGACATTTCGGGTCTGACACTGCCTGTCAGATAAAATATAGACTTATACCAATCAAACTGTGAGAATTAAAGAGAGTAAAAACCTTCGATAACGCTATAACCGTAAGCTATTCGATTGCCAGCCGCTTCTTCCTTGTAACAAATACGACCTATCACTTCCTGTGAATGGCCATCAGGGAAACGTAACGTGACCTGTATACGATCCTCTAATTCAAAATTAACATCTGAAAGAAAGCGAAAACCTCCTTTGCCAATATTTTCTATATAAAACGAACGCTGAGAAAGAAGCGTCTGTGCTTCTCCATTAATAACCCGTACCTGTATACAATATCCGTCTGCTGAGGCTCGTTCCTGATTTCGAATCATCATTATTGGTCGTTCATTTAGGTTAATAATTTTTAGTATAGCTAAGAATAAAATAGTTGTACACGTCAGTACATGGGTTGGGGCACGATCTGCGTTCCATGAATCCTTTGCGAAAAATATTTTTTGCTTGAACACATGTTAAATAGCTCAAGCAAAATACCATTAACTTTATTTTTTTAACTGATTTTTACTAACAAGATTCAATTCTCTTAATCGATCCAGTTTTTCTTTAATTTTTAATTCCAGGCCTCGCTCTACAGGATGGTAGTACTGTTTTTCACCTAGTGCCTCAGGAAAATAAGTTTCGCCTGCTGCAAAAGCATCTTCTTCATCATGTGCGTAACGATAATCTTTACCGTAACCCAATTCTTTCATAAATTGGGTTGGTGCATTTCTCAGGTGATCTGGCACATCTAGTGAAGCAGAGTTGGCTGCGTCTATCATTGCTGCTTTATATGCGACATACACGGCATTGCTTTTTGCAGTACTTGTCAGGTAAACAATGGCCTGCGCAATAGCCAGCTCACCTTCTGGACTGCCAAGACGCTCATAAGTTTGCCATGCAGCCAGAGCCAGTTGTAAAGCAC
>CAYQXD010000047.1:0-19057 GCA_964421315.1 uncultured Thiotrichaceae bacterium | reverse complement strand
TTTTGTTTTTAACTGCAAACTGATAACTGCCGACTGCCAACTTCTCTTAATGACCATACTCAGTCATTCACTCTATAAGTCAATCCGATACTCTTTATCAGGATAAGTCTGAACCACTACAAACAAGTAAACCGCTTTTGAGCTTAAACGCCTGTTTTAATCGCTAAGTATTTGTTATTTTCTTATAAAAAGATCGAGTTGCACACAAGCAGTTTACAAACCCCTGACATTTCAATGGTTATCTGTATAAAACTACCATTATCAAGCTTAAAAATATTATAACTCACTGAAATCATTATAATTAAATTTAGTGGTTAAAAATCAACCAAACTAACAAAAACACTGTTTTTATAGTAAAAAACACCCTGATTTTTTTTCTTGTCCACAAACTTATCCACAGATTTTGTGAGTAACTTGCCTTTTATTTGGCATTTTAATGACTTACGCACCTAAAGCTAGAATATTTGTTAAGTATTAGCAGTAAATTGAAAACACAAAAGCCGTAATAGAAAACACTTATGCACACCCCGCAGATTATATTTTTTTAAACTGTCAAGCCTGATACTCACTCTATAATAATAGAGTTGACTTATGTAATACATTGAATTTAATGTATTTTTTCATGTAACACTTTTTTCATATTTATTACAAAAAAAAGACTAGTCAACATTATTTATTTCTGCTAGCCATTTTTTCCACAGAGTTATCCACAGATAAAACAGTGTAAGCGAGGCTTATCCACAGGTTAAAATTTACAGAACAACGATTCTTGCAAGTCATGCGGTGTTTTGCAGTAAAATCATCATTTTCAAACTATAAATAATTCTAAATAAAGTCGATAAATGCCCCTGCAAACACCTAAGCAACGCATCGTTAAAATTGCAGTCCCCTGTCCACTGTACAGAGCTTTTGATTATCGACTACCAGCCTCATTAGGCAATCAAACGATACAGCCGGGTGTACGTGTTCGCATCCCTTTTGGCAGGCAAAAGCTGATTGGCTTTGTTATTGAAGAAGTACCGAGCAGCGATGTTCCTGCAAACAAACTAAAATCAATTATAAAAGTATTAGACGAACATAACCTTCTCGGCGATGATATTTTAAAATTATTATTCTGGGCAGCCAGATATTATACTCACCCGCTGGGTGATGTTTTACAGACTGCACTGCCGGTATACCTTCGCAATAATGATGATGCGACACCACTTTTGACTACCTGGTGGCGGCCGACACAACCCTCACAGGAGCAACCACCCCATAATCAAACATCGCAGAAACATTTATCTACGCAGGTAACGGAAGAAATCCTGCACACCCTCAAACATGCACCCAAACAACGCCAGCTATATCAGTTGCTGCTGGCGGCTGATGATGGCCTGGATGCCGATGCTCTGAATTGTCGCACAGAGAACTGGCGTGCGCCGCTCAAAGCCCTGCAAGATCGGCAACTGATTGAAAGTTTTGTTAAGCCCGCGCTGTTAACACAGAAAAATCCTGAAAGAGGGACTGACAGTGGCAGCGATAAGGTTAAATTAAACGATGAACAAACGGCTGCGATTAAAAACATAGAATCGCAGCACCATCAACATGCGGTTCATGTACTCAACGGTATTACTGGCAGCGGCAAAACCGAAGTTTATTTATCGCTATGTGAGTCTATGCTAGCGAGAAAAAAACAAATACTGGTTCTGGTGCCCGAGATTGGTTTAACGCTGCAACTAACACAACGTTTTCTTGCGCGCCTGAATGCCGCCATTGTGGTTTTACATTCTGCAATGAATGACAAACAGCGTTATGCGGCCTGGCACGCAGCGGCTAATAAACAGGCGCAACTGGTCATTGGCACCCGCTCTTCCATTTTTACGCCGCTGCCCGATCTTGGACTCATTATTATCGATGAAGAGCATGATGGCAGTTACAAGCAACAGGACGGCTTTCGTTACAATGCGCGTGATCTGGCTATTGTACGGGCAAAAAACAATAACATTCCCATTGTACTCGGCTCTGCCACACCGTCACTGGAAAGCCTGAACAATATAAATGAACAACGCTACCAGGTGCATTATCTCAGACAACGGGCAAATAAAAAGCCGCTGCCGAAAATACAACTGGTCAATTTATGCAGCCAGAAATTACAAGAAGGGCTGGCGGAAACACTGCTGACAAAAATCAAACAGCAGCTGGACAGCCAGGGACAGGTGCTGTTATTTATCAACCGCCGTGGCTTTGCGCCGTTATTGATGTGCCATGATTGTGGCTGGACAACCAGTTGTCATCGCTGTGATGCGCACATGACTTTCCACAAACGGCGCAATCAGTTGCATTGTCACCATTGCGGCTCACAACGCCGCGCCCCTGCTCACTGCGAAGAATGCGGTAGCAGTAATATTCTGGCTATCGGCGCTGGCACCGAACGAATTGAACAGTTTCTACAGTCGACTTTCCCAGACACTCAGGTCAGTCGAATTGATCGAGACACCACACGCAATAAAGGCAGTCTACAGGAGAAGCTGGAAAAAGCGCACAGCGGCGAAAGCGGCATCCTGGTGGGCACGCAGATGCTGGCGAAAGGCCATGATTTTCCTAACGTTACCCTGGTCTGCGTATTAGATACCGACCAGGCATTATTCAGCGCCGACTTTCGTGCCTCTGAACATCTGGCACAATTAATCACCCAGGTTTCAGGGCGCGCCGGACGGGCGGAAAAATCGGGCGAAGTACTGATTCAAACCCATCACCCCGATCACCCTTTATTACAAACGCTGCTGCATAACGGCTATCAGGCGTTTGCAAAAGCTGCACTGCAGGAGCGGCGCGCAGCAGGTTTACCACCGATTCGCCATCTGGTACTGCTGCGCTGCGAATCAGTAGAAGCCCAGGCAGCCCAGACTTTTTTGCAACAGGCCGCGCACAGTACAAAGCAGGTAGATATGCAAAAAATAGACCTGTTCGGCCCCATACCCGCCCCTATGGAACGACGTGCAGGACGTTATCGTTACCAGATTATGCTGCAATCGGGACACAGAAAAGCCCTGCACCTGTTTTTAAGCTGGTGGGTACCGCAATTGCAACAACTGCCCTCAGCTCGAAAAGTTCGCTGGTCGATTGATGTTGACCCTTATGACACCTTCTAAAAGCAATTGTTAATGGTTAATGATTAATGAAAAGCACTGTGTTGCAAGGTGTGATGGTTTGCTTTTCATTAACCATTAATCATTGACCATTAACCATTGCTTTTTAGGTATAATCGCACCCCTCAAAAACACACAAACCTTAGCTGAAGACATCCCCTTTGAAAGATAACATAAAAAACTTGCTCAATCAGGCACTGGATCAGCTTATAACTGATGGTTTGATTGAAACTAAACCGGCACTGCAAATCACTCGCACTAAAGATGCCGCACACGGCGATTTCACCTGCAATGTTGCGATGATGCTGGCGAAACAGGCGGGCAAACCGCCTCGCGAAATTGCACAGCTTATTATTAATAGCCTTGTTGATAGTCTTGAAACAGACAATTCCATAAAAAAAATAGAGCTGGCCGGCCCCGGTTTTATTAATTTCTTTCTGGCACAGAAAAGCACCTTAACCATCATTAAGGATATTCACGCCGCTGGTAACAGCTTTGGCACAAGTAATGCCGCCAACAATGAAAAAGTACAAATCGAATTTGTCTCTGCCAACCCAACCGGCCCTTTACATGTCGGTCATGGTCGTGGCGCAGCTTATGGTGCAACACTGGCCTCACTGATGCGCGCGGTCGGTTTTGAGGTAGATTGCGAATATTATGTCAATGATGCCGGCAGGCAGATGAATATACTGGCCACCAGCGTCTGGTTGCGTTATCTGGAAAGTCATCATATAAAATTCACCTTTCCAGTAAATGGCTACAAAGGTGAATACATTTATGACATCGCCAACAGCATAAAAGCACAACATGGCGATGCCTTTGTTTTTCCAGCAGAGGAGGTTTTTCAGGACATAACCGATGACGAACCCGCCGGTGGCGACAAGGAAACCCATATTGATGATTTAATTGAACGCGCCAAAAAGTTGCTGGGTGAAGCCAATTACCAGATTATTTTCAAAGCGGGCTTAAACAGCATTCTTGATGATATTCGCCAGGATCTGGAAGAATTTGGTGTGCCATATGACTGCTGGTATTCCGAACAAACACTGGCTGACCGTGGCTTAATTAATAAAGCCGTGGATCAACTGCAAAAAGCTGGACACATCGAGCAGCGCAACGGTGCTTTATGGTTTTTATCAACTAAATTTGGCGACGAAAAAGACCGCGTGGTGATTCGCGATAACGGTCAGGCAACCTATTTTGCCTCAGACATCGCCTACCATATGGACAAGTTTGCCCGTGGTTACAAACGTGTTATTAATGTCTGGGGCGCAGACCATCACGGTTATGTGGCACGGGTAAAAGCAGCGATTGGCGCACTCGGCCAGAATCAGGACAAACTGGATATATTGTTAGTGCAATTCGCTAATTTATACCGCCATGGTAAACGCGTACAAATGTCCACCCGCTCAGGCTCCTTTGTTACCTTACGGGAATTACGAGAAGAAGTCGGTAACGATGCCGCACGTTTCTTTTATGTGATGCGCAAATGCGAACAACATATGGACTTTGACCTGGATCTGGCTAAATCACAAAGTAATGATAACCCGGTTTATTACATTCAGTACGCCCATGCCAGAATATGCAGTGTTATCGGACAGCTATCAGAAAAGCAGCTCAAACACGATATTGAAAACGGCTTCCAAAATCTGGACTTGCTAACCGAAAAACATGAAACTGACCTTATCAGTAAGCTGGATGCCTACACCGACATTGTTCATAAAGCCGCGTTTAACGCACAACCGCATTTACTGGTACATTATTTACGCGAACTAGCCACCCTGCTGCACTCTTATTACAACGCGCACCAGTTTATTAATGATGATGCCGACCTGCATGATGCGCGGTTTAATTTAATTATCGCAACCAGACAAATTTTGCATAACGGACTAACCTTACTGGGCGTAAGCGCACCGGTAAAAATGTAACCGTAAAAAAGCAATGACAACTGACTACAAATCCCGCGTTACCCGCAAGCAGAAAAAAGCACTGCCCGGTTACATCTGGCTGCTATCCGGTCTGACTATCGGGCTGTTCGTCGCATTTATTGTTTATCTTGATAAACAACCGCATAACAATCAGGACTTTGGCAGCGCGGTTCAAGCAGAGCTGGAGAAATTAAAACAACAGTCAAAAAATCAAAAAAGCACAACCACAGCATCAACAGAAAAAGCACCCGTTTCTGAAAAAACCGTTACCGAAAAAAAAGAAACCAAATTTAATTTTTACACGCTATTGCCCGAGCTGGAAGTACTTATTCCAGAAAGCGAAACCCGTCCACCTGCGCGGCCATCTAAAAATACTAGCACTGATCTACGATCAAACAACAGGGCACAACACAGCACAAAAAAACAATATATATTACAGGTTGGTTCATTTCAAAATATTTCTGACGCAAAGAAATTAAAAGCCAACCTGGCTTTTTTAGGACTGGAAGCGGGTATACAACATGTGACCATTAACAATCAGGCATGGCACCGCGTCAGAACAGGCCCATACCAGAACAAACAACAGCTATCTCAAAAACAGAAACTGCTAAAACAAAATGGTATTAGTTACATTTCCATGGAGCTGAAATAACCCAATGTTTTAGACATGATCCATTACCCTTTGTATCTATATGGACATATCCCTTTCGATATAGCCTGTCTTATGCTATTATCGCCTTCGATTTTCGTGGTAGTTACTTAATAAAAAAATATACACGCTGCGCAAACCGGTGATAAATACGATAACAAATCCTATTATAATAATATTGCGTTACACACAATAAAAATTCGGAGGTATAAAATGGCTTTATTTGATGATGAATGGATGAAAGGTTTTAAAGAACAGTGGAATGGACAATCAGATCTTTCTGGTGCATTAGAAAAAATTAATTTTAATTCTGTAATCGGTTACGGTTACCCGAAAGACGATACCTGCCAGGGTTTTATCAATGTGGTAAACGGCAAAGTAGAAGAAGCCGGAGCTTATGACGGTCGCGAGCTGAGCTGGGACATACGTGCTGAGCAGAAAAACTGGGAAAAATGGCTAAAGAAAGAAATCGGCATGACAGGCTTAGGCCTGGCTTTCACTACCGGCAAGCTGAAATTTAAAACTGGCGATTTTAAAGCCATGATTTCAGACCCGCGTATGGCTGGCCCATTTATTAAAAGTTTTGGCGCTATGGGTCGCGTATAAAAGTTGCATATAAATCAACACCCGCATCAAAACAAAAAAGTCACCTGTTAAGGTGGCTTTTTTGTTATATAAAAAGCTAAAAAAATAGTCCCTTAATCCCCGTACAAATCCTGCACTTTGTCCTGCAACATTCCGGCTGACACCTTCTGCGGCTCAACCTTGAACCCCACAACCAATCCAATACTCGATTTAAAACCTTTAAACAACCGATATAAAATATTTGATTTTTGGCGACTAAATACACTACCCCACAAGCCATGTAACGCCATTGGAATAACCGGTACCGCTCGGCGCTTTATGATTTTCTCTATACCGTCCCTAAATGCTCTCATGTTACCGTTGGTGGTTAATTTACCTTCAGGAAAAATACAAACTACATTACCCATCGCTAGCGCATTATCAATATCATCAAATGCTTTATTTAATAAAGCTTCATTTTCATATTTGCCTGCAATGGAAATTGTTTTAGCGGTTCTAAAAACAAAATTTAATATCGGTAAATTATAAATTTTGTAATACATGACAAAACGCACTGGCCGCCTTACGCAGGCAGCAATGATTAAAGCATCGACATAACTAACATGGTTACAGACCAGCACTACTGGCCCCTCCTCCGGTATGTTTTCCAGTCCTTTTGACTTTACACGATACACGCTATGCACCAGCAGCCAGACCAGAAAACGCATGAAGAATTCAGGCACTAATGAATAAATATATATTGCTACCAGTGCATTCAAGATCGCCACCAGTAAAAATAACTGAGCGATTGAAAAACCGGATGCAAGCACAGCAACCGCTACCACTGCTGACAGCACCATCAATAGAGCGTTGATAATATTATTGCCGGCAATCACTCTGGATAAATGTTCCGGGTTCGAGCGCTGCTGCACCAAAGCCATTAAAGGCACAATATATAAACCACCAAAAAAACCGACCAGTACAATGTCCACCATCAAACGTAAATACTCGGTGGATAAAAACGCTTTTAACCCGAGGGTAACAGCAGGCAACGCATCAGGTTGTGAAAAAAACATATCAACACCAAACACAGTTAGCCCAATCGAACCAAATGGCACCAGGCCGATTTCGATTTTTTTACCTGATAACCAGTTGCATAATAATGAGCCCGTACCTATCCCCAGGGTAAACAGTACAAGTAAAAAAATAACAACCTGCTCGTTTCCGCCCAGCGTTGTTTTTGTATAATTAGGCAACTGCACCAGATAGGTAGCGCCTAAAAACCAGAACCATGAAATGCCAAGTATCGACAAAAAAACAGTACGATTGCTTTTAAGAAATTGTATGTTACGGTAGGTTTCGCCAAAAAAATTCCAGTTGATTTTTAAATCTTGATTAAGTGACGGCGTAACAGGAATAAAACGGCTTGACAGATAACCGGCTACAGCAAAAAACACAATAGCACAGGCCACATATAACCGCCCCTGCTCTTCTGCAATCATTACACCGCCTAAAATTGTACCAAACAGAATGGCCACAAAGGTACCCATCTGCACCAAAGCATTACCTTCAATTAGCTCGGTCACTTTAAGGTGCTGTGGAATATAACTGTATTTTGCCGGGCCAAAAAATGTTGACTGCGTGCCCATTAAAAACAACAGTGCGATCAACAGGACAATATAACCTTGCACAAAAGCAAATGCCGCTATCGACATAATAACGACTTCCAGCATTTTGATTAATCTTATTGATCTGGATTTTTCATGTTTATCAATCCATTGGCCGGCAGTGGCTGAGAATAAAAAGAAGGGAAGTATAAAAAGCGCGGCAGATACATTAATTAATAAATCCGCATCGGTTCCAATAAAATCTGAGCCTTGAAAAGCGATCAGAATAATTAATGCATTTTTAAAAACATTGTCATTTAATGCACCGAAAAACTGGGTCACAAAAAAGGGCAAAAACCGTCTCTGCGTAAGTAGCTCAAATTGTCCGGCAGATTTTTTGTCGTCCATGATTCAGCAATGCTGAATTTATAGTGACTGCAACCATTCATTAATGACCTGCGTTAATACATCACCTTTATCAACAAAATAATGCTCTGCATTATTAACAACAATCTGAGCAGACTTTTGATTACCAGCCGCTTTAATTAAAGAAAGGCGGGTTGCTGCTGTCCTTAAAACTGCCGGAAAATCATTTTGTGCATACACATCCAGCACCGGGACTTTAATTCTACTTAATGGAAACGAGCGTTTCATTGGCTGTTGATAATCAGTTGCACCCATGCCGATACCGACATAGGCATCAATCGATTCAAAAGAATCAGCATCTGCCCATGCCATTGCCATATGCGCACCACAGCTATGCCCAATCAGCACAATCTTATTGCCGCCGCCACTGCTACCCTTATCATATTTCACCTGTTCACGCGCATAGGCGATTGCAGCGTCAATGCGGGAAGATGCTTTAGGAAACAGTGGCACATAATCATAATATTTTGCCTCTTTTTCCAATACCGGCATTTGTACTGAAAGCGTATTCCAACCTGATTCAGCCAGGCCCACACGCAGCGGGCTAACCACATCCTGCCAGTCCGGGTGGAAACCGCGACCATGCAGGATAATAACGATACCCCGAGCCGCTTCATGGGCCTCATCAGCTTCTGTATAAACACTTAAAAATTCGTGCTCATTCGCCTTTAAATAAACCGCATCACCATCAAGTATGGTATCAACTATCTCATCTGCCATTCGCTTTTCTCGAGCCAGGTCGGCGGCACCAACACCAGTCAGCGAAAACAAAGAAACAATCAGGGCAAATGCGGCACGGTTTAATAGTTTCATAAGATAACCATTATGTGTTTATTTAAAAAGATGTTTTTCAATTTAACATTATTGTAATAATTATCTAGTATTTTTTAATGTTAGGTCTACTATTAAGGCACAACTAGTCGTCTTTCCGTTACATCAGGTATTTTATGTCTAAAAGTCAACGTCGATTTCCGCGCGAAGAAGTTCAAGTAGAAGTTGAACTTAGCTTCCTTGAGGATACCGTGCGCACTGTAATTACTCGTGATATAAGTCAGGGAGGGCTATTTTTACAAATAAGCGACATTAAACATTATCCTATGGGAGAAATGCTCAACCTGCACTACAAAAATCCTTTGGATAATTTTGCAGACACAGAAAAAAATGCCATTATCGTACGTCGCACCGACAAGGGCATTGGCGTAGCCTTTGTAGAAATAGATGGATTTTAACCATTTTAGTCGTCAACAGGGCCAAGCAAATGCCCCAACCACTGCGTTTCAGGTTTACTATCCAGCGCTAACTTGACCGTAATGGTAAGTGGCACCGACAGCAACATACCAACTGGGCCTAATACCCAGCCCCAGAAAACCAGCGACACAAACACAATTAAAGTAGATAAGCCTAATCCCTTGCCCATGTATTTAGGTTCTATCACACTACCCACTACAATATTTACCATCAGATAGACTGCCGCAACCAGCAAGGCTTGCGAAACACCCAGTTGCACGATGGTTAGCATCACAGCCGGTACCGCCGCTATAATTGAACCAATATTGGGGATAAAATTAAGCATAAATGCCAGCACACCCCATAACACCGGATAATCAACACCAATCACCCACAGCGCGGTGCCAATAATCACGCCAGTTATCATACTGATAATTGTCTTTATGCTCATATAATTTCTAACTTTTTCGACAAACACCTGAGAAAAAGCCTTGTTATCTGACCGCGCCTGGTTTTTATCTTTACCATTAACCAGCAGAAATTTTTGCGTTAAACCTGCAGCTTCAACCAATATAAAAATAACCGTTAAGATAATCAAAAAAGAATTGGTTAGCACATTACCAAAACCTTTCAGGATGGCGGATACCAGACCCACGGCAGCAGCCGGGTTGATAACATCCTTAACTGTATCGGTCAGTGAAACCCCATGACCAGCAAGCCACTGTAAAATACCGGCCCATTCAGCCGATATCTTTTGTTGATAATCTGGCAGCATGCGCGTGAAATCGCTTATCGAACTACCAACCAGTAAAGTGAGCGCTACACCGATTGCAATAACCAGCAGAATAACCAGCGTTAATGACAAACCTTTAGGAACACCTGCCATCTGTAATTTATTCATCAATGGAAAGCTGATAATGGCAATAAACACAGACAACAGAAAAGGGACAATTAAGGGCGCAGCTTGTTTCATACCCGCAATGACTACGACAAGTGCAGCGCAAACCATGATTACACGCGATGTTGAGGAAAATGATTGGGTCATAAAAGCAGTTAATAGTGGACAGCCAAAGTTAAGCAGCTCAGGTTTTTAATGTTTGCGTTATTCACTGTTAACTATTCACTGTTTCTCAGAGTCGCTTTTATAATCAGACTCTAAAAGTTCTGCCTCTTCATCCTTGAGTTCGACTTTTTCAATCTTTTCAAATCGACTACTAATTTTATATGCAGAAATATGCACTTCTTCAACATCTTTATTCGCCTGCTGTATATGTTTTGACAGATTGCCCATACGCTTTCTGAAACGCTCAAAATCTTTTGCCAGAACCACCAGATGCTCCTGGATGACATGCACCTGTTTACGTGTCGCAGAGTCTTTTAGTACCGCCCTTGCCGTGGTTAACACCGCCATTAAAGTGGTTGGCGATACCATCCACACTCGGGCGCGTTGTGCTTCAGCTACCAGCTGCGGCTGGTGTGCATGTATTTCTGCAAACACCGCTTCTGCCGGGATAAACATAATGGCACCATCTGCGGTTTCATTTTCAATAATATATTTATCAGCAATATCTTTAATGTGTTTTTTAATATCCAAACGAAACTGTTTTTCTGCTTTTGCTCGCTCAGCATCAGAGGCTTCATTATCCATCATTTTCTGAAATGAATCGAGTGGAAACTTCGAATCGATCGCAATATGCCCGGTGGGGTCAGGTAAAAACATCATACAATCGACACGTGCCCCATTACTTAATGTGTGCTGCAGGGCATAACTGCCTTCTGGCATGATATTGCTTATCAAACCAGTCATTTGCACTTCTCCAAAAGCACCGCGAGAGCGTTTGTCGGTTAACACTTCCTGCAAACTCACTACATTACCGGAAAGTTCAGTAATACGTTTTTGTGCTTCATCAATCAGCGCCAGGCGTTTAACCACATCGGTAAAGGTTTCAGTGGTTTTTTCAAAACCTTTGTCCAAACGTCGCTCTACCTGACCACTGATTTCACTCAGGCGCTTTTGTAAAACTTCATGCAACTCATTATTGGATTTAGCAAAACTTTCGATACTGAGTTTGGACATTTCGCCCAGACGTTTTTCGATGCTTTGCTGCATGTCACCAAAACGTTGCTCAAAATCGGTTTTTATTTTCTGCAAACTATGTAATTGTTGCTGCAGGCTTTGTTGCATGGTTTCGCTTGATTTGGCCAAACGCTCAACCGATGCCTGTGACATTTCGCCCAGCCTTTTTTCCAAAGCCTGCTGCACCTCACCAAAACGCTGTTCCATCTTTAACTGCATGTTGTTTTGTGCTTCGAGCAGGACTGTTCTGCTTTGCGATAAATTTTCATGAAGAGCCTGTGCCTGTCGTTGCTGCTCATCAAACTTATAATCCAGCCCGCTGAATTTTTTATTTAAACGCAGTAATAAAGTAATCAATAAAATGACTGTAACGCCTAACAGGGCAAAAACAGCCATTTCCCATTCACTAATTTGTACGTCATTAAATTGCATAAACCCTGCCGATACTGCATATAACCAAAAATCCAGCGGTACTTTATCATACGTCATGATGTACATTGCTGACATATTTCTGCTCGCCAATTTATGCTCAAAACAAATCAGGCTTGACAGAAGCTATTTTTTTCCATAAGTTAGTAAACGTTCACTTATATAAATAATTTTTGCTTATATAAAAACACCTGCTAAATTTAATTTAGTAAACCACAAACCCATAAACACACGAACCCACGAGGAGATCACCATGAGTGACTTTGATTCAGAACTAGATGCTAGCGGTTTAAACTGCCCACTTCCTATCCTGCGTGCTAAAAAAGCAATTTCAGCGCTGGATGCCGGCCAAACTTTGAGAATTATTGCTACTGACCCAGGCTCAGTAAAAGATTTTGAAGCTTTCTGCAAACAAACTGGTAACGAGCTGAAATCTAGCGGTGAAGAAGACGGCAAATTCGTCTTTTTGATCCAGAAAGCTGCCTAAGCAGGCACAGGACGACCAAAAGCAGACAATCAAAAAGGATAGCTACAAGGTTGGCTAACGACGTGAATCATCGACTTTCAGGCCCTGAGCGCAAAGAGAGTATTCTTGTTGCTGCTCAGGGCCTTTTTGCCAGCAAAGGGTTTCATGGCGTTTCGGTTGATGAGATTGCGCGTGCCGTTAGCGTCAGCCCAGCTATTCTTTACCGGCACTTTGCTTCCAAACAAACCCTGTACGCTGCCGTATTAGAGAAATTTTCCTGTCAACGCCAAAGTTATGTCGACACAATCGTCAAACATGGCACCAGTTTTGAAGATGCGCTGGCAGGCATGACCCATACCTACATAGAAAACATTGCTAAAAACCCGGATATTTTAAGAATCGAGCTACACAGTCTGCTTGAAGGCAATCCGGCAACACTGGCTTTTTTCCAGAACCGCTGGAAAAGCTTTACCGATTACATCGAATTTGGTTTAAATGAAACGATGCCATACGATGTTCCGCATCGTGAGATAACCATTTTAAGTGCAGGCTTAATGTTCCAGGGCATGGTACGTGAAACCCTGATACAAAAATGCCTGCAACCACAGGACAGGCTGGTTGATATCAGTCTCCATGAACTCAGCAATGAATTGGTCACCCTGTTTCTGCGCTCCATTGGTATTAATAAAACACAGTTATCGCGTAAAGCGACTATTTCTGATTAGTTCTTAGTGGACTAATGCTTTTGATTTTTTATTGGCGCTAATGGCCACTTCTTTCTGTCGACGGGCAAAGACCACAATGCTTAAATAAAAGCAGGCTGTAAATATCAAATAATGTTAAATACTGACAAACTCAGCAATTTGAGTTAAATTCCACCAACTTTCAGATAACAAGAAGATATTAGTCATGAAATTCAAAAAATTATTACTTAGCATCGCCACTCTAGCATTCGCCTTTCAAATTCAGTTAGCACATGCTGCCAACCCTAAGGTTAAAGTAGAAACCAGCAAAGGCACCATGGTTTTCGAACTTTATCCTGAAAAAGCGCCGAAAACGGTGGCTAATTTTTTAGCTTACGTTAATGCAGGCACTTATGACGACACCATCTTTCACCGGGTTATTAAAGACTTTATGAATCAGGGTGGCGGCTTCACCTCGGACTATAAAAAAGTGGACACCAAAGACCCGGTGCAAAATGAAGCTGATAATGGCCTGAAAAACCTGAAAAACACCATCGCCATGGCTCGCACCAACGCACCACACTCTGCAACCAATCAGTTTTTTATTAACACAGCGGACAATGCCTTCCTGGACCACAGCAGCAAATCAATGCGTGGCTGGGGTTATACAGTCTTTGGCAGAGTTGTTGAAGGTGAGAATGTTGTTGGTATAATCTCGCGTGCCGCCACCGGTCCTGGCGGTCCTTTTGCAAAAGATGTGCCACGTACCACCATTATCATTAATAAGATAAGTGAAATAAAAGAATAATTGCAACTTTTCAATAACCCGTGGCAGTATCTCAGTAAGTACAGGCAAGCATGTTGTTTTGAGGCTGTCAGTACTTATTGAGTACGCTACATTTTCACCAACACCAACGACAAATTTATTACCAGCCTAAATCGAGCAATTCAGGTAAAAAATACTCACTAACCAGAAGCGGCTTTCCTGAGACGCGAAACACAGAGCGCCTGCCCCATACTGGGCCACCAATTTCTGTATATTTATTTGCTTCATGGCTAATAGATAACAACGCCACCTGCACTTCTTCACGTTTCATGGTTCGGTCGCTAAACAACATCGCACCTAGTGGCCGGTTGCCCATATTGGCATAACGACGCTGCGCGCCCTGCACCGTTGTAGCCGGAATAACGGTTCGAGCATATACCAATGGTTGCTCACAACAACACAGCACAACCTGCCTGACCAGAGCAGAATGGACATTTTTTAACGCCATGGCTGAAGCTTCTTTTGCTTCCAGTTTCTGCCAGTGCTGTGAGATAACACGCACCGAAAAATCCTGGCCACAGCGCTCGATCATACGCGCAGTTAACGATGAGGTATCAAATAACCAGGGCAGTAATGAAGGCGGAATAGATTGATTAAATAATTGATGCCGCCGATACCAGCGTTGTTTTGATTTCACAGTAATATTTACAAAGTGGCAAATAAAAAGGGTATTTTAACGCGAAATACACTCCACCGCAGTAGCCGAATCACAGGACCATGTCGATAACGACAAACCGTCTAATAGCGGATCAACAAACGAGACTTTTTTTATGAATTAAATGTAGAGGCACGTTTTTCTATCAATCTAGCCATTTCCTAAGCACCGACTCGAGCTGGTCGCGCTGCACTGGCTTGCCGATATAATCATCCATGCCAACATCAAGACAGCGTTCTCGATCACCTGACATGACATTAGCTGTCATGGCTACCACAGGTATTGTTTTTTGATTTGTCGCCTTTATGTCCTGCTTGCGAATTTCGCGCGTGGCATCAAAACCATCCATTTCCGGCATCTGGCAATCCATCAACACCAGATCGAATGTTTGCTCATTGAGGTAGCGCATTGCCTCCACACCATTATTAGCAAGCACCGGCTTTAAGCCCACTTTTTCAAGCATTTTTTGCGCCACCATCTGATTAATCGGGTTATCTTCGACTAATAATATTTTTGCATCTAGCGGTGCTAAGCTGTTTTCAGCACCTCTTTTTACTTGTGGCTCTAGTTTTTCATCACTGAACTTGAAATTGACCACGAACCAGAACCGCGAACCCTCGCCCTCGATGCTATCCACACCTAATACGCCACCCATCATATCAACCAATTGACTAACAATAGCCAAACCCAGCCCGGTACCACCATATTTTCTTGTGGTAGAACCATCAGCCTGAGTGAAAGCATTAAACAATATTTTTTGTGCCACTTTAGAGATGCCAATACCGGTATCCGACACTGTTATCTTCACCTCAACGTTATCGTTATCTGCATCAAACCTTACCACGTCAACTTTAATGATTACTTCACCCTTACCCGTAAACTTCAGGGAATTTGAAACCAGATTAACAATTACCTGACGCACACGCGTGGGATCACCGACTAACGAGACTGGCAAGGCTTTATCAATTTTCTGTATTAACAAAACACCCTGTTGCTCCGACTTTAAAGAATAAAGCGTCACTATATCGGTAATAATTTGCTTTAAATCGAAGGCAATACTTTCAAAATTTAATTTACCCGCCTCTATTTTTGACAGATCCAGAATATCATTCAAAATAGCCAGTAAAGCATCAGCGGATTTATGCGCAGTTAATACGAACTCTTTTTGCTCCGCATCCAACTTTGTATCTTCCAGTAACTGCAAAGTGCCAATAACACCATTCATTGGCGTACGAATTTCATGACTCATGTTGGCTAAAAACTCGCCTTTAGCCTGACTCATTTTTTCTGCATTGTCTTTTGCCGCTTTAAGTTCAGCCTCTATTTTTTTGCCGTGGTCAATTTCATCTTTTAAATCAGCATTCAACCTTTCCAGGCTCGCACTTGCCTTTGTTAAACCACCAATTAAGGCTTCATTTTTATATGACAACTCAAGCTCTGCGGTAGATGATTTATACATGCGGTGTACCGCCATTATCATCACCCCTAAAAAGAAACCGGTCATGGCAGATAAGGCGTAATAAACCTCACCACCCATATAAAAAAAGCGAATCATTAATGGCAGCAGAACGCAGCCAACATAACCGTAATACACCCAGGCAACGGAGGAATAGGAAACACCGGAAGCTGAAACACCAACTAAAATAAAGGCCAGTACAATTTGGTGTAACTCACTAAAAGGAAACATCAAGGTTGAAGTAATACCCCAGCCTGCCCCTGTTAGAAAAACAGAGACCAGATACCAGCGTCGAATAATAAACTTATCCAGCGCTAATTTACTTTCACTCGAATATAATTTGAAATAATGCACTGCCGAACGATAAAAAAACAGCAACAACATCATACCAAGCCAAACACCTAAAACTTCATGCGGCAAATCTTCCCAAATTAGCCCCACCCAGATGATCGCCATGGCAATGCCGGCAATATTACTAAAACCGGAACTGGTAATCAATCGAACAATCTGCGTTTGTAGAATGCGCTCATTTTGTTGAATGTCTGACTCAACGGATAAGTTAGTTGCATTCAGGGATGACATCTGCATGTAATATAACTCAGTGTTTTATTGATAGTATTTACAATTAAAAAATAGTCTATGCACATCACAAAAGCCAGCATATATAATTGACGGCCTCATACATTAGCAAAACGATCTGCCTTACCCAGCCAGCGACGCACCAGGGGTTCAACTGCTTCAGGATGCTGTTTAATAATATATTGTGCTGTCGCCTTCACCTCGGCAAACCAGGCTTCATCACGCACTATATCGGCAATTCGCATCTGCATCAAACCCGTCTGCTTAGTACCCAGCACTTCTCCCGGGCCACGCAGTTCCAGATCTTTTTCCGCTATTTTAAAACCATCATTGGTTTCTCTCAGGATACCCAAACGCTGCTTGCCCATCTGCGAAAGAGGCGGCTGATACATCAATACGCAGGCACTTTGTTTTGAGCCGCGTCCAACGCGACCTCTTAGCTGATGCAACTGTGCCAGGCCTAAACGTTCTGCATTCTCGATTACCATTAATGAAGCATTGGGCACATCAACGCCAACTTCAATAACAGTAGTGGCGACCAGTAAATCAATTTGTTTGTTTTTAAACTGAGCAACGATTAACTGCTTGTCCTGCTGTTTCATACGTCCATGAACCAGACCAATACGCACATTTTTTAACTCGAAGGTTAGCTGCTCAGCTGCCACCTCAGCTGCCTGACACTGTAACATTTCAGACTCTTCAACCAAAGTACATACCCAATAGGCCTGCTCACCTTTTTCACAGGCTTTTTCTATACGCCGTACAACTTCCTCTCTACGAGCTGTCGAAACCACCACGGTAGTTACTAGCTTACGTCCTTTAGGCATCTCGTCAATTGCTGAGTAATCCAGATCAGCATACGCGGTCATTGCCAGACTTCTGGGAATAGGTGTTGCTGTCATAATTAGCTGATGCGGAGCACTATTATTACAGAAGCCATTTGAGCAATCATTCGACCCGCCTTTTTCCCAGCCCTTTTTGCGACCCTTTTCACGCAAAGCCAGACGCTGATGCACACCAAAGCGATGCTGCTCATCCACCACCAGCAACACCAGCTGCTTAAACTCAACATCATTCTGGAACAGGGCATGAGTGCCGATAACAATTTGAGCTTCGCCGATAAGTATTTTACTTAATTTTTGCAAACGCCCTTTGCCTTTGTCCTTACCGGTTAATAATAAACATTTATCGTTTGCAAACCACTGTTTAAAATTATGGTAATGCTGCTCTGCCAATATTTCAGTTGGTGCCATAATGGCAAATTGATAACCGGCGTTGATTACCGCCATAGCAGCTGCGGCAGCAACAACCGTTTTACCCGAACCGACATCACCCTGCAGTAGCCGTAACATGGGATGGGTTTTATTAATATCAGAAAATATCTGTGCAATGACTTTTTCCTGTGCGCGGGTTAAATCAAATGACAGGCTTTTTATAAAAGCAGAATATTGACTCTGCGTAACGACAAGTTTTATCGCTGAGTTTTTTTTGATCTCAACACGCGCCTGTAAAAGGCTTAACTGGTGAGCAACCAGCTCTTCAAATAATAGGCGTTGCTGTGCTTTTGTTTTACACTGGTTTAACGCAAAAACATTGGTGTTTTTATGTGGCCGATGTACTGAGGATAAGGCTGTCACCAAATCAGGAAGCTGATGTTTCCGCCTCACTTGCTCAGGCAGCCAGTCAAGCAGTTCACCCTGCTTTATTTTTATTAACACCTGATCAGATATTTTTTTAAGCAAGGCCTGGTGAATGCCTTCTGTTTTAGGATAGACTGGCGTTAACGATTGCTCAATGACATCCTGGCTTCGTCCATCGTGACCTGGGATATCATTGTGTTGCTGAACAAATTGATACTCCGGGTGGACAAATTCCAGATGAGCAGCACCGCGTCTGGCCTCACCAAAACAACGCAAGACTTTTCCAGCACTCAAATTATTTTGCTGTGCTTTATTAAAGTGAAAAAAACGCAGAATAATCGCACCGGTATTGTCAGACAGATAACACAATAAACTACGGCGGCCACGCCCGCCTACTTTTATCTCACAATGATCAATAACACCTTCAACCAGTGCCTGCTGACCCAGTTGCAAGGAACCGATGGCGGTTAATTTTGTTCTGTCTTCATAACGGTGCGGCAGGTGGAACAATACATCCTGTATAGTAACTATATCCAGGCGTTTGAGTTTTTCAGCAACAACTGCGCCGACACCTTTCAGCACCTGTACTGACTGGTACTCAAAACTTTCAGCTTCATCCTTTTCTATTGGTACCGTGTCCATTGATATAATTCTTTGGAAGTCTTTAGTCTTTAGTCTTTAGTCTTTAGTCTTTAGTCTTTAGTCTTTAGTCTT
>CAYQXD010000046.1:0-19362 GCA_964421315.1 uncultured Thiotrichaceae bacterium | reverse complement strand
CTCTAAAAAAACAAAAAATATTTTCTTTGTTTTTTTCGCGTCTTTTGCGTTCTTCACGGACGAATGTTTTTCAGTTTTTCCAACGTCCGATATGTGTCGTTAGTGGACGATCAGCCAAAATTATTCAACAAAAAAACCCGGCCAAATGGCCGGGTTACAAAAGCGGAATCGGATTGGGGTTGCCGATTCCAGTGGCTCGCAAAAGGGAGGAGCGAGCCTACGCCGGGCTACAGCGTATTCACAAATAAACATCTCTATCATTAACCAGTTAAAGATTAATCACTTTCATTATTACTAATTAAAGCCTACACAAAGAATATGTCAAAATATTAGAGGGAAAAGTATGCAAAACCAGATGAAAACCGACAAACGGTCGTTAACACTCTCACAGACAAAGGTGCTTCTAATGAGCTTCATCCCAGTTATCACCCACACCAATATCAACCACTAGCGGTACTTTTAGTGTGGCAGCCTGCTGCATTTCTGTTCTTAACAAATCCTCCACCGCTTTCACATCTTTAGCCAATACCTCAACCACTAACTCATCGTGTACCTGCATCACCACTTTTGCATCTAGCTTGCTTAGTATCAAAGCCGCATCCACTGCAATCATGGCGCGTTTAATGATGTCAGCTGCCGTGCCCTGCATGGGTGCGTTTATTGCTGTGCGCTCGGCATACTGTCGGCGCTGGCCGTTGCGTGAATTTATTTCCGGTAAATACAGACGGCGACCAAATACGGTTTCAACAAAGCCGCGCTCATGCGCCTGTTCGCGGGTTTTGTCCATATAGGCTTTCACCCCCGGGTAACGTGCAAAATAGGTATTAATATAGTCCTGCGCCTCATAACGACCAATGTTTAGCTGTTTTGCTAAACCAAATGCAGACATCCCGTAAATAAGACCAAAGTTAATGGCTTTAGCCGCGCGCCGTTGCTCTGACTCGACCGCATCCAGGCTTACCCCAAAAACTTCGGCGGCAGTGGCACGATGCACGTCTATGCCTTCAGCAAACGCTGTGAGCAAATTTTCATCTTCTGACAAATGCGCCATGATGCGTAATTCGACCTGTGAATAATCGGCAGCCAGCATTTTGTAGCCTTGTGGTGCAACAAAGGCGCGGCGAATACGCCGACCTTCTTCACTGCGAATGGGAATGTTCTGTAAGTTTGGATCGGTGGAAGATAAGCGGCCAGTTGTGGCAACTGTCTGGTTATACGAAGTATGCACCCGCCCGGTTTTTTTATTAACCTGCAGGGGTAATTTGTCGGTATAGGTGGATTTTAACTTAGCCACACTGCGATGTTCCAGGATGAGTTTTGGCAACGGGTAATCCACCGCCAGCTCCTGCAAAACGTCTTCTGCTGTTGAATACTGGCCAGTTTTGGTTTTCTTTTTCGCCGGTATGTTGAGTTTTTCAAACAGAATGCTGCCCAGTTGTTTTGGTGAGGCCAGATTAAACGTCTCGCCGGCTTCATCATAGGCACGCTGCTCCAGTGTTTTCATGCGCTCGGCCAGTTGTTTACTCTGTTTTTCCAGCATCGCTACATCAATTTTTACGCCGTTGCGTTCAATATTGAGCAAGACGGTCAATAACGGTAATTCAATATCCTGATAAACGCTGTCTAACACAGGATGCAATGTGAACATGTCACTCTGCTTTTGATAAATCTGCAAAGTAATGTCGGCATCTTCTGCAGCATAAGGCCCTGCCTGCTCAAGATCAATTTGATTAAAGGTTAATTGCTTAACACCTTTACCGGCAATATCTTCAAAATGAATAGTATCGTGACCCAACAATCGCAGTGCCAGCGCATCCATGCCGTGACGTTTTGTTGAATCCAGTACATACGACTGCAACATGGTATCCTGAGTTATGCCTTTTAAATGGATGCCATGGTTTGCCAGCACATGCGCGTCATATTTCAGGTTTTGCCCGATTTTGTTTTTGTTTCCATCTTCCAGCAATACCTTTAAGCCACCCAGTACATCCTGCTCACTAAGCTGTTCCGGGGCATCCAGATAATCATGAGCAAACGGCACATAGGCGGCCTCGCCTGCTTCAACCGCAAAAGACACGCCCACAATACGAGCCTTCATATAATCCAGGCTGGTGGTTTCGGTGTCAAAGACAAACTGTTCGCTAGCCTCAAGTTTTTTTAACCAGCGCTCAAAAGCTGGTTTATCCAGCACCGTTTCATAGCTGGCCGTGGCTACCGGTACTGATTCCGTCACCACCTTTTCATTAGATGATAAATTCGTCAGCCAGGTTTTAAATTCCAGCTCAGTATAAAGTTGTTTAAGTTTATCTATTTGCGGCGGCCGCATGACCAGATCGGAGATGGCGTGCTCTAGTTCCACATCACATTTTATTGTGGTCAGCTCTCTGGACAACGGCAACTGTTGCAGATTATCGCGTAAACTTTCACCTACCTTACCCTTAATTTCATCAGCGTGTGCTACAAGATTATCCAGTGTTTTATATTGTTTTAACCACTTTGCCGCCGTTTTCGGCCCCACTTTAGGTATCCCGGGAATATTATCCGAGGCATCACCCATCAACGCCAGATAATCTACAATCGCAGCTGGCGGCACATCAAATTTGGCCATCACCCCTGCTTCATCCATCATCACGTTGTTCATGGTGTTGATTAAAGTGACATGCAAGTTGACCAGTTGTGCCAAATCTTTATCACCGGTTGAAATCAGAGTATCGATTTTTTGAGCAAAGGCCTGTTTGGCGTAAGTACCAATAACATCATCGGCTTCTACGCCAGGTACAATAATCATCGGAAACCCTAATGCATCAACCAGCTCATACAACGATGCAATCTGATCTCTTAAATCATCTGGCATCGGCGGCCTGTTTGCCTTGTACTCCGTATATAAATCATTACGAAAGGTCTTGCCTTTGGCATCAAAAACCACCGCGATTTGTTCTGGTTTATATTCGGTCACCAGTTTATTAAGCATGTTAATCACCCCGTATACCGCACCCGTGGGCTGACCTTTACTGTTAGTTAAAGGTGGCAATGCGTGAAACGCACGAAACAGGTAGGATGAGCCATCGACAAGGATGAGGGGTGGTTTTTTATCAGGCATCAGGGGTAAAACTCTATGGGCTGGTTTATTATGCAGAATACAGATTATCGCAAACAGTGTGATGCTTTGATAGCCACTTTTTTAATTCTATTTTCCGCAAATGAACGCAAATTCACGCGAATGTAAAACAAATGTTATAAACCTCGTTATTATTTGCAGACTAATATTTTTTAAACGCTCAGATATACGTTAAAATCACGGTCTTTATACACTGTCTTTAAAAAAACCTGAGCACTCAGCCCTTTTTCTAAACCCTGAATTCTTATGTCTGTTTACACCACTATCGAAGAAAATGAACTCCAGGCGTTTCTATCAAATTATAATGTTGGCGAGCTGGATCATTATCAGGGCATCAGCGATGGCATTGAGAACACCAACTACTTTGTAAACACCAGCCAGGGCCGTTTTGTTTTAACCATTTTTGAGCACCATAGTTTTGAGGAAATGCGGTATTACCTCGATCTCATGCACCACCTGGCTGACCATAAGGTGCCCAGCGCAAACCCGGTTGCGGACAATCAGGGTAATTACTTAAGCCGCTTCAATGATGGATCCAAAAACAAACCTATTGCTCTGGTGGAGCGCTTAAACGGTAGCAGCATTATAAAAACTAGTATTCATCACTGCGAACAGCTCGGCTCGGCAATGGGAAAAATGCACGCTGCCGGATTAAGTTTTGATACACGGCAAAGCAATCCTCGCGGCCCGCTCTGGTGTCAGCAAACCGCCCTTAAGGTTATGCAAAAACTTATCGCAGATGAACGTTTGATGCTTGATGAAGAAATACATTTTCAGAAGACCGGCTTTAATCATTTTGGTCGTCACGCAGATTTACCCCGTGGCGTTATTCATGCTGATTTATTTCGTGATAATGCGCTGTGGGATGGCGAAAAAGGCAGTGAACGCTTCAGCGGCATTATTGATTTTTATTATTCCTGTGATGATGTTTTATTGTATGACCTCGCCGTCGCCGCTAATGACTGGTGCCGTGGTGATGGCTTTAGTTTGAACAAAGAAAAAGTTGTCGCACTACTCAATAACTACCACGTTTTCAGACCATTAACGCAGCACGAACAGCAATACTGGCCTGCAATGTTACGTGCAGGCGCTTTGCGCTTCTGGTTATCGCGTTTATACGATAAATACTTTCCACGTGCAGGCGAACTGGTACACACAAAAAACCCGGATGAATTTAAAGCTATATTAATTGACCGAATTAAATACAGCGATCGCTATTTTAGTTACTGGCCAGGCCAGTAAACGGCGCAATAAACGACATGTTCAGTAACATACTGGCAAAGGTAGAAGCCTTCATCGACTGGAGCGGCCGCACTGTTTCCTGGCTAAGTCTGGCCTTAGTGCTAGTCACTTTTATGATTGTTGTGCTACGTTATGTTTTTGATACCGGATCTATCGCCCTGCAGGAAACCACCACCTACTTACACGCCAGCATTTTTCTCATTGGCATGGCATATACCATGCAGCATAACGCGCATGTGCGTGTTGATATTTTCTACTCTCAATACTCAGAACGTGGCAAGGCCTGGGCTGATTTGTTTGGTACTTTGTTTTTGTTACTGCCCGTTATGCTATTTATCAGCTGGATTAGCTGGTCATACATTGCGGCTAGTTGGTCGGTACTTGAAGGCTCGCGTGAAGCTGGTGGTCTACCAGGGCTTTTCCTGCTGAAAAGCCTGATTCTTGCGATGACATTTTTATTGACCCTGCAAGCTCTTAGCCAAATGGCACGTAATATCGAAACCATACTGAGCAATCAATCACAAAACCATGATAGAGATAGCGACTGATGGAATACATGCCATTTTATCTTTTCGCTGCAGTTTTTGTTTTACTGTTAATAGGTTATCCCGTTGCCTTCACCTTAGCTGGCACTGCTTTACTATTTACTGTTATCGGCGAAATAACCGGCACCTTTGATCCGGCTTTTTTAGAAGCTTTGCCCAATCGTTTATTCGGCATTATTTCAAACCAGATTTTAATGGCGGTGCCGTTGTTTGTGTTTATGGGGGTGATGCTGGAACGCTCTAAAATCGCCGATGAATTATTAACAACCATGTCACGTTTATTCGGCAGTTTACGTGGTGGCCTTGGCATTTCTGTCATACTGGTTGGCATGTTACTCGCCGCCAGCACTGGCATTATTGGCGCAACCGTTGTTACCATGGGACTAATAGCTTTACCCACCATGCTAAAAAATGGTTATGACCCAAAAGTTTCAACCGGTCTGATTTGCGCCTCCGGCACACTGGGGCAAATTATTCCACCCTCCATTGTGCTGGTATTGCTGGCTGACGTATTATCCAATGCCTACCAACAGGCACAACTGGACATGGGAATCTTTTCTCCCGAAACCCTGTCAGTCAGTGATTTATTTATTGGCGCATTAATACCGGGTTTAATGCTGGTCGTTTTATATATTGTTTATATTATTGGTGTCGCACTGTTTAACAAACAAGCCATGCCTGCAATCACCACCAGCAATAACAATTATGACATGGCTTTATTACCCAGTTTTTTTAAAAGTTTATTGCCGCCTTTAGCATTAATTCTAACTGTGCTTGGCTCCATCATTGCAGGACTGGCAACACCAACCGAAGCCGCCGCCATCGGTGCAGTCGGTGCCATGCTTTTAGCACTGTCAAAAAAAATGTTAAACCTTAAAACCCTGCAGGAAGTTGTGCGTACCACAACACGTGTTAGCAGCATGGTCTTTATGATTTTAATTGGTGCTGCTTTATTCTCACTGGTCTTTAAAGGTTTTGAAGGTGATGAACTTATCCATGAAATTCTCAGTGATTTAAGTGGTGGTAAGTATCACGCACTTTTTGTTGTCATGCTGGTTATGTTTTTATTAGGTTTTGTGCTGGACTTTATTGAAATAACCTTTGTGGTAGTGCCAATTGTCGGACCGGTATTACTGGCTATGGGTATTGACCCGGTCTGGCTGGGCATACTGATTGCCATTAATTTACAAACCTCCTTCCTCACCCCGCCTTTTGGTTTCGCTTTATTTTATCTGCGCGGGGTTGCCCCTGCGAGCATAAAAACCACACAAATTTATCGTGGGGTTATGCCTTTTATTGTTATACAGCTGATGGTTATGGCAATGATTGCTTACTGGCCAATGCTGGCGACCTGGTTGCCCGCTCAATTTTCCTGAAACACCAGGGTATTAGAACTCCTTGCTATTGATATGAGGAGGCATAAAATATATTCACTCATATCAACACAAAACCGGATGATGAAGTGACAGCAAATAGAGTGTATTTTGCACAGCACGGTCTGGCCGTAGACAAGGCTGAAACTCCCCAGCGTCCTTTGTCTCAAACAGGCATCAAACAAACGCTGTCCGTTGCAAAGCAACTGCACACAGCTGCTACACCTGTTTCTCATATTTTTCATAGCGGAAAACTTCGCGCCTCGCAAACGGCAGAAATTATTGCTTCAAACTTAAACATCACATCAATATTATTGCATGACAGTTTATCGCCGAATAACGATGTATCATTGTTTGCAAAAAATTTATCCCTGGAGAATGCACTTTATATTGGTCACTTGCCTCACCTGGAAAAATTAGTGTCGTATCTTGTCACCGGCAATAAAAATCAAAACATCGTAAAATTTCAAAATAGTGGCATTATTTGTTTAGAAAAGACCAACAACCAATACTGTATACGCTGGTATTTAACGCCCGACTTACTAGCATAATCGGCTGATAACTCAGTATTTAAAAAGAATCAGGAAGCCTGCAGCCAATTAAAATCCAGACTGTAAATATATTCGGCAGTCATATCTCTCTTTTGCGCCAATTCAAACCAAACAATTCATGCAAGCTGTTGAAATGGGTGTTTTTTCATAAAAAACGTCTTGCGCATTAAAAACTTTTAAAAAATATGACAGTTCTATTTAAATGTGATTAATATATCCAGGAAATGAAAATTACGGCAAACTGCACCAATATTTTTATGATTCCATATAAAAAATCTGCTCTTTTTCTGACTCTATATTATGAACCTGACTTCGCCGCTAAATTACCTCGCACAAAAACTGCTTTACCTGTGGATAAATACCGACGCGGTGCAGGCCGATGTGGTACAGGCTGGCAAAACCTTAGACCCACACCGTAAACAGCGCAGTAAAACAACCACTATCTATGTGCTGGCATCACGTGCATGGTCTGACTTACTGGTGCTGGAACACGAATGCGTGGCTTTACATATTACTACGCCGTTGTCTCGCATCCAGCAGCAGCAATTAAAAACCTGGCATAGTGTTTATACTGTTGCGCAGGCGCAGCCGCTTAAAGCCTGGTTGCAGCAAAAAACCAAACGCTCTGCCATGCTTAGTGGATTATGCCAGGCGTTAAAAGAAAACCCTGAACTTGATGTGCACTTTGTTCCGGTTGTGGTTTTCTGGGGTCGGCCGGTATTAAAACAAAAACACTGGTTGCGGGTGCTGTTTTCTGAAACCTGGGGTTTCGCTGGGCGTTTTCGTCGGTTCTTTACAATTTTATTCAACGGTAAAAACACTCTTCTGCAGTTTTCTACCGCCATTTCATTTCGAGAGTTAATCAATAGCACCATAGAAAACGAAAACTGCGTTGATCGCTACGTTGATCAGTTACAGGCGTTGTTGTCCGCGCGCCTGGTAGAAATGAAAACCGCGACCCTGGGACCTGACATTTCCCATCGTCACACCCTGGTAAGAGAATTATTAGAAAATAAAGCGATTAGCAAAGCAATTCAAAACTGCTCAAACAGGGACAATATCTCGGCTTTTAAAGCAACTAAAATTGCCAATAATTATCTTCATGAAATTGTTAGCGACCGTAACTACATTACAATACAAATTTTACAGCGCATATTAACCGCTTTCTGGAACAAGTTTTACTCCGGCATAGATGTACACTTTAACAACCAGCTTAAACAACTGGCGCTAAACCATGAACTGGTTTATGTGCCTTGCCATCGAAGCCATATCGATTATTTATTGCTCTCTTATGTGATACACAATGAAGGTTTGGCTATTCCCTGTATTGCAGCGGGCAAAAACCTAAACATGCCCATCATCGGGTCAGTATTACGCAAAGGCGGCGCATTTTTTATTCGACGTAGTTTTAAAGGCAACGAACTTTATTCTACAGTGATGTTTGAATACCTGGCTTCACTGGTTTCAAGCGGCATGCCGCTTGAATATTTTGTTGAAGGCGGCCGTAGTCGCACCGGTCGTTTATTACAACCGAAACCGGGCATGCTGGCGATGACTATTCGCGCCTTCTTAAAGTACCAGCGTCGCCCTGTTGCTTTTATTCCGGTTTATATCGGCTACGAAAAAATGATTGAAGGTAAAGCCTATCTTGCCGAGCTTAAGGGTGATGATAAAAAATCAGAAACGCTAATTGGTTCGATACGCTCGTTTTTTAAAATTCGCGGATTTTACGGGCGAGTCACCACAAGTTTTGGCCAGCCTGTTTTATTAAGTGACATGCTAAACAAACACGCCCCCGACTGGGATAATCAGACTTATGACGATTTACAACGCCCGGACTGGTTAAGAACAACCGTAGCAAACACCTCACAACAAATAATGCAGAACATTAATAAATGCTGCGTGGTTAACTCGGTCAACCTTATCGCCACGGCATTACTGGCCTCACCAAACCAGACCATGGATGAAGGTGAGTTAAAGCGAACACTGGACTTCTATCAAGATTTAATTAACCACCTTAACTACTCCAGCTCTATTCGCCTGACGGATTATGATGCAGCAAAACAAATCCATCATGCCGAAGCATTAAATATGGTTCATCGCCGCAAACATGAAATGGGTGATTTTATTTACCTGGATCATGCACATGCTATTTTACTAACCTACTACCGAAACAATATATTACATCTATTTGTTTTGCCTTCGCTGATCGCCTGTTGTTTTACCAATGCTAATGCAATCAACCGTGAAAAAATTATCCACTTTATAAAAATTGTCTACCCCTTTCTCAAGGCAGAATTTTTCCTGCCCTGGTCTTCTTCTGAAATAGAAAAGATTATTGATAAACTTTTAAAGGAATTAAGTCGCACCAGACTGCTTATTTACAATGAAGACGCTTTCACTTATAGCAAGCCGCCAATCAGTACAGAAGCTCACGCACAGCTTTCAACTTTGGCGCAGGTCATCTCTCCGGTATTAGAACTTTATTACATGATATTTGCCTTAATTGCTGAACATGGGATTGCTGAGCATGATATGGAAAATTTGTCACGGAAAAAGCTGGAGCAGTCCTGTTATTTAATGGCACAACGGCTCTCACTAATGTATGAAATTAACTCACCTGATTTCTTTGATAAAAAATTAATAGCTAACTTTATTAATAGTTTAATTAATCTGAAATACGTCAACATTAACTCTTCTGAAAACCTGGAAATAACTGCAGCCGCGATTAAAAAGGGACGACAGGCTCGGCGTTTATTAAACAAAAACATGCAGTATAATATTTTACAGATGTTACGCACTTCCAGTCAGCTAACCAAAGATGAACAATCAGCCAAAGAATATTGAATATGATCGTCATAGTTCAAATCGTGGTATTACATATGAATTTAAAAACCCCTGTCAACTTTTGCGAAACTTGTTTGACAAGATTGATGAAATCATAGATGCTCAGGAATCCAGCAATTGCCGAACACGTTTCGCCAGCAACGACAGATTGTAAGGCTTGGTCAGCATATTTTCTGAAAAACGTGTCTGGCTGTTATGTATTTCACCTTTGGATGTATAACCCGAGGCGAGCAATACTTTAAGTTGCGGGTACATTTGTACTGCTCGCTCGGCTAGCTCAAAACCATTAATGCCACCGGGCATGAGCACATCACTCAGCAACAAGGTGATGTCAGGTTCAGCTGCCAATACCTGCAATGCCTGTTTGCCACTGCTTGCGGTCAGAACACGATAATCCATTTCTTGCAGTATTTCACTGGCCAGCTCCAGCAAAGCCTCTTCATCATCGACCACCAGTATGGTCTCAGTGCCTCGGTGTTGCTTATCCATAATATCCTTCTCCACTACCTGTTTAATATCTATGTCGCCGTTGCACCTTGGTAAATACAGTAAAAATTTTGTGCCATTACCCACTTCAGACTCGACGATAATACAGCCGCTACTGCGATTAACAAAACCAAACACCATTGCCAGTCCCAGCCCGGTTCCCTTGCCCTGCTCTTTGGTGGTGTAAAAGGGTTCAAAAATGCGTGCCTGCTGCGCACTGGATATACCTTCACCATTATCAATCACTGCAAATTGAACATAATCACCCGCTTTTATCTCTGGTGATAAAACACAATGCTTTTCTTCCAGAGCACAATTAGCCGTTTGCAAAATCAGCTGACCATTGCCTGACATGGCATCACGCGCATTAATAATCAGGTTTATCACCACATCCTGAAAATCACCTGGATCAATTTTAGTCAGCCATAAATTACTGGCATATTCCAGCTTTACCTCAATAGCAGGGGTGACCGAATGCACAATCAGGCTATCCATGTCATTCAATAGCTGATTGATATCGGTCACCACCTGCTGGTCTGCTTTGTTACGCGAAAAGCCAAGTAGCTGGCGCACCAGATCTGCTGCACGTTGTGCCGATTTCTGAATAACCCCAATGCGCTTGCAGGCACTATCATCCGCTACTAACTGGTTCTGCAGCATAGTAAGATTGCCAATGATAATGGCAAGAATATTATTGAAGTCATGCGCGATGCCACCGGTAAGCTGACCTATCGCTTCCATCTTCTGGGTATTTAACAGAGCCTGCTCCGAACGCAGATGTTCAGTAATATTGCGTCCTACACCCAGCACACCTGTAAGTTTGCCATCAGGGGAAAACATCGGCACTTTTGTGGTTTCAAGCAATTCTACATGGCCGTCATCTGCAAAAGCAATCTCTTCCTCATTAATACTGGCTGCGCCAGCTTCCATTGCTATTCTGTCCTTTTCACGAAAAAAATCGGCCAGCTTCCTGTCGACAAAATCGTAATCGGTTTTACCCACAATCTCACTCTGCTTAGCACCAAAGAAACGCTCAAATTTTGGGTTGCAACCCATATAAACACCTGCGGGGTCTTTCCACCAGACAATATCGGGCAAGGTTTTAATCAGGGTGCGCAGTTGTGCTTCGCTTTCGCTCAGTTGTTTTGTTCTTTGCTCTACCTGTGCTTCCAGGCCATCATTGAGTTGACATAGATAGCCGCTGGCTTTTTCCAGGGCGGCTTCTTTTTCATCATGTAACAATGTAATTCTGTCCATCAAGGCATAAGCAAACAATGCAGCCATAAGCATTGAACCAAACTGCATAGCATTTAAGCTAAAAAATGTATATTGCACAAAGCCAAAATAGAGCAGCACTGTAATAAAAACCGCTAGCAGGAAAAAACCACAGGCAATAATAAAAATTCGAGCGGGTCGATAACCTGCATAGGCTGTAATAATCGCCCCAATTAAAATCACAGGTGGCAGCAATAGACCGGAGAAGGCTGCTAACTGCACTGCCAGCACATAATTGCCAAACAGGCTTAACATCATACTAATGGCAGCTAAGGTGATTAACAAATAAAGCACGACTTTTATGCGCGGGTGTTTTTTATGCCATATTTGCAAAAAACTGCCTGAAAAAAGTACACCACTAACCACCACCAGCCCTATAAGTAGTGAGGTTGCTCTGTTGCTAATTTCGGGCATGCCTGGCCATAAGTATTGATAACTCAAACCATTTAATGCTAACTGAAGCAGCAAATAAACGAATAGAAACAAGGCATAATAAAGAAACAATCTGTCATTTAATTTAGCATAAGAAAACAACGCAGCAAGAACTAATAACAGCAGCATTCCATAATAAATGCCTACGCTCAAACTGGCGTGGTTGACATGCTCGATAAAACTGGTTGCTGTCCATAGCCATAGCGCAATTCGCATTGAACCTTCTGTCTGCAGCCGCATATAGTAGCTGCGGCTGTGGTCGTCTAGCTCTGGCAAGACAAACACCGGGCTGCGATAACGCACCTCACGCATTGAAAAATGCACACCGTCGCCAGCTACCTTTTCACGATAAACACCTTGCTTATCAACGACAAAAAAAGACACATTATCTATCAATGGGCTTTCAAGTTGTAGCAGGATAAGGTTGTTTTCTATTTCAGAAAAATGCGCTGTAAATCGAAGCCAGTAAACATCTTTTGAAAAGCCGAAGTTATTACCTGTAACAGAAATTGGTTTGAAGCTATTTTTTGCCTTACCGTAAACAACATCATTAATGTTATAGCGATGATCTGGATCGACTAATATTTCAATATAGGGTGCAAGATTAAGTTTTCCATCTGTAGCGGTGAAATGAGCGACGGGCGATAAGGTGTCAGCCACCAGTGTTTGTACTGGCATCATCAAAAAAACAAATAGAAATAAGAGTTTATTTATCATTATGAAGAGTTTACACGACAGTATGGTAGGGTGGATAAGCAAAGCGCATCCACCATTGCTTGCGGTAGTAAATGGTGGATGCGCTTTGCTTATCCACCCTACAGGACTACAGGGTGACTTTCATTTCTATCTTTTAGTTCGTTATCGAACCAAAAAATAGAAATGACATGATAAATATTATCTTATATTAAAATAAATTTTTTCAGATATTTCATGCCACGCCGATACCTGTTGGTAAAACCTGTTGTAAGAATCATAAATTTTTTGTGCAGCTTTGTTTTTTGCGGCTAACTCAATCACCACTTCATGTGATAATTCTTTAAGTTTTATTAAAACATCATCCGGTAATTTTCGAACATCCACTTTATGTTTATTGACTAATGTATCTAGCGCCGCATTATTTTTCGCAGTAAATTCCAGAGACATATTCTGGTTGACGACTTTACAGGCATTATCGACAATGATTTTTAAATCTTTAGGCAGGGCATCCAGGGCTTTTTTATTGATGATGGCTTCCAGCGTGGTACCGGGCTCATGCCAGCCGGGATAATAATAATATTTTGCGGCTTTATACAAACCGAAAGCTAAATCGTTATACGGCCCGACCCATTCCGCGGCATCAATCACCCCGGATTTTAACGAGGTGAACAGTTCGCCACCGGGCAGGTTTACCGGTACACCGCCTGCGCGTTTTAACACTTCGCCGCCCAAACCCGGAATGCGCATTTTTAGTCCTTTTAAATCTTTTGTACTGTTTATTTCTTTATTAAACCAGCCAGCCATCTGCACCGTAGTATTACCCGCCGCTGCTGGCACAAGGCCAAATGGTTCATAGCTTTCTCGCCATAATTCCAAACCACCGCCATAATATAACCAGGCCGACATTTCCTGTGCATTCATGCCAAACGGCACGGTAGAAAAAAACTGCGCCTCTTCTATTTTACCTTTCCAGTAATAGGCAGAACCATGACCGATTTGTGCAGTGCCACGTGAAACTGCATCAAACACTTCAAATGCCGGGATTAATTCTCCCGCACCATACACCTTTACCTTGATACGATCATCGCTCATCTCGGTAATCAGTTTTGCCAGTTGATTGGCTCCCGTGCCTAATACCGGAAAATTTTTTGGCCAGGTAGTGACCATTTTCCATTTTATTTTTGTGTTGGCGCTAACGATAGCTGGTGCGGCAATGCCTACGCTGGCAACTACTCCCACACCGGCCTGTTTAATAAAATCACGACGTTTCATATTGATACCTTACATTAAAAAAATAAAAACATTTTTCCACACCCGAAACATAGTAGGGCGGATAAGCATAGCGCATCCACCGGAATATCAAACAAAGGTGGATGCGCTATGCTTATCCACCCTACGAGTCTTTTTCCGCAAAGAACGAGAAGAACGCAAACAAAACTTTTAACGTTTTTTCTCACACTCTTACCTATGCTACCGCATGGGTACGCGATGACAGTGGTGTAAGCTTTTACCCTTTTGTACAACGACCACAACTTATAACTTGCAACTTAATACTTAAAACTTAAAACTTTTTTATCTACACCGGCGACAAATTCGCGTAAGCCATTACCAGCCACTTGCTGCCTTCGTATTCAAAGTTCACCTGCACTCGCGCATGGCTGCCACTGCCTTCTAAATTGGTCACCATGCCTTCACCAAATTTTTTATGGTTAACCCGTTGACCAACATAGATACCATTAACAGTCTCTGGCGACTTATAGCCAGAAGATTGACCAGGCGAATGAAAACTGGATGCCTTATATTGAGTAGACGACACAGAGTGTCTCACATTATGTTGCCCTCTAATTTCACTAACTAAGTGCTGAGGGATTTCACTGATAAAACGTGAAGCAACGGGGTATTTATCCTGCCCGTATAAACGACGATGTTCAGCACAACTTATTACCAGTTGTTCACGTGCGCGGGTAATGCCGACATAACAAAGTCGACGCTCTTCTTCTAATTTGCCCTCTTCTTGCAGTGAACGCTGACTGGGGAACAGGTTTTCTTCCATACCCACCATAAACACCAGTGGAAATTCCAGTCCTTTTGCACTGTGCAGGGTCATTAACTGCACACAGTCATCCCATTCTGCCGCCTGTCCTTCGCCCGCTTCTAATGCGGCATGAGTTAAAAATGCGGTTAACTCACTCATCGGCACGTCCAGTTCTGACTGATCGACGTTATCATCTGGGCCAAAACCACGTGCTGCGGTTATTAACTCTTCAATATTTTCTACTCTTGCCTGGGCTTTTTCTGTTTTTTCTTTTTCGTAGAACTCAATCAAACCGACATTATGTACCACATGGGCGACCTGCTCATAGAGTGGCAGGTCGGCGCTATCTGCCTGCAAATCCTCTATTAAACCCAGAAAATTCTGCACTGCATTTGAGGCTCTTGCTGGCAAACCTTTGTCCTGAATAATTTGTTTTGCCGCCTGCCATAATGGTTTATCAAGCTGTTTGGCTACTTCCCGTATTTTTTCTACACTACGCTCGCCTATGCCGCGTGTTGGGGTATTAATTACCCGCTCAAAGGAAGCGTCATCATTAGCATTATCCATTAATCGCAAGTATGCCAGTGCGTTTTTAATCTCGGCTCGTTCGAAGAACCGCATACCACCATAAACGCGATAGGGAATGCCTTCACTGACAAAACGTTCTTCAAACACTCGCGACTGTGCGTTGGAACGATATAATATCGCCGCATCTTCACGGGCATTCCCCAGTGCGACAAACTGTTTTATTTTGTCGAGCACGAACTGTGCTTCATCACGTTCGTTATACGCGTTATAAAACAATATCGGCTCGCCGTCCTCGCCACCACTCCACAACTTTTTGCCCATGCGCTCGGCATTGTTATCTATCAATGCATTGGCGGCAGAAAGAATGGTGGTGGTTGAGCGATAATTCTGCTCCAGCTTTATTACTTCAACCGACGGAAAATCTCGCTGAAAACGTTGGATATTTTCTACTTTTGCGCCACGCCAGCCGTATATCGCCTGATCATCATCACCAACTATAAATACTTTATTAGACTGCCCTGCTAATAATTGAATCAATGCGTACTGAATGGTATTGGTATCCTGAAATTCATCGACCAAAATATGCATAAAACGTTTTTGATAATGCGTCTGTAAAGAATCATTATCTCGGATTAATTCCAGGGTACGCAACAACAGTTCTGCAAAATCAATAACACCGGCACGCTCACAGGCAACTTCATAAGCAGTATAGATTCTCACCAGTTGTTGATAAATCTGATTACCTGAGGTGTCGATATGCGCGGACCGTTTGCCTTCGTCTTTACGTGCATTAATATAAGCCTGCGCCTGCTTCGGCGGCCATTTGGCTTCATCCAGTTCCAGTGATTTCAGTATTCGACGTACCAGGCGGTACTGGTCATCGGCATCCATAATCTGAAAACTTTGTGGTAACTTTGCTTCTTGCCAGTGATTACGCAATAACCGATGCGCCAGACCATGGAAGGTACCCACCCACATGCCAGCAACGGGCAGACCTTGCAGTTTCTCAACACGATGGCGCATTTCTGCGGCAGCTTTGTTGGTAAAAGTGACTGCAAAAATATTGTAGGGAGAAATGCCTTCGACCTGGTTAAGCCAGGCGATACGGTGTACCAGCACACGGGTTTTGCCACTGCCTGCGCCGGCCAGTATTAGCATATGCTCCGGCGGCGCGGTGACTGCCTGGCGCTGGGCATCATTTAACTCATTTAATATATGAGAGACATCTGACTCTGCGGCATGTTTCACCACTTGTTTAAAAGCATTATTGGTGGCTTCTGCTAACTGGTCGATTATGGGCTGGTTTGTCATAGGTGGTTTATAAGATGGTAAACAAAAACGTGCGGCATTGTATTGTAACGCCCGAAGGCACTTACTCAAGCATAAGTAGTGCCTTCATAAAAGAATCAAAAGATTAACACAAATACCCCTGAATGAACGCAGGTTTTGTAGATTGGCGCTGAGGTACGAAGCCCAACGTTTATCTGCATTCTGTTGGGCTTCGTACCTCAGCGCCAACCTACAAAACCACAGTCTTTAACCTAAGAAATATCTGATTAATTCGGTTGAATCATAGCGAGAAGATATAAGACATCATTCCTAAATTAAGCAACTAAAAACTGCTGCCAATTTTAAGGTACAAGCGATCGTCGCCAATATCGCGATCAAAACCATGCGCATAACCTAACCGTGTGCGCAACAATACATTGTAGAACAGGTTGATATCTACGGTTATTTCTAAACCTGCACTGGTGTAATAAGTACCAGGTGAGTTCTGATATGCACTGCCCGTTTCTGCAAACAGCGTAGCAAACCACTGCATAATGCCTACTGGTGGCGTCATTATACCGCTTTCTATGCGTTGTAATGGAAACCTCCACTCGCCTGATAATAACTGCACACGGCGGCCCCGCAGTTGTGGCAAACCCTCTTTATAACCACGTAATGCGTAGCTGCGCCGGTCAAAAACACCTTCGCTGCTGGCACCGTTTAACAAAAGGCCGAGCGCATCCTGATTAAAACCTTCACCGCCTAATTTAAATAACTGTGGTGACTCGGTTCCCCAGCCCTGTAAAAAACGTAATGCAAAAACACTTTCTTTGCCGGTGCGAATATATTGTTTCCAGTCCAGCGTATACACCTGACCGCTAAAATCCGAATTTAGCATATCGCTATCTTCGGCCACCAGACGTAAATGCATGCCATCAACCAGGCTGATAGATAAAGGATTGGAGTCAGCAGAATTATATAACCATGCTATACCCAGCAAATGATCGCTTAGGCCAGACCATGATTGTGCCTCGCCGGCTAACTCGCTGTCGGCACTGTGGTCATAAATCACGCTAAACAGTAAGTCAGATTGTTTTTGAATACGCCTGTTATGAAACGCCCAGGTTAAACTTGCTACATCACGCTGGGTAATTCGATTTATTTCGTCAGTGCTATCTAGAAAAATTTCATTGATCCTGGCCCATGAAAGAAATAAGCGATCCACATAAGCATAAGCTAAACTGGCAGCCGGTTTATCGAGTTGTGTATCATAACTTGCTGTTAATGAATAACGGTGAAAGCCCAGAGCATCTGCGCCGGCGGTTGTTAGCCCCCATTGGGATCGTTGTTCACTAAATTCAAACGAGGGAAACCACCAGTGCGGCGCGATGCTGGACCGTGCTGAATAATTATTTTGCTCATGTACTATAATCTTATGGTCGATTAACTGCAGGTGATCATTTTTAAAGATAAATGGTTCAGCGATAGTCAGCTTATCAAATTGCTTATCAATCGACTCCTCACGCAGCTCGGCCATATCAAAGCGGTTCACCTCTGTTTTATCGCCCTGCATTTTATTCGGCATCATTTTATCCAGTATTATTTTATCCGACATCATTTCATAGATGGCAAAACCTTCGGCACTATATCCTGAATAATAAATGGCACCGTTTTCAGTAGGCTGACTTGATTGAAAGGCACCGCCAATAACATTAGTCAGTTGTTCTACTTTTTCCGCTTTTAAATGACCAGGCAAAAAATAACGGTACAGATTATAAACGCCATCAGCTTCCATACTAAAAATAATGTAACCATGCTCTGTATATTGCGGATAAGCGGCGATACTCACTCCGCGTGTAATTTTCTTCCACTGCTTTTGTTTAATATCAAATAACTCGATATTCCAGCCATCACCTTTACGCCATAGTGATGCAACAAGCTGTTTGCCGTCTGCCGAGACATCAATCTGCCCAATAATCTCATCGTTTTTTGCCCGCCATAATACGGTCTTTAGTTGTGCCTCTTCATCCAGTAGCTGTAGTTCAAATTTACCCGCATTATGATGCACTGCCATTATCTGTTTACCATCAGGAAACCAACTGGCAAATAAATAACGGCCACACTGTGTTAACCGTTTTAGTTTTTTAGTGTCTGCATCAAACAAATAAATATCACTGTAAATCGTGTAATTATTACAAAATTCATTCTGTGTCAGTAATAATCCTGCAGTGACATGCAGGTCCAGTTGTGCTTCACCATTCAAATCAATTAATGCCTGCAATTTACCCTTGCTGTTTATGCGCATAAGGCTTGCACGTTGATAACCATTATTTTGCACATAATAAATCTCAACACCGTTTTTATTCTTTATCGCACTAAGTGAATTTGTTCGGTATGCGTCTCTGGATAACTGCTTACCCGCTTTAATTCCTCTGGCTTTTATAGCTTTTATCTGTGGCTGAAATTTATCGTTTAACCATTGCTGATACTCTACCCACAACGATGTCAGGTTTTTATCCAGTATTTTATTTGCATTGGTATTAATAAAAAATGGAAATAAATTATCACTATACTCTTCAATCCATTGCTGCAATTTTTCAGCACCATAAGACTCGCTTATAAATTGCATAAAATAAACACCATATAAATACCGCGTAGTCCCTGCCGGCCAGGTGGCAACCGGCAAATTAACATGGGAAATTGGCTGCAAACCTTTTGCAACTTCCTGACGCATCATTGAAACATACATCGCGCTTTGACCGCGTCCGGTACCGCGTTCCACATTGGTTTCTTTATGTGTTGCCAGCCCTTCTATTATCCATGAAGGCTGGAACAGGTTTGGGAATAAAAAGAAAAAACGGCCAAAGAGTTTTCTTAAATATTCTGGCGCTCCCGCAGTTTTATCTAAATGAATAATATGTGTGTATTCATGAACAATAACGGTCGTTAACCAGTCATCAAAATC
>CAYQXD010000045.1:0-19569 GCA_964421315.1 uncultured Thiotrichaceae bacterium | reverse complement strand
GACATGGGTTGTAGCCGTTTTGTTCTGTGTAGCCATAGTTGTTAATTGATAATGGTTAATGGTTAATGGAGTAACCAGAAAACAATTAGTAAGGTGATGACCAGAATATTCATTGCGCCACCAGCGAATATGAAATAATCAAAGCCGTTAAACCGCTTATTGAATTGTTTGTTGATCTGATTTTGTTTTTGGTCTGTCATGGTTTATTACTCGTTATGAGTAGTGGTGTATGGATGCACCGTTCACGAAGCAAAGGATGGAATTACGGGCTTCTCGTTCCCACGCAGAGCGTGGGAACGATAATACGGTGCTTCCATGCACCACTGCTCCAGGTGAATTTATTTAAACTCAAAATCAACACTGGCTGTTTTGCCGCCATCGACATTTACTTTTGATTTTTTCGTACCCAGTGTGCCATGCCATGCTTTAATGGTATATTTACCTGCTGGAATGTTATCAATGGTGTAAGAGCCATCTTTACCCACGACTGCAAAGTAGGGGGATTTTGCGACATAAACAAAACCGTGCATGAAATCGTGCTGGTCACATTCAAGCTTCATGGTGGTGCCGCGTTTCAGCTTGATTTTTTTCTTGATCAGGCTGTCTTTATCCGGCTGACTGATGTTGAATACGGTTTTTCTTGCTCTGCCAATTTGTTCGTAAGCATGAATATTATGTGAAACGGTGTCAGAGTTGAGTACGGACATTTCTTTATTGTTGTACATGATCTGTAAAAATGGGAAAAATTCACAGTTTTTCTGATCCAGATTACCTTTGCCAGTATCACTGTTAACAAAAGCCTTGCCTTTTTTGACCTTGTCAAGAAACACCACAACATCGCCAAGCATACCGTTGTTTACCTTAACGAAGTCAATTTGGCGGTCTTCTGAGCCGCAAACATCCTGATCTTTGGTTACAGCGTAAATGAGCGGGTCGGGATCGGTGCCAGTGAAGCTGATTTTGCCGCTGACACTACCGCCGTCTTTGACATCAATGACTTTATAAGCCGCTGCATTGACGCTAAGCGTTGCAGATGAAACAAGCAGCAGAGTTAGTAGTGAGATTTTATTCATTATCGAGTTCTCTTAATTAGTGATTAATGGTTAATGGTTTCATCGTTCCCATGCTCAGCAAAGGAATGCATACCACGGACGCTCTGCGTTAAGGAACGCAGAGCGTGGGAACTATGAAACCGCTAGTTGTTTTGTTTTGACTTTAATTTTCAATTATCCATTGTTTCTAAATATTTCTTCCAGCATTTCAATCGCAAAACGCCGCTGTGCGCTGGTATCCAGTTCAGCAAGTTTGTTCAGTAGTGTTGATGAGGCAATATCCGGCAGGGTGTTTTTTAGTATTTTTCCCAGAATTCTCGCCTGGTCGCCACTATTTTCAAAACCAGCATGGGCAATTTTTCTTATTGTATCGGCCGCTAGCGGCTGATTGTCATTGTGGTGCAGGATTCTTATCAATGGTGCCAGGCTGGTCGCCGTGGCAATACGAATTCCTGGATCGTTATTGTCCAGTAGCTGTGAAAAGCATTCGATAGTCTCGCATAGCGTGTTGTTTATGTCTTTGTTTGAAGCAACATCATCATTATCAACCGTGCCAGATACAACACTATCCACAATGCTGCCTAGTGAGGTAATGGCCTGTATGCAAACTGCGGAATCTTTGTCATCAAGCAGGTTTTTTATCTCAGGGATAATGTTTTCGTCTGTTGTGTGATGAACCATTGTGCCGATGGTGCGTAAACCGATAATACGTTCTTCGCGATCATCGCTACTTAGTAGGGGTGTCAGTGCTTTAATGGCAATGTTCAAATCGTTCATTTGCGGGTTTCTGGCATAGATCTCAGCCAGTGAATGCGCGGCATCGATGCGAATGATGCTGTCGTCATCTGCCAGTGCTTCAATCAGTACGGAGACAATTTGTGTATCATTTGATCGGCCAATAATGCGTGTTGCCAGGCGGCGTGCATCATCCAGAATGCTGGCATCGGTGTCACGTGTTTTTAGCCATTGACCGACTTCGTTATTCTTTTTAACCAGCTCAAGATAGGGTTTGAGCGCTTCGTCGTTAGTTATATCTGTATCGATAGTTGTTGTGTTTTTTTCATCGGTCTGTATTGCCAGCGTCATTTCGACGTTGGTTTTGGTAATGGCATCAATGGTTGATATGACTTCTGCGTTAGATGAAGTCTCCGCAGCAGAGCCAGTCTCTGTTGCAGCTGTCTGGTTTTGCGGGTGCTTTGTCAGCTTGTTTGCATCGTCATGGATTGCGCTTTCAACGGCTGTTGTTTCCGCTGCTATTCCCGTTTCCATGTCCGCTGCATCGTTGCCTTCAGGCTGCTGTGATTCTTCATTCTGCGTTGTTTCGCTGTGGTCTGATTCAGCTTCAGCTTCTGCAGGGGGTATTATTTCACCTTTGTATATAAACAGGATGGAATCGATGGCTGTTGGTAATGGCTGTTTGTTAACCTCAGCGTCATTTTCTTCAGAATCGCTCGCTTCAGAATTATTCGCTTCAGATTTTGTGTTTTCAGTGTTTGTGCTTTTTGATGCCAAATCGAGTTCAAGCAACGCATTGAGTGCCGCCAGTCTGACCGGCTGTTGCTGGTCTACACAGGCGTAGGTTAGTGTGCTTGCAATGTTTTCATCCCACTGCTTTAAATCACTGAGTGCCTGCGTTGCGGCGCAACGAATGTGGGTCGCTAATGCGGTATCTTCAATAAAAGTCAGCAAATCTGCTTTGGCATTGATGTCGCAGCAACGCCCGGCTAAACGGCAGGCTGCGGCAACTACATCGGCATTGCTGTCTGCCATGGCGTTACGCACTATTGCCCTCTGGTCTGCATCAAGCTGCAGCGCAGCATCGGATAAAATATCGAGTACCGCGGTACGCACAGCGCTGTCATTATCGTTAAGCAAAACAAAAAGTTCGTTTACTGGCAGGGTAGTAGCGCCATCAGTGGTGTGCAGTGTTGAGCTGAGATTGACAACGGCCTTGCTTGCTGCCAGGCGCACCTCGGCGTTGTCGTCATGAAACCGTTTTATCATGTCTGGCAGTTGTTCGGCACTGCCGTAGGCAACCATTGCTTCCAGGGCGGCGCAACGGACATCAGCGTCCGGCTCTTTGAGCGCGAGTTTTAGGATGCGCAGCGTTCTTGCGCTCTGGCGTAACCCCAGTGCACGAACAATACGGCGACGTTCGCGAGGCGTTCCCTGCTTGAGCCGCTTGATTAGAATGTCTTCACCGCTGTCACCCATAAAAGCCAGTGATTTAAGCAATTCACTTTCAATGTCCTGGCCATCATCATCGTCGAGTAATTTTTCTATGGTTGTTGCTGCCTGATCAGCACCGATTTGACCAAGTGCATTGACTGCCTGTAACTGCATGTCCCACCACGGATCCCAGTCGTCTGCGGTGAAGTTAATGTCCTGTGGGCGAGTTGCAGCGATTTTGATTAATGTGTCGATGATCTGCAACTGGTGATCCGTCATGTTGCCTGTATTATGGTTAGATCTGTTGCCAATCATGCCAAGAGCGGTCACCGCAGAGACTTTCACCTCACCGTCAGAATCCTTATCAACGGCTTCGGTCAGCTCACTGATGGCATCTGTTGCACCCATTTTTCCAAGTGCCTCGGCGGCATCAATGCAGACATCAACATCCTCATCATGTAGTCGTTTTATTAAATCAGGAATGGCGTTGATATCGCCCAGTTCACCCAGCGCTCTGCTGGCATAGCAGCGATCTGCTTCATCACCGTTACCCAGTAGTTCGCATAAGGCGCTGACGGCTTTTGATTTTGGGGTGGCTGTTATCTGGTTTTTTGTTTGCAATGTGAGTGCCTGCTGGTTGATGGAAATTTTGAACAATGAATTTAGACTTAAAAGACTTAAAGTTATTTAGATTTATAATAGATTTACAAACAAGCAAAAATAATGCCAACATAAAAAATGACTAATAATTACAAAGACTTGTTAAATCTCGTCGGGATAAATCTGCTTGTGTTTGCATAAATTGAAAGAATTAACCGGCATTATTGAACGAATTGTTCACTATGCGTGAGTGCGTTAAAGGGTCGTTGAATAGATCGTTCAATGGGTGAGGGCAAACAGAACAATCCGTGCCAAAAACGTAAGCTGTTTGTAATTGTGTTGGTTTGTTAAAAAACGCACAGTGTCTCATTATATTTTTATTTTATTTATTCATATTCTATTGATATTTATACCATTAATCTTCTCAGAATGTGCTTGATCCGGGTTTCAAGTGGCAATGAATGTTTGTCATCAGATAAGTTGGTATGCCAATTGCTTGGCGTAACTGATACATGTTTTACAGATGAGAATACAGAATGACTGAACCGACTGATTCCCCCGCACCTGCACAAGCTCCAGATAAACAGCCAGATAAAAAAAGCAGATTGCAGAATATGCAGCTGGACAATTGGGGGCCAAAGCTATTTATTGGTGCTTTTGTGCTCATGCTGGTTTTTTTCTGGTGGTTGTTGCTTTATTCACACGGTGTGACACCGCACCATGGTTGAGAGATAAATGAATACAAATAATCCTGCTGTTATCTGGGTGGCGGCGTTCTCACTCACGCTTCTTGCCTTTTATGGCATAGATCACTTTATTATGTCGATTCAGGGCTTGCCGCTGAATTTAGACCTGACTCCCGCGCAGTGATGCTGATTTAATTACTAATTACTAATTACGAATTACTAATTACTAATTAGCACGTAGGTTGAATTAGCGATAGCGTAACCCAACCTTGCTAACCATGAAAAAATTAACCAAGAAAAAATTAAATATAGAGCAACTATAAAGATGATAAACATAAGTAAGCTGCCCGTAATGATGTTATTTATTGGGTGCAGGATAGGAACTAAACTGTTACCACGTTTATTAGCTGTATTTGGTCTGGTGTTTTTACTACTCGCTACGGTGGATGCAGATAACGGTTTCACCTTATTAAAGTCGGCACATGCGGTTGAAAGTCAGTTGATTGAAACCCAGGTCGCTGAAACCGAATTGATTGCCGCACCACGCCCGACACGGGCTGATTATCCCTCTATTGGTGTCAGTAGCCGCTCGGTGGTCTGGGTGGTTGCACAAATGCACATGTTTTTTGCCGCCTTTGTGCTTGCCGTGCCGTTATTTGTGCTGGTGATTGAGTGGGTCGGAGTAAGAACCCGTGATGCTCGCTATGACGATATGGCGCATGAGTTCATGAAAATAAGCATGACCGCTTATTCCATTACCGCCTTGTTTGGTGGTGCGCTGGCGTTTGCACTATTCCTGCTGTATCCGCAATTTATGGAATACATGACCCGTGTTTTTGGCTCGCAAACGCTGGTTTATGCCGGTCTGTTTTTTGCCGAAAGTATCTGTCTGTATCTTTATTATTACAGCTGGAAGGCGTTGCGTTATGGTAATAAAAAGTGGTTGCATCTCACCATCGGCTTAACGCTTAACGCCGTCGGTCTGACTTTACTGGTGGTCGCCAACTCCTGGTCTACCTTTATGATGGCACCATCGGGTGTCAACGAAGCGGGTGCAGTTACCGGCAGTATCTGGGAGATCATGAAAGGACCGTTGTGGAATCCGATTAACCTGCATCGTTTCCTTGCCAATATTGCCTTCGGCGGTGCCATCGTTGGTGCTTATGCGGCTTACAAGTTTCTCAGTGCGCGTACCCCTGAAACCAGGGCGCATTATGACTGGATGGGTTACACCGCCAATTTCATTGCCATCCTTGCCTTTTTGCCCTTGCCGTTCGCCGGTTACTGGCTGATGGCAGAGATTTATGCCTATTCACAGCAGATGGGTATTACCGCCATGGGCGGTATTCTGGCCTGGCTGTTTATTTTACAGGCAGTGCTAATCGGCACTATTTTGCTGGCCGCCAACTATTACCTGTGGTCGGGCATGTCGCGCACTGAAGGCTCGAAACGCTATACCTGGATGATAAAATACATTGCTGTTGTTCTGGTGTTGGGTTTTCTAATTTGGGTAACGCCAAAAACACTGATTCTAAGCGCCTCGGAAATGGCCGGACTCGGCGGCAGTTATCATCATCTGTTAGGGCCGCTGGGCATTATGCCAGCGAAGAATATTGCGGTAAACCTGATGCTGATCTTTACCTTCATGTCATTCCAGATTTATCGTCGTGCCGATAAAGTCGCTACAGTACCGTGGGAAAAAGCCGGCAATGCGCTGATGGTAGCTATTTATGTGGTAGCCATTGCCAATGTCATTTTTGCCGGTGTTTATTACGGTTATTTCACTAACACTGTGTACAAGGTCGGCTCCAGTGTGATCCAGGTGGTGTCTACCCTGGTGGTAATTGTCAGCGGTATCGTGATTGACAGTCTGATGTATAAGAATGCAAAAATACTGCCATCGGTGTGGGGGAAAATCAGCAATCGGGCGCAATATGCTCTGTTTGCCCTGCCGATAGCTTTCACCTGGCTGATGGCATTGATGGGATACGTGCGCTCCTCGGTTCGCGGTTCATGGCATGTTTATACTGTGATGAAAGATACTTCACCGGATAATTTTATTCCGACCATCGGTTATGCCGGCAACATGATGACTATCGTCACTGTGATGTTTTTGCTCAGCGTATTGTTTATCTTCTGGATTGCATCGCTGGCTAATACCGAGCAACCGCCACCGGCGCCAGTAATAAAATAATAATGATGTAGCACAGTAGGGTGGATAAGAGAAACGCATCCACCTTTGGTTGTTATATTGGTGGATGCGCTATGCTTATCCACCCTACAAGTTTGAAAGTTTCATAGTTCCCACGCTCTGCGTGGGAACTCATCAGGGGACGCTCCACGTTCCTTGACGCAGAGCATCAGGGTATGCATTCCCACGCAGAGCGTGGGAACGATACGACCGTCGTCTGCGGCAGCGATAAAGTAATTACTAATTAACCATTAACAATTAAAAATTAAAAATATGATTTTGCTAAAAACATTAGGTTTCAGCATGTTGCTGATTCTTGCTTTTACCCTGGTGGCAAATATATTGCCACAGCTTGAAGGTGAAGCGCCGGTTGAAACAGAAGTGGATCTGGGTGCGTTGACCACGGACTCTTTTGTGGTGCTGGGCGAATCCATTTTCACCGGCAAGGGCACCTGCACCCTGTGTCATAACAACCGGGGGCGGGCACCGGATATTCCTGCAATCAATATGGCTCAGGTTGCAGCCGAACAGCTACAGGATGCGCGTTACCAGGGTAAGGCCACCGATGTTGAATCCTATTTGCGTGAATCCATGCTTGATCCGAGTATTTATGTGGTCAAAGGTTATGGCAAAAAAGGCTCCAATGACACCGTTTCACCCATGCCTGTTTCCAACAAAGCACCGGCTTTGCTTAGTGATGTGGAAATAGATGCGGTCATCGCCTTTCTGCAGGCTAAAGACGGTAACGATGTAACGGTTGCCTTGCCAACCGAAACCCCGGCATTAGCGGCTGAGCCTGTTGCCACAGCTGCTTCAACGCCTGTTATGGCTGCCACTGCCGAAGAAGCCCTGGGCAAATATGCCTGCACTGCCTGTCATACCATACTTGGCGTCGAATCACCGATAGGACCATCGTTGGCAGATGTTGCTTTGAGACTTGATATAAACCAGATTCGGCAAAGTATTATTGACCCCAATGCTGTCGCCGCTGACGGTTTTGCGGTCGGTATGATGCCGACTGACTATGCTGACAGAATGATGGCGCGTGAGCTGGAAATGATCGTGCAGTTTCTTAGCGAGCAAAAAGGGTGAAAAAAAGTAACAGAAAGAGAACCTTAAATAATAGATAAAAACATTTTTTCCGCAAATACACGCAAATGAACGCAAATATTAAAATAATTTGTTTTTACTCCATCCTTTGGCTCGTAAATCGCACCGCCTTCCTGGCTCCTTGCGAAATACCGTCCATCCATGGACATAACAGTGCATCCATGCACTACTACTTGCGTTCATTTGCGGAAGACAAAATTAAAGTTAAAAAAACACGTTATGAGTAAATTTAAAATAACCGCATTCTGGCAGGCAACTCTGGTTGTCATTGCTGTCTACCTGATACTGGATAATGCTTTTCCACCGTTGATGCCAAAGGCACTGATGATTCAGTATATGACCATTACTGTGGTCAGCGTACTGTTGTATTTTTCGTTTGACGATAAACGCTGGGCAGAATTCAAAGCACCGATTAACGCTGTGCTGACGAAAGACAGCCTGCGTCTGGTACGTTTGCTATTTTTAATCGCCATACCATCACTGGTTGCCTTTATTGTTTATGATGCCGTGAAGCCATCGCTTGATGCCCCGCTGGAACTGCGCCAGGCGCATCCGGCACCACCTTCCAAAATGAAGGCTTTTGGCAAATCCTATGATATGACTACGCTGGAAAATCCAGTGCGCGAGAAAATGCTTGAGCAGTTTAAATCAGACCGCGAAAAAGCCATGCTCACCTATACTGACGCAGTTAAGGGTGGTCGTGATGTTTATTATCAAAACTGTTACTTCTGCCATGGTGACCTGCTTGATGGCTCAGGGCATTTAGCCGATGCCTTCAGCCCGCTGCCGGCCAATTTTCAGGATATCGGTACCATTGCACAATTACAGGAATCGTATCTGTTCTGGCGTATCGCCACAGGGGGGCCGGGTTTGCCGAAAGAGGGCACACCATGGAATTCAGCCATGCCGGTGTGGCACGAAATGCTTAATGAAGACGATATCTGGAATGTGATTACCTTCATGTATGACTATGTGGGGCAGGTGCCGCGTATCTGGGATCTGGAAAAATCTAAAACCATCACCAGTCTGAAAAATGAAGTCAAAAAACAGCGTGCAAACATGTCTGGTAATGAGCTCTATCAGTTCCGCTGTATGGTCTGCCACGGTGAAACAGGAATGGGAGACGGTGTTGCTGCCGACACCATGTTACCAAGACCGCGAGACTTTGTTCTTGGGCAGTTTAAGTACAAAACATCACCTGGCATGTTACCCGCACGCGATCAGGATCTGTTTGACACCATCAAGTTTGGACTGAAGCACACCGGTATGCCCGGCTGGAATAGCATTTTGAGTGATGCACAAATCAACAGCCTGATCCCGGTCATTAAATCCTTTGATATAGCCGCAACCTGGTCACCTGAAGAAGCCGAAGATGAAGATTTTGATGACGAAGGTCGTTATCTGAAATCAGACTTTATTCAGATTACAGAACTTGAACCTGTTGAGAGGCAGGAAGCCTATACCGAAGAGTCGCTCAAACGTGGTGAGGAACGATTCAACAAAGCCTGCTCGGAATGCCATGGTGATCTGGGGCGCGGCAATATCATTTCCGGCAAGCGCCTTGAAGATGGCTGGGGTTATCGCATCTGGCCGCGCAACCTGGCTAGCCCGTGGAGCTGGAGGGTAAGTAATGTAAGCCAGGGTGACAGCGCAAAAGATGAAACCATTCGTAAAATTTACCAGCGATTGTCGATTGGCATCCCTGGTACACCCATGCCTTCTCACCGTGCGGTAGAGGCAGGCAATGTGGATCCGGTGAGCCTGGAAGATCGCTGGCATATTGCCAACTATGTGTATTCTCTGCGTGAAAAATCCGCCCCCGCGCCGGGTGATAGTACTGTGATAAAAGCTGTTCGCGCTACCGGCAGTGTGCCTGTAACGACGGATGATCCCGCCTGGCAACAGGCGCAACCCATCAGTCTGATGCTGGCACCCAATATTATCAAGGGCGAGCGTCTGTTTACAACGTTATCAGAGGTCATTACCGTGCGTGTGCTTTATGACGACAAAGATATCGCCTTCCTGCTGGAGATGAATGACCGCACCGACAGCCGCCCGGGTGAAAAAGTCTCTACCCAGATACAGGATAAAAGTCTGACCATGTATTCCGATGCCATGGCCATTCAGTTGCCAAAGGATGATGCCTTCATGACCTCTCCGGTGGTGGTGAAACCGCTATACAGGCACGGAAATTCGACTCGTCCAACCACCATCTGGTACTGGAATGCCGGCAGTGTTACCCCGGAAGTGGCGGCCAGTACCATGCTGTTTGATGCCAAAGGTCCCGATGTCAAACTTGAGCCGCGGCTGGCAGACAATAGCCTTAGTGCAAACGGTATCTGGCAGCATGGTCGCTGGCAGATACTAATGAAACGCCCGCGTTTTTCGGGTGATGATGTCAGTATCGAAGAAGGCCGTTTTATCCCGATATCGTTTGCCAACTGGGACGGCAGCAATGGCGAAACTGGCTCTAAACATACCCTGACAACCTGGTACTGGTTATTATTACCGCAAGAAACCGACCTGGTAAAAGTTTATGGTCTGCCTCTGGGTTCGGGTTTGTTGGTGTTTGTTGCTGGTTTGTTATTGGTGCGTAGTCAGCAACGACAAAAAATTTAGCTGCTATCCAATGCCAGTAAGTTAAGCAAAAAGCTGTAGGATGTGGGACTGAGGTAATAATTATTAGTCCCGCCAGCAATGGGGCTAAAGCCCCATTTCCATACTAACTACTATCACTTACATTGCTTAACTTAACTGGCATTGAGATTATATCTATTCATTCGAGTCCATCCCATCCCATCCCATCCTATTGAGATGCCTTATAATATTTTAACTAATGTGGCAACGACACCAATACCAACAACGAGCATGCCACCTAAGCGTAAGGTTAAATCATGTTTTAACCTCTCTATGTCGTTCTTAACATTAAGTTCCAGTTCTTTTAAGTCGTGTCTTGTAGTAAGTTCTAATTCTTTTAAGTCACGCCTGGTAGCCAGGTCATGTTTAGCAGCAAGTTGAGCTTCTATAATTTCAGTTAAGGCTTCAGCCTGTACCTCAGCTTGTTTTTCATCAATACCAACAGCTCGTAGCTTCTTGCTATATGCCAGGGTGTCAAAAGTTATTGCAGTCATTGTGTCCTCCTTTTTATCCAGTATAACAAAAATTGAGCAGCCATTTCTCCCGCACTCTGCCTGGGAATGTATATTGCTGCCAGATTAATAAGTTACAGTTTTGTAGGATGGGCACGTTTCCCCGCTCAAAACGTGCGAGGACAAGCTTTGTGCCCACCCTACTATTGAACATTGCTATAAACGACTTTTAGTCGTTTCAATTCAACCTATGGGCTTCCAGTCCATAGTCGTTGAGTTGTTTTCCGAAAGACACGCCCTTTGATTGAAACAAACAGAGCACCCATCTCATTCAATAGAACAGATCGTTCAATTTTTATCGCTGGCAGATGCCACAAGATAAAGTTAAATCCCCCTATCTTATTGTAAACAATAGAAATATAAGTAAAAACTTCCGGTTGGCATAGATAATGCTTGTCTTACTCGTGATTAACAGGTGTGCAGATGGTTCTTGTGAAAGACCAGGTTGCATAAACAATTCCTACGGAGGACTTATTTATGGGTCATCGAACCATTAAAAAACGGCAGTTGCTGTTTCCCGTCATAACGGCTGCGGCAATAATGACAGCCTTACCAATGGCAAGTTCATTTGCGGCTGAACTGGGGCCGTTACCAACAATAAAAATTGACAACAAAAAAGCCGAGCTGGGCAAGCGTTTATTTTTTGATAAACGGCTTTCTGGTGATGCCGCTATTTCCTGCGGTACCTGTCATAGGCCTGAAAACGGCTTTTCACATTCCGATGCTTTGTCACCCGGTTATCCCGGTAATAAGCATTTTCGTAATTCTCCCACCATGATCAACACTGCCCATAAAGAGGTCTGGATGCACGATGGTCGGATCGGCACCAACCTTAACGATGTCACGCGTGAGATGCTGACTGAGTCTTACATTATGAGCGTCGATATGCGATTGATGCAGGAGCGTGTTAAGCAGGATCCGATTTACGTGCAGATGTTTAAGGATGCCGGTTATGGCGAGCCTTCGAACGGTTCTGTACGTAAGGCGATTCCTGAATATTTAAAAACGTTAACGTCAAAAAATGTGCCTTTCGATAATGGCACCATGAACACAGCCGCAAAACGCGGTGAAAGTTTGTTTAAAGGCAAGGCTAACTGCGCTGCCTGTCATAACGGCTCCTTGTTATCCGATGGTTTATCACATAATACCGGCGTTCCTGAAAATCTGGATATGTTCCTTGACCCCATGCGCCATCAGGCCTTTCTTGCTTATGCTGGTTTCGCCGGGGTTAATAACCACATGAACCTTAAACGTGATCCTGGTGCAAACGTTCAACATCAAAAAGTAGACGGTTCACGTATGGGTAAGTTTATGACCCCAACATTGCGTGAGTTGAAATACACCGCACCCTATATGCACAACGGTATGTTGAGTACGTTGCAGGAAGTGGTTGCTTTTTATAACCACGGTGGTGGCGAAGACAGCAATAAGAGTTCTATGTTGAAACCCCTGAATCTGTCATGGCAGGAACAGACTGACCTGGTTGAATTCCTGAAAGCATTATCAGGTGACCCGTTAACCGGTTCGGAATATGTCTGGAAGACACCTTATCCTATTGTATATGAAGCCATAGCAGACTGGCATAACGTGCGTAATTGAGTCAGAGGAGCGAATAATGAACGTTTTTAAAAAACCCAAGTTTATCAAGAAACAAAGGCAGGTTTTGACTGTGGCCGTTGCCATGACAGTTAGTGCTACTGCCAGTATAGCCATGTCACAGGCACCGGATGAGGAAGTGCTGGTGGTAGCATCGGTGGCAACATCAATGCCAAAAACAGTGATACCGGAAGGCAGAAAGAACAGTGTTGCACCACCACTGGCAGCACTGGGTCCACCGCCGATTCCAGCGGACAATAAACAAACACCTGAGAAAATTGAACTAGGCAAGATGTTGTTCTTTGAACCACGTTTAGGTGGTGATGCCTCACTTTCCTGTGCCAGTTGTCATGAGCCGGATCAGGGCTGGGGTTTTTCCTCAGACATCTCACGCGGTTATCCGGGTAGCGTGCATTGGCGTAATAGCCAGACGGTTATAAATTCGGCCTATTACAATAAACTGTTCTGGGCAGGTTCGGTGACATCGCTGGAGAAACAGGCGAAAGCTGCCGCCAAGGGTAATGTTGCAGGCAACGGTGAAGATGACGTAATGGAAGCTCGCCTGGCGTTGATTCCCGAATACCGTCAACGTTTCAACGACGTATTTGGCGATGAGTGGCCAAAGATAAGCAATGCCTGGAATGCAATTGCATCCTATGAGCGCACCCTGGTACAGACCGATACCCCGCTTGATAATTATTTAAGGGGTGACAAGTCAGCCTTATCTAAACAGCAATTTAGCGGTAAAAAGTTGTTTGAAGGCAAGGCCAACTGTATCACCTGTCACAACGGTGCAATGGCAACGGATGAACGTTATTACAACATCGGTGTGCCACCGAATCTGCAATGGGAAGAAAGTGGACTGGCGCAGATTACCTTCCGCTATCAACTTTATGGCAAAGGTTCAAACGAAGAAATGTACCGTACCACCAAGGCAGATCCCGGGTTCTATTTCCGTACCAAAAACAAATGGGACAAGGGCAAATTCCGTACCCCAAGCCTGCGTTATACCGCATACACCGCACCTTATATGCATAACGGAGCATTCTTTACCATGGAGGAGGTTATTGATTTCTACAATGCAGGCGGTGTCGCTGACGACGGGCGCACAACCGGTTATCCAAAAACCAAGAGCAATTTAATCAAACCACTGGGTCTTTCTGATGAAGAAAAAGAAGATCTGCTGAGCTTTATTGAAGCATTTTCCGGTGATGAAATTAAAGTGGTCAAACCCATACTCCCTAAATACGCACCGCTGTTTACCAAAGCAGAATTAATGGAGGCGAAAAAATGAAACATATGAAAGAAATAGCACTAGAAATAAAACCAGAAAAGTGTGATGGCAGCGATGCCGGACACAAACGATGCATGATGTCACGGCGGAAATTTATGATCTACGGCAGTACAACTGCGGTTGCCGCCAGCACCATTTCACTCTCTTTGTTGCCTGGCAGTGCCCATGCGAAAACACAGCAAGCACGTGTTATTGGTTATCCACGCCAATTTATTGCAAAAATGAGTGAGCTCAAAGATAACCAGCCGCTGAGTTTTAACTACCCGGATGACCATGCCAGCGCACAGTGCATGGTGGTGAAAATGGGTGGTGTTCGCTCTGGCGGCGGTATTGGTAAAAAAGAAGACGTGGTGGCTTTTAATCTTCTCTGTACCCATCAGGGTGGTCCCTTGCACGACACTTATAAGGCCACTGATGAACATCGAACCTTAGGGCCCTGTCCATTGCATCTCTCACTTTTTGATTTGCGCCGTCACGGCATCATTGCCTCTGGTCAGGCTTATGAGAGTCTGCCGCAAGTTCTGCTGGAACAGGACGGTGATGATATATACGCAGTCGGACTGCTTGGCCTGATTTTTGGTCGTAACACAAACTTAATAGATTCTTAGGAGGAAAATAATGAGCTATTATCTACCGGAAGACAAAGCACCGCTTCCACCTAAACACGCAGACGTACTGACAACCTGTTGTGACTATTGCATTGTGGCCTGTGGTTACAAGGTCTATCGCTGGCCTACAGGCTCGGGTGATGGTGGTACCAAAGCTGCTGACAATGCCTTTGGCATCGACTTTCCATCCACCACCCTGCAGGACTGGGTGGCACCCGCACAACACAACGTGGTTATGCACAATGGCAAGCCACACAATGTTGTGATTACCCCTGACAAGAGTACCACGGTGGTTAATACCAACGGTGACTCCAGTATGCGTGGCGGTCTTATTGCACAGAAGTGCTACAACCCGAAAACCCCAACCCGGGATCGTCTGACGTCACCACTGGTGCGTATTTACGGTACCTTGCAACCGGTTTCCTGGGATTTTGCACTGGATATCGCAGCCGCCGTCGGCAAACATGTGATTAAAGAACACGGTGCCAATGCCTACTCGGTAAAGACTTATTCCTACCAGTACATTGAAAACACCTATGCCATTACCAAATATGCAATGCGTCATATTAATACCGCAAGTTTTACCTTCCACGACACACCGGCCAATGTCACCTCAACACCGGGTTTCCGGGATGCCGGGTTTGATAATTTCGGCCCCAGTTACGATGACTGGGCAGCAGCCGATACCTTGATGATCTGTGGTACCGATCCTTACGAAACCAAAACGGTTATCTTTACCCAGTTTATTATGCCGGCCATTCAGCGCGGCATGAAAGCCATCGTGCTTAACCCGCGTGAAACCGCCGGTGTTGCCTATATTAAGAAAATGGGTGGTCTTCACCTTGATATTAATATCGGTACCGACGTGCTGGTGGTTGGCGCTATTGCCCGTATCATTGCTGAGAATGGCTGGGAAGATAAGGACTGGATTAAAAAATGGGTCAATAACAAGTGGGAATCAAACTCCGGTTTCGGTCAGGGTACACGTAATACCCCCTGGCAGTGGCGTACCACCTGGGGCAAGTTCCAGACTAAAGGTTTTGATGACTACAAAAAATGGCTGTTGTCACAGGATGAATACAAACCGGCTAATGCGGCAAAGCTTGCAGGCATTGATGTAGACAAAATTTACACAGCAGCCGAGTGGATGGCAAAACCGGTTAATGGCAAACGCCCTAAAACCTCTATCGGTATTGAGAAGGGCTTTTACTGGTCTAACAATACCGGTAACACCGAAGCGATTTCATCACTGGCAACCATCGTTGGTGCAGGTGGACGACCTGGACAGGTGGTAGGGCGTTTTGGTGGTCACCAGCGCGGTGGTCAGAAAGGGGGTAGCTTTCCACGTAACAAGTCACCCGAGAAAGTACCAGGTCGCAGACGCCGTTCACTGGATACCGACCGTTATCTGGTGTCCGGACATACCCGTTTTGCCCATGTTATCGGCACCACCTGGATACAGGCGATGAGCGGTTCACAAGGCTTGCAAAAACGTTTCTACGAACTGGTCACCATCAACCCGAATCAGGTTCGTTCCTACGACAAGCAGGAAATTATCGATACCTTAAAAGCCCGTGCCGACTCCGGCGGTATGGTAGTGATTAATCAGGATATCTACCTGCGTGATCCTATCGGTGCCAAGTTTGCTGATATTGTGTTCCCGGCGGCAACCTGGGGTGAAGAGGACTTTATGCGTGCCAATGGTGAGCGCCGCCTACGCTTGTATCAGAAATTTTATGATGCACCGGGTGATTCTAAACCAGACTGGTGGATTATTGCCCAACTGGCTAAAAAAATGGGTTATGACGGTTTCGACTGGAAAAACTCAAACGATGTCGCAGAAGAATCCTCCCGTTTCAGTCGTGGTGGCCGCAAGGCGTATCACATGATTAAAGTGGCGGCACATATAGAAGGTAAAACCCTGCACCAGAAGTTGCTTGAATTTGGTACCGATGGCATTCAGGGACCGACCTTCTACAATTATGATACCGGCGAATTGTTTGGCAGCAAACGTCTGCATGATACCACCCTGAGTATGAAGGACATGGCTAAAATGGGGCTGGCTGACGGTGCTCAGGGTGCCAATATGGCGGGTAAAAAGATGACCCACTTCAACAGCCAGACTGGCAAAATCAATATAAACAAACACCCGTGGAGCCTGTTCTCTGATTTCTGGACCTGGTTGTCACCCAAGGATGATGAATTGTGGTTCAGCTCCGGTCGCATTAACGAAATCTGGCAGTCGGGTTTCGATGATGTCGAACGCCGTCCCTACGTGACCCAGCGCTGGCCTGAAAACTGGGTGGAAATCCACCCGGAAGATGCCAAAAAGCGGGGTATTGAATCCGGTGATCAGGTGATGATGTACTCCAATCGAGTGGCTGCCTTTAAAGACACCATACTCGGTGTTGACAGTGATGAGTTCCAGTTCTCTACCCTGATGAAAAATGGTCATGTCGAACTGTCAAAAGCGGCAGTGACAGCGGTCGCTATCGTCACACCGGTGGTGAAAAAAGGTCTGCTCTACGCCAACATGATTGACATGCGCCAGCCGTCCAATGCACTACAGGCTCGCGTGGTGGATCAGATCAGTGGTAACTACAACTTCAAAATGGGTGTCGCCAAAATCAAAAAAATTGGCGAAAGCAAGTACAAGAATGAGTTCCGCGGCATGTCCTGGGTACCCAGAAACATTGTCTGAGTAATATCTTATGTCGGGTGGGCGTTGTTCCACCCGACATAAAGTTAACTCAAAACATTAGAATATAATCGATTATTAATCATAAGCTTATTTAAAGTATGAGGTTAACAATGAAAAACAAAACACAGTTCAAACTATCAGCACTGGCTGCCGGGATTATGCTGGCAACTTGCGTTAGTGTACCAACATTAGCATCAGCAGGGGTGAAGGTTGATGATGATGGTAAAGTCAGCTTATTCGGCGATGTTCGTTTTCGTGTGGAACATGATGATCAAACCAGAGCTTCTGGTGAAGAGCGCAGCCGTACCCGTTACCGACTACGGGCACGTATGGGGGTCAAATATAAAGCCAATGACCAGTGGTCAGGCGCAATTCGTCTTTCAACTGGTAACAATGGTAACTCGCCGTACATGACTTTTAACAGCGGTACAGAAGGTGAAGGTAACTCAGACTTTTCCCTTAACCGTGCTCATATTGACTATTCACCTGTAAAAGGTTTAACACTGACAGGCGGTCGTATGGGACTTAAATTCTGGCAACAGAATGAACAATGGTGGGATACCGACCGTAGCCCTGATGGTATCGCCGTGGTTTATAACACGGGTGGGCTGACATTAAACGGCAGTTATATTGTGCTTGACGATGGTGTTGGCGGCAGTTGGGGCAAGGATATCACCGCTGTTCTTTACCAGGCTGTGTACACAGGCAAGGCCGGCGGTCTGAAATACACCGCTGCCATTGGTGGTGCTACCTTGAGTAATGCCGAACTGTTTCCTGACAAAAGCGGCGGTGCTGTCGGTCTGCAGTCCGATAGCCACACCATTGTCAGCCTGCAGGCAAAAGGCAATCAATGGCTGGCCGGTGCTGATTTGATTCAGGGTGATGCCGATGTCGAAGATACCGCTATCGTACTTCAGGGCAGGTTTAAGGTAACGGATAAAGTACAGCTGCGTCTTTACTATTACGAGGTGGAAGCTTTTTCTACCCTCGGTGATGGCATGTATTCACAGGACAACTGGCCCAATCCAGGTGACAATGGTGTCTCCAACTTTGAGGGTGTCCGTTATCAGGTCGATTACAAAATAGCGAAAAATACCAGCCTGGATCTACGTTATTATGATGGTGAACGTATTGTTGACACAGCAACCCTGCCGGGTACTGCCAGCGACGCATTGCTCAATGACAAGGATCGTAACCGTCTGCAGTTAAACTTGACTGTCAAGTTCTAACGGCAGTGGATCAGCGGAGCCAGACTCCGGCTCCGCTGATCTGTTTTTGTAACTCCTGTTACTCGTAGGGGGATAAGTGAAACGCATCCACCTTTTGCAGATATCCCGGTGGATGCGCTATGCTTATCCATCCTTTGGTTCGTTAACGGTACATCCTTGTACCATTACTCCACCCTACCAGCGGTTACAGTGCCGCCCCCATCTACAAGTTAGATAAAAAGAAGCGAGGTTAGCATTGATGGACAGGCTTAACAGAGGATTAATTGACCCCTTTGGTCGTAAAATCGAATACCTGCGACTGTCCGTCACCGATAAGTGCAATATGCGCTGTTTTTATTGTATGCCCAAAGGCTTCCGTGATTTTGAAGAGCCGCAACACTGGTTAACTTTTGATGAAATAGAGCGTGTGGTAGCCGCCTTTGCTGATTTAGGTGTAAGCAGAATCCGGCTCACTGGCGGCGAGCCGCTAGTACGCAAAAATCTACCGCAACTTGCCAGTCGCCTTTCGGCATTAGCCGGTGTTGATGACCTGTCACTGAGTACCAACGCAACTTTACTTGCCAAACATGCCACTGAACTGCATAACGCAGGCGTTAGCCGCATCAATGTCAGCCTGGATACCTTGAATGACCAGCGATTTCAGAAAATAACCGGTGGTAGTCAGCTTCAACCTGTACTGGATGGTCTTATGGCGGCCAAAGCCGCTGGTCTGGCTCCAATAAAGCTCAATATGCTGGCACTTAAAGGACTTAATGATGACGAGTTCGAAGATATGGTCGAATTCTGTCTTGAACATGATTTCACCCTGCGCTTCATTGAAGCCATGCCGGTCGGCAGTGCAGGGCGTAATGCCAGCTCACATTATATGGATCTTGCCCAGGTTAAAAAGCAGTTAAAAGAGCGTTATGAACTTGTGCTGGGTGTTATGCCAGGCGGTGGTCCCGCTCGTTATATGCGTATTAATGGTACAGACTTGCATATCGGTTTTATTACCCCCATGTCGCAGCATTTTTGTGAAACCTGCAATCGGGTTCGTCTGTCTGTCGATGGCACGCTTTATCTATGCCTGGGGCAGGAACATAGTTATCCATTGCGTCAATTATTACGTGATGGCATTAGCGATGCAGACCTTAACCCATCTTTCGATTTAACTGACAAAAATATTATATAAAACAACAAATTAC
>CAYQXD010000044.1:0-19640 GCA_964421315.1 uncultured Thiotrichaceae bacterium | reverse complement strand
ACTATTAACTATTAACTATTCACTGTTTTATGATTAGTTTATTTTTCGCCCTTATATTTTTTACCAGTATCGGTATCTTACCTGCTCATGCGGATGAGTTTGTTGTGGGCAAAATAAAAATAGAAGGTTTGCAGCGATTGCCTGATGGTACTTTGTTGAATTACCTGCCCATCGTTGTCGGCGATCCAATTGATGATAACCAGGTGACCTTTGCCATCAGTGAATTATATAAGACTGGTTTTTTTGCGGATGTAAAACTACTACGTGATGACAACACGCTGGTGGTTCAGGTTGTAGAGCGGCCTTCCATCGCCGAGGTAACATTCTCTGGTAATTCAGATATCGATGATGAGGCGTTAAAAGACGCACTGGTTGATATCGGTGTGACACGTGGACAGATTTATAACCGCTCATTACTTGAAAAGTTAACACTTGAACTTGAACGTGTATATTTTAGTCAGGGAAAATACGGTGTAAAAATAAACGCTGACATCACCGAACTCGACCAAAATCGCGTTGATATTGAAATTACTATTTCAGAAGGGCAGGTGGCATTAATCAAACACATCAATATTGTAGGCAATGATGTTTATGATGATGATACTTTACTCGATGAACTTGAATCTGGCGTACCATCAGCATGGGCGATATTATCTTCAGCGGATGATTATTCAAAGCCAAAATTAAACGGTGACCTGGAGAGAATTCGTTCTTATTATCTTGATCGTGGTTATATTAAATTTACTATAGAATCCACACAGGTATCAATTACGCCTGATAAACAGGATATTTATATAACCATCAATGTCTCTGAAGGTGAGCGTTATACAATCTCATCTTCTGATTTAACCGGCGAGATGGTCGTGAATCGTCGAACCATGCAGTCGCAAATGCTAACACGACAAGGTATGGTTTTTTCAAGAAGCCTGATGACTACAACAAAAAAGCGGCTTAAAGACCAGATGGGAAGAATAGGTTATGCTTTTTCTACAGTCCAAATCACCCCGGCAATTGATGAAGAGAAAAAACAGGTTGCATTGACTTATCACGTTATTCCAGGTGAAAAAGTTTATGTCCGGCGTATTAACATTTTTGGTAATGAGAGCACCCATGACAGTGTATACAGGCGTGAGATGCGTTTAATGGAGGGTTCTATTCTGGCCAGTAACCTGCTGGAACGTTCAAAAATTCGCATACAACGGCTGCCATACATTGAGTCGGTTGATGTCTCAACCATCGCCGTGCCGGGCACCAACAATCAGGTGGATTTAAAAGTGCAGCTAGTAGAAAAACTGGCAGGCAGTTTTAATATTGGTGCTGGTTTTTCACAAACGCAGGGCTTCGTTTTTAATATTGGCTTAACCCAGGAAAATTTATTTGGCACTGGTAAGCGTCTTGTTCTAAATATTAATACTGACCGAGCTAATACGATATACAGTGCCGCCTATACCAACCCGTATTACACGTTGGATGGGATTAGCCGAACCTTAAGTGTTTCATTTCGTGACCGTGATGCTGCTGAAGAACTGATTAATAATTTCCAGACAAACTCGGGTGATGTAAGCATCAGTTATGGCATTCCGCTGTCTGAATTTAATACCCTGAGCCTGGGTTATGGTTATAGTTATGTCGAGATCACCCCGTCAACTGTTAATCCTTCTTCTGATGTGACAGACTTTATTGAGAGTAATGATGGTAAAACAGCCTATAATAGCTTAACGCTAAATACCAGTTTTTCGCATGATACCCGAAACCGAACGGTATTTGCCACCGCTGGCACGCAGCATATTGTTGGTATGAATATGACCATACCGGGTAGTGAGCTGGAATACTATAAAGTATCATACCGTAGTAATACCTACTTAAGTGTAACTAGCGCGACCACGCTATTATTACGCACCAATCTGGCATATGGCGATGGTTATGGCAATACAGATGGACTGCCGTTCTTTGAGCGATATTTTGCTGGTGGTATCCGTACCGTTAGGGGTTTTGAGGCTAATTCATTAGGCCCCAGAGATCCTGATCCCGATAATGATTTTGCCATTGGCGGCAATATGCGTGTTACCGCTGGCGTTGATTACATATTTCCAGTACCATTTGTTGAGAAACCACCCAGTTCCTTACGCCTGAGTGCATTTTTTGATGTAGGTAATGTGTTTTTACAGGGTTCGTCCACCTTTGATGCCGGCTCAAACGAAACAGGGTTTCAAATTGATCAATTAAGAAGCTCGGTTGGTGTATCAATGGTATGGATATCACCGATTGGGCCATTGCGTTTCAGTTATGCTAAAACACTTAACGATGTCCCCGGTGATGATTTGCGAGCATTCCAGTTTAGTATTGGTTCAACCTTTTAGGAGAAAATAGTGAAAAAATTAGTATTAAGTGTTCTATTAATTGCAGGTTTTGCGGCACTAAGTCTAACTGCAGCAACTGCAACAGCAACCGCAGCTGAGCTAAAAATTGGTGTTGTCAGTGTAGAAAGAATATTAACAGAAGCTCCACAGGTTGATGCAGTGAACACATCCATGCTAGAGCGATTTGGGCCGCAGCGTGATGCTTTAAAGGAGTTGGAAAAAGAAATTACCAAAATGCAGGAAAATTTCAAACGAAATGAATTAGTGATGACGGAAGACAAATTAAATGATCTAAAAAATGAGATCATCGCTAAAATTCAGATGCTCAGACAAAAAGAAGCTCAGCTAACACAAGAAGTTGCAACCGTAAGAAATCAGGAACTTGCCGTATTGCAACAACAGGTAAGAAGCATTATTGATGATATTGCTAAAAGCGGTAAGTACAGTCTGGTATTAAGTGAAGGTGTTGCTTATACAGATAAAAAACTTGATATTACCGATAAAGTGCTTGATAAGATGAAGGCTGCGTTTAAAAAGAAATAATGGTTAATGGTTAATGGTTAATGGTTAATGGTTAATGGTTAATGATGACATTCATTGGTGCTACCGTTCGTAGTTAATAAAAGCAATGGTAATTAAACTTTCTGAGTTGGCTGAGAAAATTGGTTGCCGCTTGCATGGCAAAGATTGCTTGATTGAAAATGTGGCCGATATTCATCATGCAACAAAAGGGCACCTTGTCTTTGTTTATAATCCAAAGTATCTGGGCAGCATAAAATCAACTAAAGCATCAGCCATAATCATTAAACAGGAATTGCTGGACAGCTGTAATCTAAACAGTAGTAATACAAGTTGTATTAAAGCAGCATTAATTTCTGATAATCCACGCCTGGCTTTTGCCAAAGCAGCAGCATTACTAAATCCGGTTAGCATTTCTGCTGCGGGTGTGTCAGAAACTGCAACAATTGCGGATGATGTCATCGTTCCTGCTACCGCCAGTATTGGGCACAATGTTGTTATAGAGTCGGGTGTTAAGCTGGGCGAAAATGTGTCGATAGGTTCCTGCACAGTAATTTCTCACGACTGTAGTTGTGGCGATAACACCGTCATTTACCCGAATGTATCAATTGGACATAAAACACAAATAGGCGATAACTGTACTCTTTTTTCAGGTGTTGTTATTGGCAGCGATGGATTCGGTTATGTAAAAGATGGTGATGCATACATAAAAGTCCCGCAAATTGGCAATGTCGTCATCGGCAACAATGTCGATATAGGTGCAAATACAACGATTGACCGCGGCGCCTTATTAGATACCATTATTCATAATGGCGTAAAACTCGATAATCAAATACAGGTGGCACATAATGTCGTCATTGGTGAGCATACCGTTATATCAGCCTATACGGCTATAGCCGGTTCGGCTAAAATTGGAAAACACTGTTTAATTGGCGGCGCTGTTGGTATTCGCGACAATATCGAAATTGTCGATAATGTTGTCATTACAGGCAGAACTTTTGTGTCATCATCAATAAAACAGGCAGGTTCTTATTCGTCCAGTGTATTACTTGATACCACCAGCAACTGGAAGAGAAATGTTATGCGATTTAAGCATTTGGATGAAATGGCCAAACGCATAAAAGTAATAGAGAAAAAACTTAAATAATTACGAATTACGAATTATTGGCTGGTACATTTATTGCTAACAGTAGCAATTAAAGTTATATATTATTACCACATTAGAAACCGCAATTGCTGTTAATCGTAATTCGTAATTAGTAATTCGTAATTAATTAACCAGGAGTTAAATTTTGAGTGAAATGTACATTGAAGAGATTAGACGATTTTTACCGCATCGTTACCCTATGTTGCTTGTCGATAGAGTACTGGAATGTGTGCCGGGTGAAACCATAACAGCAATAAAAAATGTTTCTGTTAATGAACCGCATTTTACCGGGCATTTTCCACAAGAACCAATAATGCCAGGTGTTTTAATTATTGAAGCACTGGCACAGACAACGGGTTTATTAGGTTTTCGTACCATGAGTGAAGAACCCAGTGATGATCTTCTGTACATGCTGGTAGGTGTTGATGGTGTACGATTTAAGCGACAGATTGTGCCGGGTGATCAGTTAATGTTAAAAGCTAAAATTGAACGCCGCTCAAAAATTATCTGGAAGTTTTCCTGTGAAGCCACGGTAAATGGCGAGTTATGTACGGCAGCTAATTTGTTGTGTGCGGCATCGCCAAAAGACAAGCCAGAAGGAAAATAAGCAAGAATGATTCATCCACAGGCAATTATTGATTCATCTGCAAAGATTGCTGATGATGTCAGTATTGGGCCATTTACTGTCATTGGGGCGAATGTTGAAATCGGTTCAGGTACGGTGATTTCATCGCATGTTGTGATAAACGGGCCAACAAAAATAGGCAAGGACAACCGAATTTTTCAGTTTGCCTCGGTAGGAGAAAAGCCGCAGGATCTCAAGTTCAATGATGAACCTACAAAATTGCATATTGGTGATAGAAATACGATTCGTGAATATGTTACCTTGCATCGTGGCACGCCAGGTGGTGGTGGCGTGACACGTATTGGCAACGATAATTTTTTCATGGCAAGCAGTCATATTGCCCATGATTGCGTTATTGGCAACAACATTATTATGGCAAATGCAACAGCATTGGCTGGTCATGTCATTGTTGAAGACCATGTAATACTGGGTGGTTATACAACAGTGCATCAATTTACCCGAATTGGCGTACATGCCTTCACCGGTTTTTCCACAGCAATTGATCGTGATGTTCTGCCCTTTTTTACTGTTGCAGGCAACAGGGCGCGAGCTATTGGCATCAATAAAGAAGGTTTAAAAAGGCGTGGTTTTTCTCCTGAAACCATTCGTGCGCTTCAAGCTGCTTTTAAATTACTGATTAAATCCAGTTGCTCGCATAAGGTTGCACTGGAGAAAGTTGAAGAAATTGCCGCGCAGGATGACAATGTTCGTATGATGCTGGATTTTCTTGATGCTAGTGAGCGTGGCTGGATTCGGTAGTTTTTTACGCTGCAGGTAGATTCATCGGGTGTGCACATTTTTATCTGTCACCTGCCTCTTTAATCGTGCTAATTTTAGAGGTATTCCCATAGTTTTTCTCTGACTTTGTGAAACAGCTAGTAAGTTAAACTGAGAGTTATCCCAGTTTAACCACAGAGAATAAATTGAAGCCTATCCTTTTTAACAATCGATACGTAACATTAGGCAAAACGTTTTACGTAAAGACCAGCCCATCACCCGTTGCTAACCCTGCATTGATTAAATTAAATGACAGCCTTGCTGGATCGTTGGGGTTATCTGCTGCCGATCTAAATTCAGCAGATGGTGCTGCAATTTTTTCAGGTAACCGTATTCCAGAGGGTGCAGAGCCATTGGCGATGGCTTATGCGGGTCACCAATTTGGTGGTTTTAACCCGCAGTTGGGCGATGGTCGGGCGATTTTATTAGGTGAGCTTGTTAGTCCTAACGGTGACACCTTCGATATGCAGTTAAAAGGTTCTGGTCGCACGTTTTATTCTCGAGATGGAGACGGACGTGCTGCTCTGGGCCCGGTACTTCGTGAATACTTAGTCAGCGAGGCGATGGCAAAACTGGGTGTGCCGACAACGCGCGCATTAGCCGTAGTAACAACAGGCGAGCAAGTGGCGAGAGAACGGTTGTTGCCGGGTGGTATTATTACACGCATTGCAACAAGTTTTATCCGTGTTGGTACATTTCAGTATTTTTTAGCAAGAGGCGATGTAGCAGCAATACGGAAACTAGCTGATTTTGTCATCGAGCGGAATTATCCGCAGGCAGGTGAGGCAGAGAATGCATATGTGGCGCTATTAAAGGCCATAGTTCAACGTCAGGCGGCATTGATTGCGCAGTGGATGCAGCTGGGCTTTATTCATGGCGTGATGAATACCGATAATATGTCAGTCGCCGGGGAGACGATTGATTATGGGCCGTGTGCATTTATGGATGACTATGATCAAAATCGGGTGTTCAGCTCCATTGATCACCAGGGGCGTTATGCATATAGTAATCAACCATCCATTGGGCTGTGGAATTTAACACGACTGGCAGAAACATTATTACCGCTTCTGGCAGATGACACCGAAGCGGCAGTTGAGGTCGCACAGGATGTTTTAAAAACCTATGTTGAGTCTTATCAAAATCATTGGCTGACTGGTATGCGAGCCAAATGTGGTTTGTTATTGTCTTCTGATAAAACAAAACAGGATGAAGCACTTATTGAGGAATTGTTCAATATAATGGCAGTGAACAATGCCGATTTTACGCTAACGTTTTTTCAGCTTTCACGGCTACCTGAAAAATCCGCAACACAAGCCGCAGCGCAAGCATCAGAGCAAGACAGCGATTGCCGAAACCTGTTTGCTAACCCGGAACAGTTTGATGATTGGGCGATTAAGTGGCGCAAACGTTTAACTGAAGATAGACAAAATGATGAAGAGAGACAGACAAAAATGCAGGCGGTAAACCCTGTTTATATCCCTCGTAATCATCAAATAGAAGCAGCGATAAGAGCGGCAGAAGATGAAGACGATTTTTCAGTGTTTCATGATTTACACGAGGTTTTACAGAATCCGTATGTGCAACAGGAAGGAAAGGATAGTTATATGCGCCCCCCTGAACCTGATGAAGTGGTTAAACAAACGTTTTGTGGAACGTGAAACGGATGCACAATTGGACGACTGCATACAGTGAGGCAGGGAGGGCAATGCCCACCTGTGAAATTCTTCGGGTGAATGCGGCTGATGTGAACATATGGATGTATTAGCAACGTGTCTTGAATAACGGGAATTCTTTTCATGCGTTTCGATAATAATATTAATGATTGCAAAAGTATTGGCAGTCTATAATGATAGTGACACGCTCAAGCACATCCATGTGTCACTCGACTACGGTCTTCCATGACCGCAGACGGTCACTATCATTATAGACTGCCAATACTTTTGCAACGCTTTATATACCCCGAGAGTAATGACATCATGATACATCGCAGCAATTTTTCAAAAATACTGTTTGCCTGCTTTTCTATATACTTGCTTAATGCAGGCATAATAAATACAGTCTATGCGGCACAGAAGAATACTAAAGAAGTACGACAAAATGCCCCCCGAAATATCCACGGTAAAGTGACGAAGGTTATCACTGCTGCTGGTTACACTTATGCCGAGGTTGACACCGGTAAAGAGAAAGTCTGGGCGGTAGCACCTGTTGTTACGCCACTAAAAAAGGGTGACATGATCGCTTTTTCAACAGAGATGCCTATGCAAAATTTTCACAGTAAAGTCATAGGGCGTGATTTTTCTACCATCTATTTTATAAAACGTTATATTACTGATAAAGAAGCATTAACAATTGCTTCATCACAAGGTCAAATCAAACAACAACAGCAACAGAAGCTCAAACCCAAACCCAGCACAACCACATCAGCAGGCACACCCGGTGAGATTGAGATTGGTGGTTACCTGCGCGAAGCAACGCTGGATGGACTTAACGGGGAAACAAAAACATTTTCTGATTTCAAGGGGAAGCCGCTGATCATTAATGTCTGGGCCAGTTGGTGCGGCCCCTGTCGGGCTGAGATGGGTTCGCTGGAGCGGCTTGCACAGCGATATAACGGAAAAGAATTCAACGTCATTGGAATTTCGACAGACGACTATCGCAAAAAGGCTGAACTCTTCCTCAAGCAGACAGAAACCACCTTTGAGAATTTTCTCGACCACAAGCTATTACTGGAAAATATGCTGGGTGCGAATACCATTCCACTGACTATTTTGGTAGACGCTAATGGCCGTGTATTGATAAAAGTTCGTGGCTCACGCGAGTGGGATAGCCCAAAAATCATCGATGCGATTGGGGAGGTGTTTCACATCAAGTTGGTGCCTTAATCCGATTTGTACTACGGGTATCTGAACTGGCAGGATGTTGAGCCAGAATAGATGCTTAATTTTTCCGGAATATACACGCTTGACGATTATTTGTTTTTTGTCAAACGATTGACGTTGTAAGTCAATTAATTTACTTAATTGTCCCTTATTATTTTGTTATAGAAGTTTTAATGGAAGTTAAGCTAATGACAAAAAATACAGTCACTGAAAAAAGCAAAAAATTATCCGTATATATTTTGTTGGCTGAGGATGATTCGATAAGCCAGGAAGTAATTGCTGAAATGCTAGAGTCGATAGGATGTAAAGTCGATGTTGTTGCGAATGGTAAAGAGTTATTAGATTCGATGAGCCAAACACGTTACGACCTTGTTTTAATGAATTGCCAAATGCCAGAAATTGATGGCTTGCAGGCAACAGCGGAAATTAGGCATCGTGAAAAATCAACGGGTAAGCGGATACCCATTATAGCGTTAACGGCTAATGCCATGAGCGGCTACAAACAAAAATGTCTGGATGCCGGAATGGATGATTATCTCAGTAAATCTTTTAGCCAGGAGCAATTAAGTGAAAAATTGTTTCATTGGTTTTGATCTAAAAAACAAGTTGAATCTACTATTTCTGGACCGTGAATATTTATTCTGATGGCTCATCTTCGTCGCTCATCTTGTTCAGATCATCCAGCGCTCCGGCTGTCATTATAATCTTTCTCTTTTTGCGAAATTTGATAATGTTGGGATCAAAATTAGCCAAAATATTCTGATGGTTTTCAGTTAAAAAAACCTTTGCACGGTTAATCTCCTGTTCAAGTTGTTCCGTTACCACTGAAAAGTTGATTACTAACGGTTTGCAATCAGACAAAAAGTGCCGCCATCGTATTTTCTTTAGAGCGGCTTCGTTGTTAAAAATAAAAAAAGGTGAGGATCATCATCCCAGTCCTGGTTTTGTGTGTAGACGGTGGGAATGTTTTCAGCGTTAGTTTTACTGAGTATTAGCCAGCGCTCCTGCAAATAGGCATACCAGCGACTTCTTAGCTCATCCAGTTGACCTTCCTTGCCACCTGCATCAAGTCTCATATCCCAAAGAAATCCGCCTTCCTCTGGTTTGCCATTGTTTTTACCATCAATATATTTATGCGGGATCAACTGTTCAATCATATCGTTACCGGCTGTTTCAATTTCATCGGTAAAGTAAGTTGCAAGTGAGGTAAAAGTCGCGTAATAAAAGAGCTCGTCGATCAATAGTCTGACCCATGAAGGGTGTCGATAAGCGTAATAATCCGCGCCTTCATAGTTTGGAATGTCCTGGTGTCTGGCCTCTTCCTGAAACAGATGATCCGCGTAGTCGTAATCATAAAGGGTGGTGAAATCCAGCAGGCTTTTATTTTCCGCCATCAATTCGTTGAGATAAAGGAAATCATCCCCTATACCTGATGTTAGCAGGCTGGCCCAATTAAGCATGTTCACTTTTGCGAAGGGAAGATCGTCCCATACTTCATCGACTTTTTCATTACTGCATTTAATGCCCAGCAAATTGTCAAGTAAGACACGGCGCACTCTATTACAAGCTTCTTCAGCCATTGTTGCGCGAAAGCGTTCCTGTTTTTGCATTGGCCAGGCATAGTAATGCGCATCCGCTGCCATTAATGCTTTACGAGCTGCTACGGTAATTTGTTTTTTGTCTATTGATGCAAGTTTATATTTTGAATCTGTCATAGGTTTTGCTTATAAGATGATGGCACTTTATTTGTTTAGCTTATCGTTGCAGATAAAGCAGTTTGATGTGTTGCCTGGTGTCTTATCTACCATGAAGAACTCGAATCATCCAACCAGACAAATGTACTTTCCGGAATTACTTCAATTGAGCGTTTTCTCCAGACAGGATAGCTTTCACCTTCTACGCTATCGTTAGCATGAAGCGTATCACTCAAAATCTTCATATCATCATCAAACGCGTCCCACTCTTTGGGCAGCATGGGTTGATATGAATTGTCAGAGCCAAGATGAAAAGATGGAATGTATACACGGTTCCACTTATCAGATTTTGCCAGCATTTTAACTACTACATCAGGAGAAAGCTTCCAGCCTGTTACAAATGGTATTAAACGAACGGGGATTAAAGTACGATTATCGATGCTGAGTTCAGGCATGTTACGCTACCAAATTGAAATAACGACCAGTAATTTCTTAAAGTAACACACTAAATACTTGGAAACTATAGGATATTCCAGTACATTACTGTACTTAGTTGAGGGGCTTTTTAAAATTACCGAAGATGCTTCGCTCCTGCTTCTTGAATAACAGAAAAATAACAATAATTAAACGGATTAAATGGACAAACAACAACTTAAAAGCCTGGAAAAGCAACTCTGGGCAGCTGCAGATAATCTGCGGGCAAATGCAGGCTTACGCGCCAGCCAATACTCCACGCCTGTATTGGGTCTAATATTTCTAAAATTCGCTGACAATAAGTACAAACGCTTTGAAGCTGAAATCCAGGAGGAGTATGAGAAGCACAAAGGTAAACGCACCGAGAAGAAAATAAAGAAAATCGCCATAGAAAAATGCGGTTTTTATTTGCCGGCAGAAGCACGATACGATTACTTGCTGAATCTGCCTGATCAAGAAGATACCGCTGCCGCCATCAAGAATGCTATGGCGCTTATCGAAGAGTACAAGCCAGAATTAGAAGGCGTTTTGCCTCAGGATGAATACTTCAAGCTCTATACTGAAGATGATCGTTCTATTCCTAGCCAACTACTACGCAATTTCAAGGACATACCGGCAGAATTGACCGGTGACCTGTTCGGCAAAATATACGAATACTTCCTCGGTAACTTTGCGCTGGCAGAAGGTCAGGGCGGTGGTGAGTTCTTTACCCCGGAATCCGTCGTACGCTTAATGGTAGAAATTATCGAGCCACACGGCGGCACAGTGTACGATCCTGCCTGTGGTTCCGGTGGTATGTTTGTGCAATCCGCACACTTTGTCGAGCAACACAGAAATGAACTGGAAAATGGTGAAGATGCCAGTGTCTTTGTTTACGGTCAGGAAAAAGAACCCGAAACCGTGAAACTGGCAAAAATGAATCTGGCGGTTAATGGCCTGCGCGGTGACATCAAACCACAAAACAGCTACTACAGCGACCCGCATAAAAGCTTTGCTAAGTTCGATTATGTACTCGCCAATCCGCCGTTTAATGTTGATGATGTGAATTACGACAAGGTAAAGGATGATAAACGTTTTAATACCTACGGTATCCCACGTAAAAAGACCAAAGCAAAAAAAGCCGATGCAGGCAAAGAAACCGTGCCAAATGGTAACTACCTGTGGATCAATCTATTCGCCACCTCACTGAATGAAAAAGGCCGGGCGGGTCTTGTCATGGCTAATTCAGCCTCCGATGCTCGACATTCCGAAGCAGATATACGCCAAACCTTAATCGAGAAGAATTTAATCTACGGTATGTTAACCCTGCCGTCGAACATGTTCTATACCGTAACCCTTCCAGCCACCTTATGGTTCTTTGATAAAAACAAACATGACAACAGAATACTGTTTATTGATGCTCGTAATATCTTCACTCAGATAGACCGTGCTCATCGTGAATTTTCCGATGAACAAATTCAAAACATTGCCATTATCAGCAAACTGCACAAAGGCAACCAGCAGGCATTTATTGATTTAATAAACGATTATTTTGAAAAAGGTATGGAACTACTGCAGGAAAATCAGCAACAGGTTAAACCTGTGTGCGAACAATTAAGTGATGTGCTGGCAGACAAACAGGGGAAAGCCGCCGTTAAACAACTGCAGCAAGAGTGGGCGGCACTTAAAACACTGCAAGCAGTTTATGAAAAATACCAGAAGACCGCAAAAAAACTGAAAACCATTAAAGATAAAAATGACGCACAACAAACACTGCGCGAGCATTTTGATCCGTTTTTTGAATCACTGCACAATGGTCTAAAACAACTGGATAAAGTGGTACGAAAACACGAAAAAGAAAAAGCTGAAATTGCAAAACAGGCGGGTAGACGTACAACCACTGATCGTGATACAAAAAAGCTGAAAGAGGCACTGGAACAGTTACATAAAGAAGTTAAAAATGCCGAAAGTTATTACCAGCATATACACTGGTTGCAGGAACGTTTTGCTAACGCTAAATACGAAAATGTTACAGGGCTGTGCAAACTGGCAACGCAGGAAGAAATTAAAGAGCAGGATTATTCATTGAATCCAGGGCGTTATGTGGGGGTGGTGATTGAGGAGGATGGGAAGACTGAGGAGGAGTTTATAGACGGTATATTAGGATTGAATACACAGTTTCAAAATTTATGTAATGATGCGAGAGCATTGGAATCTACCATCAAAAAAAACATCTTATTGGTGTCTGAGTAAATGAGCGTTTGGTCTGAAGTAAAGTTAAAAACACTTTGTGAAAAAGTTACTGTTGGTCATGTAGGCTCTATGGCTAAAGAATATGTTAATGAAGGGATTCCATTTCTTAGATCGCTAAATATAAAGCCATATTATTTAGATTTTAATAATTTGATGTTTATAGATTCTCGTTTTCATGAGAAATTGAAAAAATCTGCGCTGAAGCCGGGTGACGTCGCAATAGTGCGAACAGGATACCCAGGTACTGCATGTGTAATACCAGAAAATTTAGGTGATGCTAATTGTAGTGATTTGGTAATTGTAAGACCAGGGCGAAACCTTAATCCCCATTTTTTAGCCGCTATTTTTAATTCATCTTTTGGTCAAAGTTTAGTTGCAGGGAATACTGTAGGTGCTGCTCAACAACATTTTAATATTACTGTGGCTAAAGAGCTTATCTTTATTTTCCCAGTAAAAGACGTACAAGACAAAATCGCTGCCATCCTCTCTGCCTATGACGACCTAATCGAAAACAATAAACGCCGTATTAGCTTACTGGAAAAAATGGCTGAAGAAATCTACCGTGAATGGTTTGTACGCTTCCGCTTTCCCGGTTATAAAAATGCTGAATTTGAAAAAGGGGTTCCGAAGGGTTGGGAGAAAGTTGTTTTTTCTAATATTTGTAAATTTGAAAAAGGAAAAAATCCCGATGAAGTATTAGATGAGATGAAGGATGAAGCGGAGATATACATCAATATGCAGACCATAACGGGCAAAGGGCTTAGTTATGCTGTACCACAAAGAAACTCTGTTCATTGTAATGTGGGTGATATTATAATGTTAATGGATGGCTCTCGATCTGGCCTGGTTTTTCGCTCAAACAAAAATGGTATTGTCGGTTCTACCATGTCTGTAATAAGAACAGATGAGTCTCTAAAAAATTATGTTTATGAATATCTTGAAGCAATGAATGAGGCGATTATATTTAATAATACAGGTTCTGCTATTCCGCATGCTAATAAAGATTATATAAACCGTATGCTTGTTTACATCCCATCAAATGAGTCACTTATTGTTCAATTTAATCAATACTACAGTTCAATTTATTCAATGATCGAGAATTTGAGATTACAAGCGAGTCAGCTTGAAATGACAAAAACTATGTTACTACCTCGCCTAATCTCCGGCAAACTCTCAGTAGAAAACCTCAACATCCAGTTTCCACCCAGTATGCAGCACGACGATGCCACAACTGCTACAATTTGAGCAGCATTATATTTTACAGGGCAGAGTAGGTAGGTTGGGGTGAGGCACGCCCCCCAACATTGGTAACAGACGTATCATTCTGGCTCTCGTTCCCACGCTCTGCGTGGGAATGCATATTAACGCGCCGCTGACGCAGGTGTGAATGTGTACCAGCCAAACAGCGCGTCTGCATTCCCACGCAGAGCGTGGGAACGATGAAAAAAAGTCAGTATTGAGTTTTTTCTTATAGCGCATTACTATTTGATATATATAACATTAAGGAATCAAGGAGATATTATGTCCATTACCGTTCCATTAAAAACCATGTCGGTGGAAGAAAAGCTGTGCATGATGGAAATGCTCTGGGATGATTTGTGTCAACAGCCAGGTGGTGTTCAATCACCCGACTGGCATGAATCTGTTTTATCTGAACGTGCGCAGTTACTGGATGCAAATAAAGAAGCATTTATTGACTGGCATCAGGTTAAAAATAATATTAAAAAAAATTGAATGAAGATTAAACTACTGGCATCAGCGCAACAGGACTTGCTTGATGGTTACGGGTTTTATGAGCAACAGGCCAAAGGAATAGGCGAATATTTTCTTGATTCGTTATATTCCGATATTGATTCTTTGCTTGTGACCGCCGGCATACACCCTTTGTTTTATGAGCGGTATTTTCGATTGCTTTCAAAACATTTTCCATTTGCTGTGTATTACAAGATGAGTGATGCCACGGTTTTAGTTTATGCCATTCTTGATTGTAGGCGCAAACCGGCATGGACCCGAGATAAGCTTAAAACAAAAAACCTTGATACATAAATGGCTATAATCAGTGAAGATGATATAGAACAGGCACTGTTAACCCGATTACAACAATCGTATGGTTATGAATTGCTAAATTGCTTTACGGCAGATGCCGATGATTTGAATGACCGTTCAAAGCGTACAGATAAACGCCATGTGGTTTTAGCTGATCGTTTAAAAAGTCAGGCAATAAAACTTAATCCTGATATTCCAGAAAAAACCATAGATGAAGCGGTTGCACTAATAATGAATCGCCGTACGGGGGTAGAGCCTGTTGCTGCTAACCGTGAACTGGATGGCTTAATTCGTGACGGCGTACCGGTTGAATACGATGATGAAAATGGCCGTGCTCAACATGGCCTTGTTCAGTTGATTGATTTTGATAAGCCGGATGAAAATGAGTTTCTTGCGGTATCACAATTATGGATTAAAGGCGATCAGCGTTATCGTCGGCCTGATGTGATTATATACGTCAATGGTTTACCACTGGTCTTTATCGAACTAAAAAACTCCAATGTTAATGTAAATAATGCCTATGATAAAAACCTGGCAGATTACAATGCCGATATTCCTCAGCTGTTTCATTGTAATGCGTTTTGTATATTGTCTAATGCCTTAAAAACCCGTATTGGTAGTTTTACTGCTGGCTGGGAACACTTCTTTAGCTGGTTGCGCGTAGAAAGCGAAAAGGAAGCCATTAACCGAGATAAAGCAGCATCAGATGGTACCAGTCTTGAAATTGTGCTCGATGGTTTGTGTCAGCCTACGCGCTTACTGGATTATGTCGAAAACTTTATCATTTACCACAAAGAGTCACAGAAGATTATTGCCCAGAATCATCAGTTTTTGGGTGTCAATAACGCACTTGAAACGTTTAAAAAGCGCAAGCAGCTGAAAGGTAAGCTGGGTGTTTTCTGGCACACTCAGGGATCGGGTAAGAGTTTTTCGATGATCTTTTATTCGCGTAAAATTCATCGAAAAATAAAAGGCAACTTTACTTTTTTGATTGTGACAGATCGTGATAGTTTAGACGGTCAGATTTGTCGTAATTTTCTCAATACCAATACCGTTAAAGAGCGAGATGCGGCACGCCCAAAAAATTCTACGCAGTTGCGTAAATATCTCGGTACAAATAAAAAAGCCATCTTCACACTGATTCAGAAGTTTCGTTACGACAAAGGAAAACACTACCCGGTGTTGTCTGATCGTGATGAGACTATTGTTATTGTCGATGAAGCCCACCGCACCCAATACAAGTCGTTGGCTGAAAATATGCGTGCCGGGCTTCCTAATGCGCAATTTCTGGCATTTACCGGCACCCCCTTACTGGGCAGTAAGCGTGAAACGAATCAATGGTTTGGCGATTATGTGTCGGAATATAATTTTCAGCAGTCCATGCAGGATGGTGCAACCGTACCGCTGTTTTATGAAAAACGTGTACCCAGTGTACTCAATCAAAATGATGATTTGAGTGAAGAGTTTATTGAGCTACTTGAAGATGAAAATCTGGATGAAAAACAGCAGGAAAAGCTGGAAAACAAATTCGCTGCCGAAGTAGAAGTGATCAAGCGGGATGATCGCCTGGATACCATTGCCAAAGACATCGTCTACCACTTTCCCCGGCGCGGCTATTTGGGTAAAGGCATGGTGGTATCGGTGGATAAATTCACTGCTGTTAAAATGTACGACAAGGTTCAGTATCACTGGAAAGAGCAGCTAAAGGTGCTACGAGGTCGGATCAAAGAAACAAAGGATGAAATTGAAAAAACACGTTTAAAACGTATGGTTGAATGGATGCGTCGGGTGGAAATGACTGTTGTTGTCAGTGAAGATGCAAATGAAAAAAAGAAATTTGCTACTGAAGAGCTGGATATTAGTCATCACCGAGAACGTATGAATTTAGCGGATGCAAATGGGCTGGATATAGAGCACAACTTCAAAGACCCTGAGCATCCGTTACAGTTAGTGTTTGTCTGCGCCATGTGGTTGACCGGTTTTGATGCGCCAACGGTATCAATTCTGTATCTTGATAAACCCATGAAAGATCACACTCTGATGCAAACCATTGCACGTGCTAACAGGGTGGCAGCATATAAGATAAAGGGTTATACCAGTGAGTTTATAGAAAAGAAAAACGGCGATATTGTCGATTACTATAATGTTTTCCGTAACATGAAAAAAGCCTTGCGTGATTATGCGCAGGGTGAGGATGATGAGCGGCTACCGGTTCAGGAAAAATCTCAATTATTTGTTTTGCTGGATGAAGCCATTACAAAAGCTGAAGACTTCTGCCTTGAACGAGAAATTGACCTGCAACTTGTTTTGGATCGTAAAGAAATCTTTAAAAATATTGGTTATTTTAATGATTTCGCCGATAAGCTATTAAGTAATGATGAATGGCGGAAAACATTTAACATCTATGAAAATACGGTTACTTCGCTATACGAGGCCAGTAAACCTGAGATACTCCAGCAGCCACCAAGGATTATGATAGCCGCAATCCAGTATCTTCGTGGTGTGCTTGATAGCATCGTCGAGAAGGTAGATATTCAAGCCATTAGTGCAAAAATTGGCAGTTTGTTAGATGAAAGTGTGGTGGTTGATGAGAGTGATAAAAGTAAGCTAAGTGAATTATTTCACCCGGAATATGAAATTATTCAGAAAGGCAAAACCTGGAATTTAAGCAAAATTGATTTCGATAAACTCAAAGAAGACTTTAAGAAAATACCGCATAAACATATTGAGATTGCAGATTTACGGGAATTTATTGATGGCAAGATCACGCAAATGATGGAGCAGAACAAATCGAGAATAGCGTTTGCGATACGTTTACAAAAAATCATCGATCAATACAATTCTGGTGCTTCATCAGTTGAGAATTACTATGAAGAACTGGTAAATGCAGCGGCAGACTTAAAAGAAGAGGATCAGCGACACGTTAGAGAAGGTTTAACTGAGGATGAGCTGGAGTTATATGATTTATTGTATAAACCTAAATTAACTAAAAAAGAAGAGAAAAAAGTTAAATTGGCAGCTAAGCATTTACTCGCCAGACTGAAGGACGAACAGCCAAAAGTGTTGGTGCAAGATTGGTGGAAAAATTCACAAACGATAGAGTCTGTACGTTCGACTGTATCTGAAGTGTTAAATGATGATTTACCGGAAAGTTATGACAGGACGTTATTCCAGAAAAAGTGTGACAATGTGTATGAGTTGATTTATGACTTGTCTGCCACTGGACAAAGATGGGCTGCATAATAATGGAATTGACAGAAGCAGAAAAACTGATTCAAAGTGAAGCATTGACTTTTTCTCGTAAAAACAAAAAAGACATTGCCAAAAAATTAACAGATAAATCACGTTTTCTACCTGAGGATGAACCAGTGTCCGTATTTATGGCTGGCTCACCAGGAGCGGGTAAAACAGAAGCTTCGATAGAATTAATATCATCTGATGAGAACAAAGGATCAGAAGTTCTGCGTATCGATCCTGATGAATTACGTCATGAGTTTCCTGGTTATACGGGTGAAAATTCGTGCCTTTTTCAGGGTGCTGTTTCAATATTAGTAGAGCGAATTCATGATCTCGCATTGAAACAGAAGCAGAGTTTTTTATTGGATGGCACGCTTAGCCATTATGATAAAGCAGAGCAGAATATTTCCCGTTCATTAAAGAAAAACCGGGTGGTGCAGATACTGTATGTGTATCAAGAACCTATGTTGGCTTGGGAATTTGTAAAGAGCCGTGAAGCTGTAGAAGGACGACGCATAAGGCCAGAGCACTTTATTGAGCAGTATTTTGCAGCGCGGAATGTGGTTAATCGGTTGAAAACTACTTTTGGTTCAGACGTAAAAGTTGACTTGTTGCTTAAAAATACCGATAACACGAATAAGCTGTTTAAGGCAGGTGTTGATAAAATTGACAACCATATTCCGGAAAAATATACCTTGGTCGACCTTGAAAAATTGCTTGGTATGACCTAAATAGATATAATATGTCTATGTTTTCAAAACCCAAAACAGTTAAATCCACACCATTTTCGGATTTTATTCGTAATGCTTCCTCTGGTAAGAAGAAGCGTGTGTATTCTGACGTAATGAAAAAGGCAACAGACCGGCAACTTCGTGTGATCAAACGGGCAAATTCAGAAAAGTAACCACTGTGCTACTTTCTACCTGAAATTCCAGGAAACCAATCAATTTGACGATTCAGCCGTTTTACCACCCGTAGTAGCTTATTGGTAGCACTCAGGCTCATGTTGCCTGTGGAAGGCTATTTCTATGCTTTCAGACCACCAGTTCATCATTACACGACGACGTTCAATATATTCAGCATGATTGTAAGTGCGCCTGACTTCATTTTTGTCTAAATGAGAAAGTGCTGATTCGACAACATCTGGATCAAAGCCGTTTTCATTCAATGTAGTGCTGGCTAATGCTCGTAGACTATGTGCGACTAGAATATTGGCATAACCCATTCTCTTTAGTGCGGTATTAGCCGTTTGTGCGTTAGTGTGTTGTTTTGGCTTGCGGTCGCCTGGAAATAGATGTTCACGATTACCGCTGATGGGACGAAAATCTGAGGGTCAGGTCTTTCTATGCCATATTTTGTTATCAATTGGGTTATGCGATTGATTTATTGTTGGGATTCTATGGTTCGCGGGAATTATGAAATACATCCTTGTATTTCACTCCTTCGGAGCCACGCAGAAAACGCGTGTTCAAAATTGCTCCTGGCAATTTTAGTGAACCTGGTACGGTGGTTCTCATCCGCGCCAAATCCACAAATAAAAAAACCACCGCAAGGGTGGTTTGATTATTTGGTGGAGATGGGCGGAATCGAACCGCCGTCCGCAAGCACTCCGCCATCGGCTCTACATGCTTATTTCGTCTATTAGTTTAA
>CAYQXD010000043.1:0-19789 GCA_964421315.1 uncultured Thiotrichaceae bacterium | reverse complement strand
TAATTACTAATTACTAATTACTAATTACTAATTACTAATTACTAATTACTAATTATTCGTTGCTACTGGTCATTTATTGCCAACAAACCAATATGTGTACGCAAAACGAAAAAACAAAAAGAACCAATACACACAACACCAAAGAACAATTCGTAATTAGTAATTCGTAATTAGTAATTCGTAATTAAATTAGTCTTTCCTAAGCTCAGCAAGCAACTTGTTAACAGGCACATAACCAGGCAACATTTGACCATCTTCTAATAAAATTGCCGGAGTACCACGCACACCAAGCTCGCGCGCCAATCTCAAGTGCTCGTTAATTGGATTGTCGCAGGTTTTTTCTTCAACTTCACCACCCGCTTTTGCAATATCCAGCGCCAGTTGCTGGTCATCTGCACACCACACACTAACTGATTTCTTCATCGACGCACTACCTTTAAGCGGCATAAAGATATATCGAACCTGTATATTATTTTTCAGGTAATCTGGTACTTCATCATGCAAACGTCTACAGTAAGGGCAATCGATATCAGTCACCACTGTTATGGTGCTTTCAACTTTTTTCGGTTTATACACCAGCATCTTGTTTACCCCCAATTTTTCTAGTGCGACAAGACGAATAGCTGATTTCGCAGATTCACTGATATTTTTTCTGGTTTGCAGGTCATACAGATCACCTTCAATCATATAACGTGCATCAACACTCATATACACCACCTGAGAGCCTACAATGACCTCATACAAACCCTCTATTGGCGTTGCGGTAATTTTGGTGGTTTTTACACTGGGCATGACCTTAGCCAATGCCTGTTTTAACTTGTCGGTATTATCTAGCTCAACAGCGACCTCGGCAGTCATATCTGCAGAAGCGGTAAAAGCCATTAATAAATAAGACACAAATAATAAAGAGAATAATTTCATAAATAGCACACGGGTAGTTAATTAAAATCTATATAGAGATCTGGGTATATAACAAGACAGCGCGAATTATAGTTAATTCCATGAAATGTTGCCATAAGTCATATATTGGCTGTGATTTATATCAAAGCAATGCAGCTTCTCAATAACCCGTGGCGGCTTGTGGTTTTGAAACTGTCGGTAGCATGGCCTGCCCCCGCGAAGGAGGGGGGATGCTACCGTCAAGCCCCGCTTTGATCAACATGGGGACGTATGTTCTGCGTGTTTCAAAACTACAAGCCGCCACGGGTTATTGAGAAGCCACAAAGAAATGACTCAGGCGCGAGGATGGTGCAGCTGATACATCTCGCGTAAACGTTGATCGGCCACATGGGTATAAATTTGCGTTGTCGAAATATCACTGTGCCCCAACAGCATCTGTACCACACGAAGATCAGCACCGTTATTTAATAAATGGGTAGCAAAAGCATGTCTTAATGTATGAGGCGATAAGTGATCCGTGCTTATACCCGCAAGCAATGCATAACGCTTCACCCTGTACCAGAATGCCTGACGCGTCATCGCACGGCCTCGCCTGGTCACAAAAACTTCACTGCATTGGCTCAAATTTTTTCTTTGATTCGTAGTTTTTAATAACAACTGAGGCCTGGATTGCTGGTAATACTGCAATAACCAGTCAAGCGCAATTTCACCCACTGGCACCAGACGTTCTTTATTGCCTTTACCAATTACACGTATCACCCCTTGTTGCAATGAGATCTGTGATATTTGTAAAGTTATTAACTCACTTACACGCAAGCCGGTGGCATATAAAACCTCCAGCATTGTCCTGTCTCTTAATCCTAAATCATCTGAAATATCGGGCGCTGCCAATAAATCCTCAATTTGTTTTTCATTTAGTGACAGTGGCAGTGAGCGTTCACCTTTGGGCGATTTCAGTAACCGAGTAGGATCTTCAGTAATCTGGTTTTCACGAAGTAGATATAAATAAAAACGACGCAAGGTTGATAATAATCGAGCCACTGAACGCCGTTTTTGCTTAATGTCGTAATTGAACGCCAGAAAGTTCTGGATAGTAACCGTACTCACTGTTGTTAATAGCTTACCTATTTCTTTTAACCAAAGCGCAAAACCAGCAAGATCGTTTCTATACGCTGACAGGGTGTTTTCACTTAAACCATTTTCCATCCATAAATGGTCGATAAAACGCTCAATTATTGCTTGCTCGGAAAGTGAAATTTTGTCAAATTTTGCCATATGCAAATTATAGGCAAAAAAAAGCCACTCACACAAGCTTTTTAATATACCAGATGAAGCAACTATTTACGTTTGCGGCGGGTTTTTGGTTTAAGGGCTTTCTCAATATTTGCCATTTCTTTCTTAGACCAATTTTCTACAAACCTGGCAACGGCAGCTTCTTTCCTCTCAGCCATCTTAATCAGAAGAGCCTGACGTTTTCTGGTTGCTGCTACTTCAGCTTTTGCTTCAGCTACTGCAGATGCAGCTGCAGCTACGCGATCACGTAATTTCTGCCTGGCTACAACGGCATTTTCTTTAGCTTTTTTTTTGCGTTCAGCAGTCATTTTTTTCTTCGCCGCTAATGCTTTACGCTTAGCGGCTACGGCCTTTTTTTTTGCGACGGTCGCTCTTTTTTTAGTAGCAGCGGCTTTTTTCTTAGCAACAGCTTTTTTCCTGGCAGCGGCTGCTGATGAAGTTTTCTTAACTACTTTTTTCTTCGCTACCTTTTTCCTGGCGACCTTTTTCTTAGCTACTGTCTTTTTAACTGCTTTTTTCTTAGCAACCTTTTTCTTAGCTACTGTCTTTTTAACTGCTTTTTTCTTAGCAATATTTTTCTTAGCCACTTTCTTTTTAACACCTTTTTTCTTAGCGACTTTTTTCTTAGCTACCGTCTTTTTAGCTACTTTTTTCTTAACTACTTTGCGTTTTACAGGTGCTTTACGCTTAGCTACTTTTTTCTTTATTGTTTTTTTCTTTGTAGTACTAGCCATCTTAGAAGTCCCCTTTTGTGAGTTACCTTCAAAAGTATAAAACGAAATTCTAATTTAGCAAACCTTTTTTTGTAAATTAAATAAATTACTTAACTGTAACTTTATTTTTTAATTGCTTAATTGTTTAAATTTTAAACCCTTGTTGTACAAATTCTGGGCTATTTAAAAACACATTAAAACCTGAAGCCTGTTTGTACAAAACCGCCAATGGAGTTATCGGTAAAGGTTGCCGCAACATCCAGATTGAAACCTAACCAAAAGCCTATGCCTGCAGTGTATGCAATATTTTCTGCGTTATTAGAAATACCATTTGCTATATTTTTTGCAGCGCCAACTCGCAATTGCGCAAAATCAAAAGCATTAAATTCAGCACCCACTGCTAAATATTGTGTTTTTAATTTTTTAAAGGCCGGGTTGGCTAATAAGGGTTCGTTTGCAGTCAGATCATAATCAACAGCCACGGTTACAAAGTTGTTATGGTAAGCAACACCGATGCGTGCTTCGGTATCAAAATTCAACTTTGCATTTACCGGAGCACCATTGATCGTGCCAAGGCTTATATCAAACTGATCAGTGATTAAATTTCTAACCGTCAGTCCAACTCGCAGCGACTCTGTAACATCCATTGCTGCACCAAAATCGACAGTGAAAAACGTACCTAAATCTTTTTTCAAATCATCCTCTGTAATTAAATCCAGACCATCATTAACCGTTAGCAGTGATTCTCTAAAAGTAAAAGACGTAAGATCAACCACTTTAGGTTTAATACCCAACGAAACTTTACGCTCAAAAATCTGAAAATCTTTCGCCAGGGACACACCATACTCAATGGCTACCAGACCTTCAAGATTAAGTATATTAAAATCTGTACTGGTAATTTCGTTTTCCAGACGAATTAGATCACAGGTTGAATCATCCACTAGTGAGCAGGATAAGTCGGTTACTGTACCCGCTGCAATGGCATCAGCACGAATACTAATGGCCATGGCAAATGAATCAAAAGCAATGCCCATAGCAACAAGACCAGCCACCTCCGGTGCGATCACCTTGCCATCAATACCAGTAATAATTGAAGACATATCTGACAATGCCTGCTCCACACCAGGCACATCTCCCAAACTTTGAGCAATTGTTCTACGATCATCAGCATCCTGAAAATCCTCAACATCTGAGATTAAATCGTCGTTATCTCTTACAAAGGCACCGGCACCAATAAGTAATGAAAAATCATCATCCGGTCGCTGATTGGTTAACATCGCCGGATTTGCCCAGGCCGCAGTCGCAAGATCGGCGGTGGCTACAGAGACACCACCCATACCCAACGATCGACCTTCAAAGGTAAACGGAATGGCATATGCAGCTTGAGTGAGTGCCGATAAAACAACAACGGATAAAATTTTACGTATAAGTTTCATATTCTTTTTCTCGCTAAAAGTCCGATGATAATGAATGCTTCCAAAAAAGCCTGATGAACGGTGTAGTCAAAGATATCTTAAGGACAAATCCATTTAATGAGCATATATCATGCTTAACCAAATACAAGCATTCCTGTTAATATGGGCGCTCAAAATTAAAAGCACTTCACAGTATTTTGTACGATTTCTCAATGACTATTACACACAATAATGATGACTAAAATAGATAACAGTAAACAAACAGAAAACCTGCCTTATGCCAGACTATTTCGGCGGCTGTTTGCAATTCTTTACGATAGTTTTTTATTAATCGCACTATTTTTTGTTTTTTTTATCATAGCAACAGCTTTAAACCAGTTAAAAGCGATTGAGCCAGACAACATTTTCTATTCGTTTTTTTCCTTTGCTCTTTTTTTCGGTCTGAGTTATTTGTATTTTGCCTGGTTCTGGATTCATGGTGGACAAACATTAGGCATGAAAACATGGCACATTCAAATTCAGAGTGCGCAAATACAGAGTACGCATATACAAACAACACATATGCAAACTACTGGCGGCAACATCAGCTGGAAAACCGCAGCAACACGTTATATTTTCGCTATTGTTTCCTGGTCAATGTTTGGACTGGGTTTTTTATGGGCGCTTTTTGATAAAAAAAATCGCTGCTGGCACGATTTAATTAGTAAAACTGTGCTGATTGACCTAAAAAATCGAAAATAATGGTTAATGGTTAATTTTAAAACACATGACGGGTTAAACCATGGTTTTGCTTTTCATTAACAATTAACAATTAACCATTAACAATTAACAATTAATTCACCTTCCTCAAATAATACAAACTAATCACCGTTACCAGAATTAACGGCGCGGAGGCACTGAGCAAAGGCGAAATATTGATTGCCAAACCCAAATGATTAACCGAACGATTAAACACAAAATAAACAATACCAATTACTATCGCCAGCACAATACGTTGACCCGCACCGCCACTGCGTGGTGTCGTTGCAAACACGATAGGCATGGCTATCATCAACATTACCAAACAGGTTAGCGGGGTAAAGATTTTTATCCAGAATGACAGCAAATACTCACCACTATCCAGATTATTTTCCTGTAAATATTGGCTATAAATCAGCAACTCCCTGGCTGACATATCTTTAGACTCAAGTTCCAGCACGGTAAACAGTTCTAATAAAATAAGTCGTTTTAATATCATCTGTTTTTCATATGATATTTTTACGCCCGAAGAGGATAGTTCTGAACGTTTGATATTACTCAACACCCACTCCTGATTTAGATATTGCGCCTGCTCTGCATAACTTATTGAACTTAATTGCCGATTTTCATCCAGCTCATAAAGACGTATATGACGCAACTGTCGATCCGGCAATATTTTTTTTACATTGATATAGCGATTACCATCACGCGCCCAGACATCTTCAGAACCACCAACAATAAGTTTTTTCTCTATTGCCTGGGCACGATATGTTTTTGCCTCCCTGCTTGCCGATGGTGCAACATACTCACCCAGCAAGGCGACCAGAATGGCGATAAATAAACCAATTTGCAGCACTGAACGGGTAATACGTATGGTTGTAACACCTGATGCACGCATCACAATTAATTCAGAATTTGCAGCTAGCGTGCCTAAAGACAAAATACCACCAAGCAGTATTATTGACGGTGACAGCTCATATAAACGTTGAGGCAAACGAAATAAAACAAAAACAGCAGCCTGCAACAAGCCGTAATCCCCCTTACCAACATCATCTAACTGAGCAATAAAATCAACAAAAGCAAATATCGATAACATCACAAAACTGGCAAGTATGCATCCTGTAATAACTGTTTTTGCAATATAACGATCAAGAACCATCTGAACCTCCCTTTTTCACTCGGCTGTGTTTACTTAAACCACTCAGATAACCCCTAGTCAGATAACCCCGGGCTTTTAGCAAAACCAAAGTAAAAACAATGGCAATGATGTGCACCCACCATGTGCCAATCCATACGGGTACTTTTCCCTGTACAATCCAGGTTTTTCCAATACCAAGAAAGTTGGAGTATAAAAGATAAATAATCAACGCAATAGCAAGTTTGGCATAACGCCCACTGCGCGGATTAGTATGACTTAGCGGTAACGCCATAAACGCAACAATAATGGTTGCCAACGGCAGGGTAAATCGCCATTGTAATTCAGCCTGATCTCTGGGGTTTGTTGACGACCAAAGCTCAGCCATACTTTTAGATTTTACCGAGCGATGCGCGGCTACCTGTTTTCTATCAATATGAATGCCGTAGTCTTTGTATTTTATAATCTTAAAATCAGCATCACCTGCATTACCGGCATAATGCATACCATCATGCATCACCATATAACGACGACCTTCTTCGTTATAAAAACTGCTGGTAGTTGCAGCTAAATCGACATGGCTTGCATTTTCACGATGCTGCTGAAAAAACACATTACCAATTTGATTGTTATTTTTTTGGCTTGATTCTAAAAATAATACGCCACCACTTTTACTGGCACGATTGAATTGACCCACTGCTAATGTATCAAGCTGCGATTGACTGAGAACTTCCGCACGAATTAGTTCGCGTTGATAGCTGATTTCCGGTTGCACAAAACTAAGCAACACAAACAATAAAAGCGTTGCTGGAATCGCAATGAGCATAAGTGGGCGATACCACTGCATTGGACCGATTCCTGCTGACATAATCGCCGCCATTTCACTGTCACTATAAAGCCGACCAAAGGCAAGCAGAATACCCATCAACAGACTAAGCGGGATCAAAATAACACTAAATTCAAAAAGACTGTTAGTTAGGTAGGGTAAAAATGCAGCGATCGGAATAATGCCCTGTGCCACCCATCTTAATAAATGTACAATTTGTGTACTCAGCACAATAATCAGCAACACAAAATAGACAGACAAAAATACTGCCAGTAATTCTTTTGCAATATATTTGTCGATTATTGTTAGTTTCATTGTCATTAATTTAATAAAAGGGCTTACTCAATTCTGTGCTGATAATGAAAAGAAGTTTAACCTGAAAAATCAAGTTCACTATAAATTATCAGGAAAAATTTATCACGCAAGCTCCGAAGAGGTGAATATCAAGGATGATACGAATAGTAAATCATAAGATAATTCATATAGAGCCTAAATAATCAACAATGCCACTACCCTCACCGCCATAAATTGCATACAATCTGCATCTGTCTACAGATAAAACCTCGCAGAATCAAATAATTCTTACGGAGCTCTCATGGAATACACAGTCAAAAGTGGCAACCCCGAAAAACAGCGTATCGGCTGTGTTGTTATTCCGATATATGCCTCAAGAAAACTCTCACCCTCTGCCAAAATCATTGATAAAGCCAGCAACGGTTACATCTCTAACCTGATTCGGCGCGGTGAGATTGAAGGCGATTTGGGCAATTGTCTATTATTGCACAATGTTGAAAATACATTATGCGACCGTGTTTTACTGATTGGCTGTGGCAAAGAGAAAAATATTGATGTCGCCATTTTTTATAAAATTAACAGCCATATGGTGAAAAGACTGCAAGCCAGCGGTGCCACCGAAATTGCTTCATACCTCACTGAAATACCGGTAAAACGTAAAGATATAAACTGGAAAATCCAGCATGCTATCGAAGCGATTGATGAATCCTTATATCAGTTCAACCAGCTCAAATCCGAGAAAAAAGAAGCCCGCCGTCCACTAAGAAAATTTATTTTCAGCGTTAATGGACGCGGTCAGTTAATGCAGGGTGAAAAAGCAGTACGCCAGGGCATGGCTATTTCTGCCGGTATTCACCTGGCAAAAGATCTGGGTAATCTACCGGGCAATATTTGCACCCCGGATTACCTGGCAAAACAGGCTGAAATACTGGCAAAACATCATAAAAAAATAAAAACCACAGTGCTAGAAGAAAAGGATATGGAAAAACTAGGCATGGGCTCACTCCTGTCTGTTTCCAAAGGCAGCCGTGAACCCGCTAAATTAATCACCATTAAATACATGGCTGGCGATGACAAACAGGCACCCATTGTTTTTGTTGGTAAAGGTGTCACCTTCGATTCAGGTGGCATCAGTCTGAAGCCGGGTGCGGCCATGGACGAAATGAAATATGACATGTGCGGGGCTGCCAGTGTATTAGGCGTTATCAGTGCCTGCGCCGAGATGTTCCTGCCCGTCAACATTATTGGCATCATACCCACAGTCGAAAATATGCCCGATGGTCTCGCCTCACGGCCCGGTGATATTGTCACCAGCATGTCAGGGCAAACCATTGAGATATTAAACACCGATGCAGAAGGTCGACTCATATTATGTGACGCTTTAACCTACGCTGAAAAATTCGAGCCTGATGTAGTAATCGACATTGCCACCTTAACCGGTGCCTGTATTGTTGCCCTGGGCGCACACCCTGCTGGCCTGCTTAGCAACCACAACCCGCTAGCTAATGATTTATTGTCAGCCGGACAAAGCAGTGGCGACCGTTGCTGGCAACTGCCTTTATGGGACGACTACCAGGAACAGCTAAAAAGTAATTTTGCGGACATGGCAAATATCGGCGGTAAAGGCGCAGGCACCATAACCGCTGCCTGCTTCCTGTCACGTTTCACCAAAAAATATCACTGGGCACACCTGGATATTGCCGGTGTGGCGTGGAAAACCGGCTCACACAAAGGAGCAACCGGAAGACCCGTTGGGCTGTTGACCCAATATGTACTTGACCGTTGTGTTGACTGCTAATGCCTGATTTCGATAAAAGAAAAATACCCACTCTTGATGATGTCATTGAAATTGCTGACAATGAAAAAATAGATTTTAATCTCAGCATTGACAGCGATGAAATGCTTGATGCTGAATCTTATAGCACAGAAACCAATGTGGATTTATTTGAAAGTGAAATCATCGATTTAACTACTGAAGATTCTAGTATTGCAGGTTCTGGTATTGCGGATTCTAGTATTAATATTGATGAAACCACAATTATCGAAGACACAATAAACTCGGAAACAGACCCTCAAATAGGCACAATTGATAATATCAATAATGAAGATGAAATAGATGGTATTGAGTCAGCACTGATTAACTACAATATCACTGATGAAGATAAAGCTGAGCCATCAACTATTGACTCGTCTGTCATTGAAGAGCCAGGGGACACGACGCACAGGCAAGCAGTCGAAGTAGAACCACAAACAACAACACTATCACTGCAATCTGTCACTGATGACATCGTGAAACAGCTGATGCCCGAACTGGAGCAGCAATTACGACTTTTGCTTGAACAGGCATTAAAAGAAAAACTATCTAAAGAAATTATCCAGTCACTGTCTGCTGAAATATCTTCTGCAAGCAACAAATAAAAGACCTTCTCAATTGTAGGGTGGACAGGTTCTTTTGCCCACGCATAAGATAACTGTTTATTAGCGTGTGAGGGAGAATAACCTGCCAACCCTACCGTAAACGGTTAGGGTATTCAACCACAGCATACTGTAACATCATGTTGTATACATATTGTTGTATAATCGCACGTTTTGCATGTTTCTATAATTCTGCAGCAACCTGAGTCCACCATGGAAAAAACCTACAACCCGCAAGCCATCGAAGACAAATGGTATACCATCTGGGAAAATAACGGCTATTTTAACGCTGACCCGCACTGTACCAATCTACGTCATGAAGCCACCAACAAAGAAACAGAATGCGAAAACTTCTGCATTATGATTCCACCGCCAAATGTTACCGGTCGTTTGCACATGGGACACGCCTTTCAGGATACCATTATGGATGCCATGGTGCGTCACCATCGCATGAAAGGCCACAATACCTTATGGCAGGTTGGTACCGACCATGCGGGCATCGCCACACAAATGGTGGTCGAACGCCTGATTAACGCCGAAGGCAAAACCCGTCATGATTATGGTCGGGAAAAATTTACCGAAAAAATCTGGGAATGGAAGGAGCACTCCGGCAATACTATTACCCAACAATTACGCCGTATGGGTGCATCACTGGACTGGTCACGCGAACGTTTCACCATGGACGAGGGCATGTCCACCGCTGTCACTGAAGTTTTTGTCCGCCTGTTTGAAGAAGGTCTCATCTATCGTGGCAAACGGCTGGTTAACTGGGACCCGGTATTGCACACCGCCGTTTCTGATTTAGAAGTATTATCCAAAGAAGAATCCGGTCACATGTGGCACATGCGTTACCCGCGCAGCAATGGTGCCGGCCATGTTGTGGTTGCCACCACCCGCCCGGAAACCCTGTTGGGCGACTGCGCGGTCGCGGTTCACCCGAATGATGAGCGTTATTCCTATTTATTAGGTGAGTTCCTTGAACTGCCACTAACAGGGCGTTTGATTCCAGTCATTGCAGATGAGCATGTTGACCCTGAATTTGGCACCGGCTGCGTAAAAATCACCCCGGCACATGATTTTAATGACTATCTGGTCTGGACTCGCCATAAAAACAAAACGGAAGTTCGCAATTTACCCAATGGCGGCTTAATCAACATTTTTACCAAAAATGCCGCTATTCGTGATAACACAGACGACGCTAATAACGTGATCCCTGAAGCCTATATCGGCCTCGATCGCTACCAGGCACGTAAACAAATCGTCGCCGACCTTAAAGCCAAAGGATTGCTGGAAAAAGTAGTCGACCACAAACTCGTGGTGCCACGCGGTGATCGTTCCAATGCCGTCATCGAACCTTATTTAACCGATCAATGGTATGTCAAAGTGGGACCGCTGGCAAAACCGGCAATTGAAGCGGTAAAAAATGGCGATATCAAATTCACACCGGATAACTGGAAAAACACCTATTTTGAATGGATGAACAACATTGAGGACTGGTGTATTTCACGCCAGATCTGGTGGGGACACCGCATTCCAGCCTGGTATGACGATGTTGGCAATGTTTACGTTGGATACAATGTTGAAGAAATACGCAAAAAAAACAAACTACCCGACGATTTTCCACTAACTCAGGATGAAGACGTTTTAGACACCTGGTTCTCTTCTGCACTGTGGCCGTTTTCAACGCTGGGCTGGCCACAAAAAACACCAGAACTGGAGACATACTACCCAACTAACGTACTGGTTACCGGCTTTGATATTATTTTCTTCTGGGTCGCACGCATGATTATGATGGGGCTTAAATTCATGGGTGATGTCCCCTTCCGTGAAGTTTATGTGCATGGCCTGGTGCGCGATGCCGAAGGTCAGAAAATGTCAAAATCCAAAGGCAATGTACTTGACCCCATTGATGTTATTGATGGTATCGACCTGGAGTCACTGGTTAAAAAACGCACCGCTGCAGTAATGCAAACGCACCAGATTGAGCGCATCGAGAAACTCACTCGTAAAAATTTCCCTGACGGCATTCCAGCCTTTGGCACCGATGCCATGCGTTTTACCTTTGCCGCACTTGCCACCACCGGACGTGATGTGGTGTTTTCACCCGGGCGCATTGAAGGTTATCGCAATTTCTGCAACAAGTTATGGAACGCCACACGTTATGTATTAATGCAGGCAGAAGATAAAGACACCGGTTTATTAGACGATGGCTCAGATAACCCCGATGTGGTTTATTCACTGGCAGATCGCTGGATAATTTCACGCCTACAGCGCGTCGAAGCGCATATCGAACAACACAGTGAAAACTCACGCCTTGATTTAATCGCACATGATTTATACGCTTTCGTCTGGGAGGATTACTGTGACTGGTATCTGGAGCTATCAAAACCGGTTTTATTCAATGAGCAAACACCCGAAAACCAGCAACGCGGAACACGCCGTACATTAGTCCGTGTACTGGAAACCATTCTACGATTAAATCACCCGATCATCCCCTTTATCACCGAAGAATGCTGGCAATTTGTCGCGCCCTTAGCGGGTAAAACGGGTGATACCATCATGCTGCAAGCCTACCCCGAATCAGATAACAGCAAGATAGATGAAAAAGCAGAAATAGAGCTGGAATGGGTGAAAACCTTTGTCAGTGGTGTGCGCCGTATTCGTTCTGAAATGGACATCCCACCCGGTAAACCTTTATCTCTACTATTACAAAATTATTCTGAAAAGGACCAAACACTCTATAACGAAAACCAGTCATTTATCGAAACCCTGGCAAAACTGGAAAAAAGTGAATGGCTGGCAAAAAGCGATGAAGCGCCCGAATCGGCAACTGCATTAGTGGGTGAAATGAAAATTTTGATTCCTCTGGCAGGCCTGATTGATAAAGATGCAGAACTGGCAAGGCTGGAAAAAGAAATCAACAAGATTCAGCTCAATGTTGATAAAACCACCGCCAAACTGGTCAACAAAAACTTTGTCGATAAAGCACCCGCTGCTGTTGTTGAAAAAGAACGCACTCGGCTGGCAGAAATGACAAAAGCCATAGAACAGCTGCAAGAACAGGCTGAGAAAATCAAGAAACTATAAATTTAATTACTAATTACGAATTACTAATTACGAATTAAAAACAAAACCCCAAACAACAAAACGAGAAACAACAGCATGGAAATGAGAAAACAAATACAAGTTCAATACCAAAAAAAACTCGTAATTAGTAATTAGTAATTCGTAATTAAAACCATGCCAACAGCAGAAAAAACCAAACAAATACTTCAAACTCACGCCAGCCTGGTGCTGGCGGTAGTACAGACCATTCATAACCCGGAATTCAGACCACAACTGGATCAGGTATTACAGCAATCTGCACAAAACGGCTGGCAGAGCCTGGTTGATGTTATCTATAAAATCATTAATGGTAATCGCGACCAAACTCTGGCAAAGGGGCTGGATGATGAAGATGCCGTTATTGTTGATAGCATTTTACGTGGTCTACAGAACCCTGAAACCTTACCCAAAGCGCAGCAAAGTGGTGATGCCACAAAAGCCGCGCCGATGCTGGCGCGAATGATCAATGAAGCTCGCTGCGGTGATCATAATGCACTTTCGATGTTAGGTACTATGGCAGAACAAATGTCCCAAACGGGTGGTGACATGGCCAACCTGAGCGCGGTAATCAAAAACATGATCGACGGCGAGCGTGATGTCGACAAGCTTTGCACACGCATGGGTGTACAGGGCGAATCATTGATTATCCAGATACTAAGTGAACTGGCAAAACTCGATAGCCATTGACTTAGAGCACCATTAAGTTATTTATGCCAATGCTAACAATCTCAACACAAGACATCATCCAGCAAACAGAAAACTGGGTAAACGATGTTGTCATTGGTTTAAATCTTTGCCCTTTTGCATCACAGCCCTTCCAGAATAATAGCATCGAATACAGCGTCAACAGCGGTGATTCTTTAGAACAACATTTACAATGCTTAGCAGACAGCTTCGCCAAACTTGACGATAGCACAGACACAGAAACCAGCCTGTTAATCTACCCTGATGCTTATCAGAAATTCGACGACTACCTCGAACTACTGGATTTAGCTAACCAGTTACTGATTGATTTAAATTATACAGGTATCTACCAGATTGCCAGCTTTCATCCAGACTATCGTTTTGCAGACAGTGCAGAAAATGATGCTGGCAATTTCAGTAACCGCTCGCCCTGGCCAATGTTACATTTAATACGAGAAAACAGTCTTGAAAAAGCCTTAGCTAGCTATCCGAACAGTGAAAAAATACCAGAAAATAATATTAAAAAACTGCGTGAGATTGGTTACAAAAAAATGCAGGCGAAATTAAACAACATTATTGCGTGAGTAAATATTGTCAATACATTAGCGCCAGAGCCAATGCCAGAACAAACTGAATCTAACGCTCAGAGATTGAAGGTAAAACCATGAACATCTTAACGATAGTCGCCATCAGCATCGTCATACTTTTACATGTGTTATTTCTGGTTCTTGAAATGTTTTTATGGAACACGCCTTTAAGTCGAAAAACATTTGGCCTAAAAGAAGACTACGCCAGACTATCCGCACCACTAGCAGCTAATCAGGGCTTGTATAACGGTTTTCTTGCTGCCGGCCTATTATGGGGATTAATCAGTACAGGTGGTTTTGATGCGCTTGTGTTTTTTCTTAGTTGTATTATTATTGCAGGCATCTATGGCGCATTAACCGCGCAACGTTCTATCTTATTTTTACAGGCACTGCCTGCCGCTATCGCAATGGCACTTCTTTTTCTGAATAACTGAGGCACCAAACTATGAACCAGCAGATCAAAACCCTATTTAAATCTGTTACCGTAATTTTTTTACTTTTTTTACTTGCTGCGTGTTCACCTACAGGTGATAACACACCCAATGTGGCAGCACCCCCAACAGCCAGTGCAGCAACAAGTAACTTCCCTTACGTATTTGATAAAGTAGCCACTAACACCTGGGTAATGCACGGCCCGGTTGAATTACCCAACCCTGAAAACAAGGGCTTTATGAACAACCCCGGCATTGTCAAAACCTCAGCAGGTCTGGTTGTTATTGATCCGGGTTCAACTGTGCACGTTGGCAACAACGTTCTGGCTGAAATAAAAAAAGTCAGTCAGTTACCCGTAGTCGCAGTATTCAATACCCACATCCATGGCGATCACTGGCTGGCCAATCAGGCAATAAAGGCAGCTTATCCAGAAGCTAAAATTTATGGCCACACAGAAATGCTGGTTGAAATCGAAAACGGTGAAGGTGAAACCTGGGTGTCATTAATGGAGACGATGACCGAAGGTGCCAGTAAAGGCACTATTGTTGTTGGCCCGGACAATGCAGTAAACAATAACAATATCATTAAAGTCGGCAATACCCAGTTTAAAATTCATCACACCGGCACGGCTCATACTAAAACCGATATCATGATTGAAGTGGTGGAAAACTCTGTGGTGTTCCTGGGCGATAATGTGCTGGCATTACGCATAGGCAGAATGGGTGATGGCACCTTTCAGGGTAATATCTCAGCAATAAAAACCATACTTGAAAGCAATGCAAAAACCTATGTTCCAGGGCATGGATTAACTGGAGGCCCGGCCATGGTTGAAGACTATCTTAATTATCTGACGCTGGTCTATGAAGCCGCACAACAAGCCTTTGAGGATGATCTTGATAGCAGTGATGTCATTACCATTTCAAAACAAACAACCACTGCTTATAAAAACTGGTTCGGTTACACTGATGAACTTGGACCACATGGTGCGCAGGCTTATAGTGAAGTTGAAGCCGCTGAGTTTTAAATTTTTCCGTTAAAGAAAGAAAAAGAATTATTACCCACAGATGGTCGCTCCTGCGCTCCATGCGCCTGCGACATTAGTGCATCCATGCACGTCAGCGCAAATAAAAACATTATTGTGTAGGCTGAGCATGCTTTTTTGTCCATCCTACAACTCAATAAGCCGAAATAAATATAGCTTTGTCATCTCGACCACCGGGAGAGATCTTGTACCACCGTAGTATAAGATCTCTCCCGGTGGTCGAGATGACAACCTTACTCACACCAACTTATTGAGAAGTTACAAAATTAGTTATAAATCCCATGCTCACGAGTGGACAGGAATTTTATTTCTGGCCACTTTTCGATGGTCATATCCAGGTTAACCCGCGTCGGTGCGATATAAGCCAGATCACCGGCATGGTCCAATGCTAAATTTGTTGTCTGGCGAGCCTTAAACCTGGCTAACTCTTTATCATCATCACACTCAATCCAGCGAGCGGTGGTGACATTCACCGCCTCAAAATCACAATCCACACTGTACTCGTGCATTAAACGATATTGGACTACTTCAAACTGCAAGACACCGACGGCACCCAGGATCAAATCATTGTTATGTAACGGGCGATACAACTGCGTCGCACCTTCTTCACACAACTGCATCAATCCTTTTTGCAAGGCTTTCATTTTTAACGGATCTTTTAACCGCGCACGGCGAAATAATTCAGGCGCAAAATTTGGGATGCCAGTGAATGCCAGATCTTCCCCCATGGTAAAGGTATCACCAATACGCATGGTACCGTGATTATGCAAACCAATAATATCGCCAGTATAAGCTTCTTCAACATGTGCACGATCCGCTGCCATAAAGGTGACGGCATCGGCGAGTTTAATATCTTTGCCTAAACGCACATGTTTGACTTTCATGCCTTTTTTATACATGCCGCTGCAAATACGCACAAAAGCAATACGGTCACGGTGCCCCGGATCCATATTGGCCTGGATTTTAAACACAAAACCGGTGAATTTTTCTTCTTCCGGTTTGATTTCTCGTGTTTGTGTTGCCCGTGATTGTGGTGAAGGCGCATAGTCTTTAAGCGCATCGAGTAATTCACCCACACCGAAGTTGTTTATGCCTGAGCCAAAAAATACCGGCGTTAATTCGCCTCGTTGATAGGCTTCTAAATCAAACTCATGACTGGCACCTTTCACCAGTTCTATTTCTTCACGCAGTTCTTCCGCCATGTAACCCAAAACGTCATCAAGCTGCGAATTATCCAGCCCTTCGATCACATCACCCTGCTGTATTTTTCCGCCATGTGTTGCGCTGAAAAACTGCACGGTATTGGTTGCCAGATTAAATACACCTTTAAAGTTTTTACCCATACCTATTGGCCAGGTAATAGGTGCGCATTTAATATTTAGAATATCTTCAATTTCATCGAGAATATCAATCGGCTCACGCGCTTCGCGATCCATTTTATTAACAAAAGTAATAATCGGCGTGGTGCGCAAACGACACACATCCATTAACTTAATGGTGCGTTCTTCGACACCTTTAGCGGCATCAATCACCATCAAAGCAGAATCAACCGCAGTTAAGGTACGGTAAGTATCTTCGGAAAAATCCGCATGACCTGGTGTATCCAGTAAATTAATAATACAATCTTTATGCGGGAACTGCATAACTGATGATGTCACCGATATACCACGCTGTTTTTCCAGCTCCATCCAGTCTGATGTAACATGACGCGCGGCTTTGCGACCTTTTACGGTACCCGCCATTTGAATCGCACCGCCAAACAGCAGTAATTTTTCAGTTAATGTAGTTTTACCCGCATCGGGGTGGGAAATGATAGCAAACGTGCGTCTTCGCTTGATTTCATTGATATAATTACTGTCTGACAAACTCTATACTCCGAATATGTACACATATATGTACACAAAAATAAATGTAACTCTAAGCCCTGATCTATCCAGTCGTGACCACTCAGAACCTGAGCCTAAGCCAACAAAACCTCCATCAAAGTGCTTAAAAAATAGCAGGATATTATATCCTAAGATACACGCCCTATAAATTACTGCTTAATATCTTTTCCAACTCCGTATAGTGCAGCTGGTGATCTCCTGGCCGTTTATCTTTGAATTAGCCAAATTGGCTAGCTTCCACTTTACTGACGGAAAATCCTGAAAATCGTATATACCCCAATCCGGTTCCAGACGGTTAACGCTTAGAAGAAAATCCTTATCTGCGTCCGTCAAACAAGTATGAATTTCGTCGATTAACTTGAGACGTGTCGCTTCATAATCTTTATCCTAAATCCTGCAAGTGATTGTGCATATAGAGCGTAAGATATTGATTTGTAGAGCAATTTTAATTCGAGTGGAATACTTATTGATATTCCCGAAGAATTAAAATTTGCTATACGAATCAAGAGCTTGCGCTATATGTGTGCAAGCACTTGCAGGATTTAGGTTTATAGCTAAATGCTACCGTCGCCATTCCCTCAAACTGATTTACAAAAGCTGCGCTCTGATCGTGAAACCTTGGTTTTAACAGCTCGTGGGTCGGTCGATTACTGCTAATCAAACCAAATATCAATCCTGTTTTTATTTCCTCTGTGAACCCTTCATTTTCAAATAGGAGCTTCACGTCGAAAAGGTCTCGTGGATGCTGGCGATCAAGAGCGGCACATATTTTGCCACCATACAACTGCGCCATGGAGACTAACGTCATTGAACAAAAAACATCAAATTGATCCTGCGCTACATCACATAATAGAGCTTTGTTAGCCTCTCCAAGCAACCCGCGTCCAACCATATTAACTTCAATTTTGATCTGCGCGCCATTATCAGAGATTTGCAGCTTACAGATATTCTCTTTGTGCTGGATGCGAACACCGGGCTTAAGTGCTTCTACCCTTTCTTTTATTCGTCCGAGTGCCTCGTTAATATTAGCCAGGTCTTCAGCTCGCTCGCCAATCAACACATAAGGTTAGATCAATATCTACCGAAAGCCGTGGCATATCACGAACGAAAAGATTGATTGCTGTGCCGCCATGCAATGCAAAATGTTCTTCCCTGGCAACCTCTGGCAGCACATCAAGTATGAGCTTTACCTGTTTTTTGTAGACTTCATCCATGATCGGCCTCAAGCTCTTTGGGTACGGTTATTTGATACTTTGAAACGTAAACCCCGTCTTTAACGATACTTCTCTTACCTGACCCCAGATCAACTCTTTCCAGTTCTAGATAATTAAACCAATCATGACCGGCCTTATCAGCAAGGTAGAGAAACAAACGCTTAACTTTTACCGAAGTACATGTTTCTAACAGGCGTTGTACCGAATCTGGCCGAAGATTATTAAGCCCCTCCATCAGTTCAAGGACTTCCAGGAGTCGCTGAGACTTAGGCGCGAGATACAAGCATTCCATGATGGCGCGAGCCAGACTTGAAACTTTGACTGAGAACGTCTTTCGCTCGATATCCACCAGCCCTAAATCAGGCGGCAAAAATGATGTTTTTTGATAGTCGATGGCTAAGCCCCAATCATATTTCTTAAACCAAAGCGGTAAATGCTCTTCTTGCGAGCCGAATAACTGCGCTCTCTTAGTCGAGAGTTCGAGATAATGTGCCTTACCTTGAAGAGAAAGCGCGGTCTTTGCCGCTGGGTGTAACGAGGTGCCTAACTGGGCTTGTAGCGCATAAACCGCCCCAAGATAATCCACTTGATCGCCATGGCGCACCAAGGCACCAGTGCCTATAGACTCAAACCAGTGACTCTTTTTGTACCGTTTTTGTAAATCCAGGCTGTAGCCCTGCTCAACCAGCCAGGCAGAAACAAGCACAGTGCCGAGAGGCTGCGTGCTTAGCAAACTGTTTAATTTTGATTCTTTTTCGGTACTCACAGTACCAATCTATTATATTTTATAAACCAAAGCAAGCTAAAGGTTTATTTTTACGAACACTTAGGTACTTTTAGTACCTAAGAATCATTAAATATAAACTTAAACGATCCATGCCACCCAAAATAAAAGGCAGAAAAGCACAAAAACCCTCACATAAAAAAGCGGACGCGCTCGGAGCAGCGCGGACTCAATAAGACTACAAAATATTTTTGTGCTGCGGCGCAAAAATCAAGACTGATCCAGACCGTACAGGGCTGGATCAGATTTACTCATTATAAACGTACAAACGCAAATAGCGGTGCATAATCATGATTGTCAGCAGCATGAAGGGCAGCAATATATTT
>CAYQXD010000042.1:0-20322 GCA_964421315.1 uncultured Thiotrichaceae bacterium | reverse complement strand
GATCAATGGGGTCAGTGTAATTGATATTCAGCATTATTGATGTTGTTCTAGCTTGAATTTTTTAACATGGGAAAAAGATGGCTCGACTACCTCTGTTTTTATGGGTGTCTATAATCAGTCTTATATACCTTAAACTTGCATTGGTACCATAATATGGTACCATTAAAAGATGAAGCGAAAGCATCAGAAAACACTAGAGCAAATCTACAAGCGTCCAACTAGCGCAAACATTCAATGGAATGACATTGAGGCATTATTTAAAGCCTTAGGTGCGAAAGTAACTGAAAAAGCAGGGTCACGAATAGCCATAGTACTTTTTGGAGAGGTTCGTGTATTCCATAGACCGCACCCATCACCCAATACAGACAAAGGAGCAGTAGCTAGTATTCGTAAGTGGTTAGAAATATATGAGGTGAAGCCATGAATATGATGGAAATAGATGGTTACAAAGCAAAAATAGAATATGACTCTGAACTTGATCAGTTTAGAGGTGAAATTCTTGGTTTAAATGGTAGTGCTGATTTTTATGGCAAAAGCCCTGCAAATCTTCGTAAAGAATTTAAAAATTCATTAAAAGTATTCCTGGATGTTTGCAAGGAAGACGGCATCAACCCAAACAAAGAATACTCAGGCAAATTTAATCTCAGAATCCCTTCAAGGCTACATCGTGAGATCGCTGCTCGTGCAACTGCCACTGACAAAAGTATCAATCAATGGATATCTGAAATACTTAAACGTTCAATTAAGGAATAAAACGGCATATAACACATATGGGCCGTAACTCTATCAATAGGAGCTAGAGAGAAACAGGGGGCAGGTTGCCTGCTTCATAATACTTTTGTTATTTTGGCTAAATTCCTGCTATACCCTGAACAAAACGCATAGTATTATGAAACAAGCAACCTAAGCCTTATTTTCCTGTTCAGTTGGCGATCTGCTCCTGATTTTAGTGCCCATGCAACTTCTCCTGTAACCATACTTTAATTAATGATTGATAGGGTACATCACGAGCATGCGCAGCGGATTTTATAGAATCTAAAAGGTGCTGTGGAAGGCGAAGTGAGATTGTTTTTGTTGTTGGTTTCAGGTTGGGCAATACCACATTTTTGGCTTTATTCCAATCGAGGTAGTCGGAGGAATCATTCTGCTCCCAAAAGCGTCGTTCCTCTTCTTCATTAGCAAACTGTGGTATCGTTTTAAGTTGCTTTTTCATATGTTGCTCGCTCTTTTTTGTGCATGTCTCTAGCAGAGATTATGCGTATTTTTTCTCCCGTCTGGCGCAGGGTGAATGTAATATGCAACTGCCGTTTATCATCTGATTTACCTAATGCGTGAAAGCGAGCTTCCTGATTACTATGTTTAGAATCCTTCAGTACCAATAATGGCGCATTAAAAAAGACCTGTTCTGCCTCAGCCATTGAAACATTGTGTTTATAGTTCTTTCGGGTGTTTCCATCGTCCCATTCAAATCCTGTTATGTCCGTTAAATCAGTCATTAATGTATATTATAGTAATATACGAATACAATGCAATCAAGCTTAATGGTGGGCTGTGGTTGGCAGGAATTTTGTTGTTATGCATCTTTTTTACCGAGTATTTCATTGTCTCTCACTCACCTGAGAATTTCAATAAGCTGTTATAATTATCGAAATCATTATCTTGCATCGGATATAATTAGCGTAGAAATTTTATTTACTGATATATTTAATTTATGAACACAACTATTGAAGCCATGATTAGTGATGTTGCTCGTTACATGTCCGATGTCGGTCATGCCGCTCGAGAGGCTTCTCGAGCTATCGGTAAGGCAACCACTCAGCAGAAAAATCAGGCACTAGAGATTATTGCTGAACAAATTTTGGCGCAGGCCGATAGCCTGAAAAAAGCCAATAAGCTCGATCTGATAGCAGGTAAAGAAAAAGGTCTTGATGCCGCTTTGCTGGATCGCCTTGAGCTAACCGATGATCGCATAACATCAATGGCTGAAGGCTTACGCCAGATAGCGACGTTGCCTGACCCTGTTGGAGTTATTTCTAACCTGGCTTATCGTCCATCAGGTATCCAGGTGGGGCAGATGCGTGTGCCTTTGGGGGTTATCGGTATTATTTATGAATCCCGCCCCAATGTGACAGCGGATGCTGCCGGGCTTTGTCTGAAATCGGGTAATGCGGTGATACTGCGTGGTGGTTCTGAGGCGATTCATTCTAATCAGGCGATTGCGGCATGTATCAAATACGGGCTTGAAGCTGCTGGCTTACCAACAAATGTGGTGCAGGTAATCGAAACCACTGATCGTGCAGCGGTTGGTGAATTGTTGCGCCTGAAAGACTGCGTTGATGTGATTATTCCACGCGGCGGCAAAAGTCTGATTGAACGCATCACCAATGAATCCGAAGTACCGGTAATTAAACACCTTGATGGTATTTGCCATGTTTATATCGATGATGATGCTGATGTCGAGAAAGCGCTGAATGTTGCCTTTAATTCGAAAACGCAGCGGTATGGCACCTGCAATACCATGGAAACGTTGCTGGTGGCTGAATCTGTTGCTGCTGAAATTCTACCTGAACTGGCAAAAATGTATCTCGATGAAGGTGTGGAATTACGCGGTTGCGAGTCAACCCGGCAGCTTTTACAAGACAAAAATATTGATGTGAAAGCCGCTGTGGAAGAAGACTGGTCAACAGAATACCTGGCTCCCATCCTGTCGATTAAAATGGTTCAGGATATTGATGCAGCAATTGAGCATATCAATCAATACAGTTCGCAGCATACTGAATCAATTATTACTGAAAACTACAGCAAATCACGCCGATTTTTGCGCGAAGTAGATTCAAGCTCGGTGATGGTGAATGCTTCAACTCGTTTTGCCGATGGTTTTGAATACGGCCTGGGTGCTGAAATCGGCATTAGTACGGATAAGTTACACGCCCGCGGCCCAGTGGGTCTGGAGGGCTTGACCAGTCTGAAGTATGTGGTGCTTGGGGACGGACAAGTCCGTCAATGAAAAGTGAAAAGTGAAAAATGGGGTAAGTGGGGTTAGGTTTGTGATTTTAAATTCTATAGTTGTATGTTGAACATTTTAATGTGAGTGATTACGTGTTAGCCAACATTATTTTTCATTTTTCATTTTTCATTTTTCATTTTTCATTAAGATTCCGATCGTGATCGGAATCTTTGGCGGCACCTTCGACCCAGTCCACTACGGCCATATCAAACCCGCACTCAGCATAAAACAGGTGCTTAATTTAACCCAACTGCGTTTTATTCCTAATCGTTTTCCTCCACACCGGGAAATGCCGTGGCTGAATGTTGAACAGCGTTTGTCTTTATTGAAGCTTGCACTGAAAGGTTATGCCGATGTGGTGATTGATGAGCGTGAATTAAACCGTGATGGACCTTCATTTATGGTTGATACGCTGAAGTCATTGATAGATGATTTTCCTGATGAAGACCTGTGTTTAATTATCGGCCTGGATGCCTTTATGGGCATTACAACATGGTTTCAATGGCGTTCTTTGTTTAATTTGTGCCACCTGGTCGTAACAACACGCCCTGGGTTTAATGAAAGTGCTATTAGTGATCAAATGAGTACCGTGGATTATCGTTTTCTGTCGGCGAAAATGGTTGAACACGCGGATGCATTAAGACCGCGAGAGACGGGGAAAATCCTGTTAAAATCTGTTCCTCAGCTGGACATTTCATCTACGCTAATTAGGGCGAAGCTGTTAAATAATGAAAGTGTAGATGCATGGCTGCCTGCTGCCGTATCCGAACAATTAAGAGGTTTCATATAAATGAGCGTTGATGAACTAAAAAAACTGGCAATTGATGCCCTTGATGATCTGAAAGCGGAAGACATCACGGTGCTTGATGTAATAGGTAAAACAACGGTTACCGACTGGATTATTGTCGCCACCGGTTCATCGGCTCGCCATGTTAAATCCATTGCCAACAATGTTGTTGTGGAAGCAAAAAAAGCCAGCAGACCGCTACTTGGCACTGAGGGTGAAAGTGAAGGTGAGTGGGTTCTAGTGGATCTAGGTGATGTTATTGTGCATGTTATGCAGCGGCAGGTTCGTGAGTTTTATGATCTGGAAAGCTTATGGTCTGTAGATGTGATTGCACAGCACAGTGAACAGGACGTTAGTTAATGGTAAATTATTAATTATTAATGGTTAACGAACCAAGGACGGTGCAGTGGCACAGGGACGTGCTGTTATGTCCAGGGATGGACGGTATATAGAAAATGCAGGAGCAATTTTCTATATACCGTCCATCCCTGGACATAACAGCACATCCATGTGCTACTACGCATTAACCATTAATAATTTACCATTAATCATTATTCATAACGCCAATACTGTGAAAATAAACCTTATTGCCATTGGCAACAAAATGCCTGACTGGGTGGATGTTGCGAGTAATGACTATAGCAAGCGTCTGCCCGCGACTATAAAAATTAATTCGATTTTTCTGCCGCTGATAAAACGTGGCAAAAATCCTGATATTCCTCGAATCATTCGTGATGAAAGTCGAAATCTGCTTTCTGCGGTTCCCAGGGGTTCATTACTAGTGGTGCTGGATGGTTTGGGCAAGCCGGTGACTACCATGAAATTTTCAGCCATGTTAGACACATGGCTGCAGCAGGGGCAGGATATCTCAATCGTCATCGGTGGGCCGGATGGTGTGTCTGATGAACTGCTGTCACAAGCATCGCTAAAAATATCACTTTCAAATTTAACTTTTCCGCATCCTCTGGTACGTGTCATTTTGCTAGAGCAAATTTACCGTGCATGGAGTATTTTAAATAACCACCCTTATCACAGGACCTGAGTTTTTAAAAAGTATAAATGAAACAATCTGCTCAAATCATTCTTGCCTCTGCCTCACCAAGACGATGCGAACTACTGACGCAGATTGGCATCAGAGTGAAGGTACATCCTGTCGATATCGATGAAACACAAAAACATAATGAGCCAGTGATGGCATATGTGCAACGTCTGGCAATGGAAAAAGCTCAGCGTGGTTTTGATACCATAAAAAATCAAAAAAAATTACCGGTACTCGGTGCTGATACTATTGTTGAAATAAACGGTTTTATTTTAGGCAAGCCAGAAAATCGGCAGCAGGCAAAAAAAATGCTTCAACAACTTTCAGCACAAAAACATACAGTACATACATCAGTAGCTATAGTTACAAAAGAGAAAAGTTTTATCGATACCAGTAGTAGCCAGGTTGTATTCACGGCACTGGAAGACCAGGAAATTGATTTATATTTAGCTACTGGCGAAGCTGACGATAAAGCAGGATCATATGCCATTCAGGGTATAGCTGCACAGTTTATAAAAAATATAAATGGCAGTTTTTCAGGGGTTATGGGTTTGCCTTTGTTTGAAACTGCGCAGTTGCTTAAACAATGTGGTATCACGTCATTAAGCAAGACAAATTAAAACAATAAAATAAAAATTATGAGTAAAGAAATTTTAATAAACATTACCCCGCAGGAAGTACGCGTTGCCACTCTTGAGAATGGGGTGTTGCACGATTTATACATCGAACGTAGTAGAAGCCGTGGTCTGGTTGGAAATGTATATAAAGGTAAAGTGGTTCGTGTGCTTCCGGGTATGGAGGCTGCTTTTGTTGACATAGGGCTTGAAAAAGCGGCTTTTTTACACGTTTCAGATGTTGCGCAAAAATATAGAAATCATGAAAATAAAAACACGGGTGAGGTCGCGCATATTGGGCAGGTGTTAAGAGAAGGTCAGGAGATACTGGTGCAGGTACTGAAAGAGCAGTTGGGCACTAAGGGCGCAAGGTTAACCACGAATATAACTATACCATCACGTTATCTGGTGTTCATGCCAAATGCAAACAATATCGGCGTGTCCTCAAGAATTGAAGATGAGGATGAGCGGGAACGTTTGAAAAATAATTTAATTGAACAGGAGCACAGGATTAAAGATGCCGGGTATATATTGCGAACAGCAGCAGAAGTTGCCGATAATGATGCCATAGCCAGCGACATAAAATACCTCAATCGCTTATGGGAAAACATTAATAACTCATCGGGTATAAAGGTTGGTAATGTAGTGCATAAAGATTTGCCTTTGTTTTTACGCGTATTGCGTGACATGGTTGATGAGGATCTTGATGTGATACGTGTTGACTCACGTGAAACCTGTAGCACCATGCTTGAGTTTGCAGAAAAGTATGTTCCTGAAGTGGCAGACTTTATCGAGCATTATCCTGGAGAGCGCCCGATTTTTGATTTACATGGTGTCGAGGATGAAATTCAAAAAGGGCTGAAACGTAAAGTCCAGCTTAAATCCGGTGGTTATTTAATTATTGACCAAACCGAAGCGATGACCACCATTGATGTGAATACTGGTGCGTTTGTCGGTAGTCGCAACCTCGAAGAGACCATTTTTAAAACCAACCTTGAGGCAGCACAGGGAATTGCCAGGCAGTTAAGGTTGCGTAATCTGGGTGGTATCATTATTCTTGATTTTATTGATATGTTAGAACAGGAACACAAGCGACAGGTAATGCGCGCACTTGAAAAGGCACTGGAAAAAGATCATGCGCGAACATCAATCTGTGAAGTCTCTTCATTAGGGCTGGTAGAAATGACTCGTAAGCGAACCCGCGAAAGTCTGGAACATGTATTATGTGGCACGTGTCCTACCTGCGAAGGGCGCGGTATGATTAAAACTGCCGAAACTGTATGTTATGAAATTTTTAGAGATATATTGCGTGAAGCCAGACAGTTTGATGCAAAAGAATTATTGGTGCTGGCAGGGCAGGATGTTGTTGATTTACTGGTTGATGAGGAATCAAGCAGCCTGGCAGAGTTAGAAGGTTTTATAGGGATTCCCATTCGCTTTCAGGTGGAATCATTATTTACCCAGGAACAGTATGATGTGGTTATTGTTTAAGCAATGGAGAATTATTAATTGAGAATTGAGAATTGAGAATTAAAAACACAAGCCAGGCAATACCATCTTTAATTCTCAATTCTCAATTCTCAATTCGTAATTATCATGAGAGTATTCATTATTGTTTTTTTTGCAGTAGTACTGATTTCGGCTGCAGTAATATTTAGTGTAATACGTGCTGTGCTACCGCATGCAACAGCCTATAAAAATGAAATTAGCAAGGAAATCAGTCGACAAATAGGTCTGCCGGTTGAGATCAATTCTATCGATGCAGCGATTCACGGGTTTTCGCCCAGATTAAAATTAATTGGTGTAACCGTCTTTGACGCAAAGCACAAGTCTCCTTTATTTGAATTTCGAGAAGCTTTTGTTGAGCTTGATGTTGTTGCGTCACTAAGACGTCGTGAGATTATCGTAGCTGATGTGGGTCTGGTTGGCGCAGACATTTCAGTAGAAAAATTTTCTGATAGCGAATGGGCCATTCAGGGCATAAAAATTACCCGTGACGGTGAAAGTGAGCTACCTGATCAGTTTTTATATATGTTACAAAACGCAGACTATTTATTGCATGACAGTAATATTTATTACCAGGATCATACCGAAGAAAAATTAAAATTAAAATTATTAGAGGTAAATATAACGGTTGAAAATCATAACAATAAACATGATATAAAGTTTTCGATGAATTTGCCCCAGGCGTATGGTCGCAATCTTTCTGGGATTGCAAATTTACATGGTGGTATCGATGCACTGGCTGGAGATGTTTATATCGAGGCAAGTCAGCTAAATATTAAACAGTGGAATAAATTGTTGGGAACAATTTATCAAGCAAGCCCCGAGCAGTGGCACAGGGAGGTGCCGTTAACGGACCAAAGGATGGAACGGGTGAGTATCAGGGATGATACGAATAATAAAAAGTTTAACCTTTCAGATACGTATCAGGTTAACGCTATTGTTGATATTGGTTTGTGGGCCACGCTGAAAAAAAACAATATCCAGACATTAATAACACAGCTTACTGCTAAAAACTTATCAATCGGCAATAACTTAACAAACAAGCGATGGCAAACAGATTATCTATCAACAAAAATTCGTTATTCTAATGAAGGTGAAAAATGGAACATAGCCATTTCAGATTTTTATTTTGGTAAACAAACACAGCCCGTCTGGGCAAAACCCGTTACCCTTATTGCGAGTAATGATAGTGAATATTATTATTTAAGTGCAGATTTTTTACGTGTTGATGATGTGCGGGAAATTGCGGAAGTATTTTTACGTAGTGATCAATTATCTGATTTAGACAGGTTTAAGTCATACCAAATACAGGCGGATATATATAACCTCAATTTTAAATTACCAAAGGTAATATCAAAACAACAGTTGCTGGAACATCTTGACCTCGAAGCAACAGTCATTGATTTTTCATTGTTTGATAGTAAAAATAATATTAGATTGTCAGGATTTGATGCTTTTCTGAATTATGACAATAAACGGGCAGAGATTGATGTTGCAACGCAAGACGCAGTTCTTGTGATAAAAGATTTGTTCAGGGAGCCACTGTTTGCAAAGACTCTGCGAGGGGAATTGGTAGTTGAGTACCAGGATGATAAGTGGCAGTTAAGCACCAACCGGTTGCAGTTGAAAAACAGGCATATCAACACATTCTCGCGGTTAAATGTTCAGTTGTTATCTACTATAACGGCGACTAAAAATACCAATAAAAATATTTTTGTTGATGTGCAAACAGACTTCTATGATGCTTATGGAAAATACGTAAGGCATTATTTGCCAGTGGGTGTAATGGAACCAGCATTGGTTGACTGGCTGGATATGGCAGTAACAGACGGTTATATATCAGCAGGATCATTTATTTTACAGGGCAATTTGAATGATTTTCCGTATTATCAGGATAATGGCGTTTTCCAGGTTCTGTTTCCCCTGCAAAATGCCAAAATGCAATTTCTTGAAGACTGGCCTTTGTTAACAGAAACTTCAGCTTTGGTTAAATTTCATAATCAATCACTTTTTGTAACCAGGGCAAAGGCTAAGACGCAGGGCGCTTTTTTATCTAATGGTTCGGCACAAATCCTTGATTTAGATGATGCGCACTTAACTGTTAGCACAGTAGCGCAAGGTAAAAATGAGGACGTACAGTCTTACGTGTGGAGTAGCCCACTAGATGAAATACTGGGTGATGCTTTGCGCTTATTTCAATTCGATGGTGATAACCAGTTAAAGTTAAAGTTAGAGGTGCCACTTAATACAGAAGAAATTGAAGTTGCCATTGATGGCCATATAAAATTTTCAAATACTGAAATTTATTTCCCCAACCTGGGGTATGAGCTCAGTGAGGTTAATGGTGTTATTAATTTTACTGAAGACAGCATTTGGGCAGATTCGATGAAAGCAAAAGTGCCGAATCTCAATAAAGATGATCAATGGGCCGAAATTAGCGCTGTTACACAAAAGGGTCGTTCTGGTCGCGAAGTCGTGTTTCATCTTGATGGTGTAATGCAAACAGATTATCTACTGCAATATTATGACTGGCTGCCAGAAGACTGGATTTCAGGTGAATCGATGTGGAAAATAGACATTGAAATACCCTATGTAGCTAAAGATTATCTGGTGCATATAAAAGCAGATTCTCTATTGGAAGGTGCGGTGTTCAAGTTGTCAGATCGGGTACAAAAAGAGCCTGACAGCAAAATCCGTTTTTCTGCCAAAATTGATATATTGGATAGTGAGGGCTTACAGGTAGCAGTAAAGGCATCAACAGCGTCAACGAATAGAATGAATAATAAACTCGGTGACATCTTTGACCTTTTTGCGGTACGAGATGAAAATAAGTATTGGAATTTTACTGTAGATTCAAAATTTATAAATGGCAAAGGTGGTTTTACGGAAGGTCTTGATAAAGATACAAGCATTCAACTGGAGCTTGAAAGTATTGACCTGTATGCTTTGTTTTTTAGTGAAGGAAATGAAAATGAGAATAATAAAGCGGCTCAGCAATTAAATCCGTCTGACTTCCCGCCGTTAAGCTGGTTTGCAAAAAAAGTATTGTGGGATGAGCGCGTATTCACTGATGTTAAAGTGGAAACAAACTGGCATAAGCATGGTATGTTAATTGACACTGTTTCATTATCTGGCGTTGCCATGACTTTTAATGCGCGTGGTACCTGGCTGACATCCTGGCGTGGGTTACATGAGAGTGTTTTGCAGGGAACAATGACCAGTAGTAATTTTGGTGATACGTTGGTAGGGCTGAATCTTTCGCGTAGTCTGGATGGCGGTGATTTTACTGCGACATTCAATTCAAAATGGTCAGCAGAACCACATCAGCTATCATGGGATAATATGCAAGGTAAAGTTTCTTATGAAATTCTTGATGGAGAAATTCTTGACATTGACCCGGGTGCAGGAGGCCGCTTACTGGGTTTATTTAATATTGTTAAACTAGCCAATCGACTGATACTTGATTTTGATGACGTAACAGCTAAAGGTTTTGCTTTTGATTCGATAAAAGGCGATTTTGAATTTGTTAATGGTAATGGTTCGTTAAAAAACTTCGATGTTAGAGCATCTACAGCAGATATCAATATGTTTGGCAGTATTGGTCTGGTACAACAGAATTATGATTTGTTAATGCGCGTAAAACCGCATGCGGATGGTCTAACATTTGCTGGTGGCGCATTGTTAGGCGGTGTTGCCGTTGGCGCGGGACTGGCATTAATTCAGAAAATTTTTGATCTTGATATTATAGGGCATGATGTTTATTCAATTACGGGCAGTTGGGATAACCCTAAGGTAGAAAAAATTATTGAGCGGAGCCTGGTTGATGACAGCACAGAAGAAGATGATCTTTAATAAGCTATACCTTTCGTGTTCTAAGCAAGGCATTCTCAAGCACGAGAGGTATACAGCAAGCCTTAGCGTTATCCATCCTTTGGTTCGTAAACAGCAGATCCCTGTCCATCCTTTGGTTCGTAAACGGCACATCCTTGTGCCACTGCTGGCACTGCTCTTATTGCTTTTTATAACGCCACTAAATGCTGCTGAGCCTGTGCAGCATGTGTCGCAGCAACAAAATGCATTAAAACCTATTCTGCCAGCCCAGGCAGTGGAGATAAAAACAACCGATAATGGGCAAAAATATCATGTCTTATATGCAGAACAATGGGAAATAGCCCGAAGTGGCGAGTCTGTTTTATTTTTGCCGGTATTGAACCAGATAATTAATGCCTGGTTAGACGATAGACAGAAGAAAATAGAAATACAATACCCGGGTGGCGAGGAAGGTGAGTTGTGGGTGCATGAGTTGACTGACTGGTTGGTATCACTGGGTATTCCATCAGATTATCTGGTGGTTATTGCTGGTAGTGGTGCGGATGACATGATTAACTTTGCCTTAATTAAATAGTAGAGACAAGGCATGCCTTGTCTCTACCCATTCAATATGACATAGTCCCATAGAACATTATAAATGCAAACAGGAGAATAATAGGTGAGTAAAGTTGCAGCGATACAGATGGCATCTGGACCGAATGTAAAAGCAAATTTGGCTGAAGCTGAAAAGTTAATAAAAATTGCTGTACAGCAGGAAGCAGAGCTTGTCGTATTGCCAGAAAATTTTGCCATCATGGGCCTGGCTGAAACTGATAAGGTGAAAATTGCAGAAGATGTAGGGTCAGGCTTATTGCAGGATTATTTACAGGAGCAGGCAAGAAAATATAATATCTGGCTGGTTGGCGGAACCATTCCAATACGTTCCAGCGAATCAGGCAAAGTGCTTGCAGCCTGTTTATTGTTTAACTCGCAGGGTGAGCAGGTAGTCAGATACGATAAAATTCATTTATTTGATGTCACTATCGAAGCAAGCAATGAAAGCTACACAGAATCAGAAACCATTACCCCGGGTGATAAAATTGTTGTAGTTGATACTCCGTTCGGGCGATTGGGTCTTGCCGTGTGTTACGATCTTCGTTTCCCCGAATTATTTCGCGCAATGATTGATTTGGACATGGAAATATGCGCTTTACCTTCCGCATTTACCAGCCTGACTGGCAGAGTTCATTGGGAATCACTGTTGCGTTCACGCGCTATTGAGAATCTTTCATACATGATTGCAGCTGATCAGGGAGGGTATCATGTTGGAGGCCGTGAAACATACGGTGACAGTATGATTATTGATCCGTGGGGTCAGGTATTAAATCGGCTACCACATGGCGCAGGTGTGGTTGTAGCTGATATAGATATTGCCAAGTTAGAACACACCAGAAAAATGTTTCCGGCTCTTAACCATAAACGATTTAAGTGTTCCTTCCAGTAACAGATGTCAGTTATTAACAGGGGAGTCCCCTTTAGTGACAATAGCTGTCGAGTTTAACTATGGGTTATCAAAATATAATTTTTGAATTTGTTTTGATATTTGCCGGCGTTGCGATTTTTGCTACTGTCTTCTTATATCTTAAGCAGCCGGTCATCCTTGCATATATTGGTTTTGGTATAGCAGCCGGTCCGTGGGGATTTGGTCTGATCAAAGAGCCGGCGCATATTGAAAAGCTATCACATATTGGCGTGATATTGCTTTTGTATTTGCTCGGCATGAACTTAAAGCCTGATCGTCTTTTTCATCTCTTTAGCAAAACAGCGGTGGTTACATTATTAACCAGCCTGGTATTTTTTGCTGTTACAGCCGCCGCTGCTATGGCGTTTGGTTTTGGTTTAACAGAAAGCATTATCATTGGCGCAGCACTCATGTTTTCCAGCACCATCATCAGCCTCAAGCTTATTCCGACCACTGCGTTACACCATAAACACACGGGTGAAATGATGACCAGTGTACTGCTAATGCAAGATGTTATCGCAATATTGTTAATAGTGATGTTGACGGGGGGGCAGGGCGAACATGTACCCTATGCTATTGCTATGTTGTTTATCAAGTTGATTGTACTAGCGGTTGTAGCATATGGATTTGTGAGATATGTGGTCAATCATCTTTTTATGCGTTTTGATATTATTCAGGAATATACCTTCCTGCTAGCGCTGGGGTGGGGTATGCTGGGTGCAGGTGTTGCCCATGCTATTGGTCTGTCATACGAAATGGGGGCTTTTATCGCGGGGGTTGCATTTGCGTCATCCCCTGTGTCGATGGCCATCGCTGAGAATTTAAAACCACTGCGTGATTTTTTCCTGATTTTGTTCTTCTTTTCTATCGGTGCACAATTTAATTATCTGGTGACACAGCAAGTGTTATTTGCCGGTATTGTGATTGCGGTATTAATTATTGTGATGAAGCCATTTGTATTTAAGTATGGATTTCAGTTAATAGGCGAAGATAAAAAGTTATCGATGGAACTGGGTGTGAGGCTAGGGCAGGGCAGTGAATTTTCTTTGCTGGTTGCATACAGTGCGCTGGCTATTGGCTTAATAGATTTGCGGGCATCATATTTAATCCAGATGGTGGTTATTGTTACCTTTGTGTTATCGACATATTGGGTAGTCAATCGATACCCAACACCAATTTCCAGCTCAGCAAAAAATCGTATGGACTGAAAAGCAGTGAATAGTTAACAGTGAATAGTGAAATCCAAAAAGACCAATTGTTATCTCTCCTACTGGTCGAGATGACTGTAAAAAGGGAATAGTTAATAGCAAAAAAGCTGGTGTGTGAATAGCAGTTGGTTTTAAAATTCACTATTCACTATTCACTATTCACTATTCACTATTCACTATTCACTATTCACTGCTTTTCAGTTCGCGAAGATATTTAAATAATTTTCGTGCAGCAGCAGGGGCCTTGTTTCGTTGTTTTTCCTGCTGTGCAGTGCGAATTAATTGATTGATATGTTGCCTGTCAATTTCAGGATAACGTGAAATCACTTCATTGAGTGTCGTTTTGTCATTATCAATTAAGCTATCCCGCCATTTTTCCAGACGTTTAAAATGTGCAGTATTAGTGTCGTGACGATGTTGTATTTTTCTTAAGCGACTTTCTATGGTTTCACTATCGATAGAGCGCAATAGTTTTCCTATATATAAACGTTGTCTTTTTAGCCCGCTGCGAGACTTTATTTTTAATGCTGTCGATATGGCATCGATAAGTTCATCAGGTAAGCCTAATGAATGTATGTTTTCATCCGATAGTTTTAATAATTCTTCGCCGACATCAATTAGGTGATGGCTGTCACGCTTTAGCTGTGATTTGCTTGGGCCATCATATTGAACTTCTTTAACATTGTTTTTATTGGGGTCGTTGGCGTTAGAAGTCATCATCACTATTATTATTTATTTGTTGGTCAGTATATGTTGTTTTATTATTAAAGCTAACGCTTTCAAGTTGCATTCGAGAGTGTTTTTTGCCGTTACGATAATTTTCTATAATAACTGGTATATTATTTAGTGCCGGTATTAACCAGATATGTAACTGCCTGTTTTTATCCGGGTCTTTGCGTGTTATCTGTATTGCTTTATATTCCTTGCCAGCAAAAATGATTTTTTTATTTGATATTAAAATAAAATTGTAGTCTTTGATTTTGCCTTTGAGTATTGCCTGGTATGGATACTCTTTTGTATTTTCATTGGCTTCAATCATTAACGGAATCTGAAAAGAAAGGATGTCCCATACTTCCGAGTTGACTCGAAGATCTATTTTATTGTTTCTAACAACGCCGGTTATTTTTCCATTTAGCGTATTTTTATGCGTGTTCCACAGTATGTTGAAGTTTTCGTCTCTGTTTTTTTTTCTGCCGGTTTGTGTATAACTGTGTTTTGTCAGTAATAAATTATCACCGACTATGTCAATGTAACTAACAATCGAAGCTGTGTCGTCGGCAAAAAGACTGGTAATGCCAACTAATTTTGTATTTTGTGTAAATTTATAACCTTTGTCGGTATAACTTAACTGGTAATGTGCTTCTGCCAGTTTTGTATTGAATTTCTGTATGGCATATTTGGCGGTAAACTCAGGAAGTGTATGTGCTGCAAACACATTATGAGTAAACAGTGTGACATATATAATTAATAGTGGTAACGGGTAAAAAGTTTGTTTTTTTATCATGGCTTACAAATTTTTATACGGTTAGCTTATTATTTTTCCACAATAGCGGTTTGGTTAATGCATGGTTATCATATAACAACTGGCTGTTATCAAATCGTATTTTTTTTTGTATGTGCAGTTTTATCGCTACAGGATAAATTTTGTGCTCTTCAATTAAAACACGTGCAGCTAAAGTTTCAGCATTATCTTCTGCAAACACTGGAATCACTGCCTGTATGACAATGGGACCGCTATCGAGTTCATGGTTGACATAATGCACACTGGCACCATGTATTGTGTCGTTGTTGTCTATCACCTGTTGATGTGTATCCAGACCTTTGTATTTAGGCAGTAATGAAGGATGGATATTAATCAAACGGTGTTGATAATGATCAATGAAAGCTTTGCTTAATATACGCATAAAACCCGCCAGTACCACCAGGTCAGCATCGGTGGCATCAATGACCTGTATCATCGCCTGGTCAAAAGCTTCTCGTGAGGGGTATGACTTATGTTCGATTACATGGGTTGTGATGTTTTCCCGGGCAGCTCGATCAAGCCCGCTAGCAGAAACTTGATTACTGATAACGGCTTTTATCTGGGCATCAAGTTCGTTATTTTTTATGGCATCGATTATGGCTTGTAGATTACTGCCGCCACCGGAGATAAGGACGACAAGCGATGCTTTTTCTGGAGATGTTTTTTTCACCATTAATCTAAAGTTATTTAGAAGTTACGTTATTTGAAAACAACCTGTTCTTTATTCGTCGAGTCCATAACATCTGTTTCTACATGGCCCAGGCACCATGCATCTTCACCGTTTTGTTTGAGTGTTGAGATGATGTTATTTACATCGCTTTTATTGACTATTAACACCATGCCTACGCCGCAGTTAAAGGTGCGATACATTTCGCTGTCTATTACATTGCCGTTTTGCTGTAACCACTGAAAAATTTTCGGTAGTTGCCAACTGTGTGTGTCAATAATCGCTCGTGAATTTTCAGGCAAAACCCGCGGAATGTTCTCCAGTAAACCACCACCGGTGATATGTGCCATGGCGTGAATATCGAATTGGGGCAGTAAAGCGTGGATGGCTTTGACATAAATTCGGGTGGGTGCGAGCAGGGCATCGCCCAGGGAGTGTTTTTGGCGTGGTTTTTGATATGTATCCTGGTTGCCGATCTGGTCATTAAAGCTGGCATTGATGTCGGCACCGCTTACTTCAATAATTTTGCGTACCAGTGAGTAACCATTGGAATGCGGGCCGCTTGAGCCAATGGCGATCATGGCATCGCCCGCTTTTACTTTCGACCCATCTATAATTTTTTGTTTTTCAACCACGCCTACGCAGAAACCGGCAAGGTCATAATCACCTTTACTATACATGCCTGGCATTTCTGCGGTTTCGCCACCGATTAAAGCGGCATTGGATTGACGACAGCCTTCGGCAATACCCTCAACCACACTGGCTGCAATCTCGGTATTTAACTCACCGGTGGCGTAATAATCCAGAAAATACAGCGGCTCAGCGCCTAGTACCAGAATATCGTTAACGCACATCGCGACCAGGTCAATGCCGATGGTATTGTGTTTGTTTAAATCAATCGCCAGTTTGAGCTTGGTGCCAACGCCGTCAGTGCCAGACACCAGCACTGGTTGTTTATAATCTTCAGGTAATTCAAATAAACCACCAAATCCACCAAGACTGCCCAAAACCCCCGGGCGGTGAGTGCTGGCAACACTGGTTTTTATTTTTTCGACAAAGGCATTGCCGGCATCGATATTAACACCGGCATCACGGTAACTTAGGGGTTTTGATTGCTTGGATGACATTGAATTTAGGAGCTATTCAGGCCAGTTTGGCCGTGTGATAAAAAGATGTGTTATTGTACACTTTCTCTCGTTTTATTTTATATAATTTTTTCCCCTGATCCACATATTGCACATGCTTCAACTATTAAATTTAAAAGCGAAAATGCTAATTTTCATTGTTTTGTTATGCGCTTTGTTGTTAATCTCCAGGCAAGCTGTAGCCGATAATACTACTGATCTTTACCTGGTAGAGATTCTGGTTGTTGATGAATCAGCCAGTGTACGCAGTGCTGCTTTTAAGCAGGGTCTGGATGAAATTTTTGTTCGCATCTCGGGCGATAGCATTATTATGGATAAGTTAAAACGTCCCGCAGCCTCAAGTTATGTTAAACAATATAGTTATGAGCCTGTAGAGATACCAACCATTAACCTGCAGGACGAGCTGCTAACCCATCGTTTAAAAGTTCAGTATAACCGCAGCTTAGTGGAAAAATATTTACAGCAAAATGGTTTTCCCGTATGGGGTGAGCATCGACCTGAGCTGGTTGTCTGGTTAGCGGTTAGAGACGGCGCAAATGAGTATGTACTGAAAAAAAACGACCTGTCACTATTAAAAATCGCAGTAGATGAAGCATTGATTCGTCGTGGCATCCCCGGGCGGTGGCCTTTATATGACAACAAAGATAAAAAAATTCTAAGCATTGTTGATATTCGTGGTGGCTTTAATGATCCGGTTACGTTAGCCTCAAAACGCTATTCCAGAGGGCCGATTGTAACAGGCAGCCTGCTCTGGAATGGTGAGTTATGGCAAAGCAGCTGGAGCTTGTTAATGCACAATGAAGGCACCCAGTGGCAAAATCGTCATTGGAGCCTGGTTGGTGAAGATTATAAGTTACTGATTGATAAAGCTATTGATCAGGCCGGCGATGCTTTGGGACTTGTGTTTGCAATTCATGGTTCAACCAGTAAGCAGCAATGGGTGACCATTCACCTTAATGTCCAGGCCATCAACTCAATTAAAAAGTACAGCCATATTGAACGTTATCTGGCTGCTTTGAACGCGGTTGAATCGGCAAAACCATTGCGAATTGATGGCCACAGTGTGGTTTTTGAAGTTACCCTTCGAAGCAGTGAAAACGACTTTTTAAACTTGATAAAAAATGATGCACAGCTGCGACAAATAGAGCCGCAGGAGATAGCCGTGCAGCTAGTGCCTGAGGATAAAACATCGCTTGATTCTCAGAATCCTGTCGCTGCGCACAATACAAACAAACAAAGCGATCAGCCAAAGCCTATAGCAGTTCATCATTATCAGCTTGCCCATTAATAATGAATATAAATAATGCACTAAAACTGCTCCAGATAGCCTTTTGCACTCACAGTAATACTGTAAGCAAAAATATAAGTCATATTCGCAATAGTTTTACAGCTTTTTCATTTTTCATTTTTCATTTTTCACTTTTCATTGCTCATTGCTAATGAGCATCTTGATTCATCCACAACTACCGTTAGCTTTCGAGCCAGGTGAATTATTTACATTCGACAGTTTTGTGACAGGAAGCAACACTGTGGCTGTCGGTCTGGCTCGACAAACAGCATTAGGAAAAGGTGAGGCTCAGCTATATTTCTGGGGAGATTCTGGCTTAGGTAAAAGCCATCTGTTGCAGGCGAGTTGTAATCTGGCGGCAAAAAATCAGCAAACCGTGTGTTATCTAACGCAGGCAGAAATTGTAAACCAGTCTGCTGATATGTTTGATGGTCTGGAACAATTGCAGCTCATTTGCCTGGATGATATTGAAACATGGCTAATCAGTACTGTCTGGGAAACTGCGTTATTTGATCTGATTAATCGTGTCCGTGAAAATAATAATCGTTTGATTATGGCTTGTGCGCATCCGCCGGATAAAGCTTTTGTCAACTTGCCCGATTTGCACTCACGATTATCCTGGGGGCCAGTGTTCCAGCTGCAGAACCTTACGGATAAAGAAAAATATCAGGCGTTACGTTTCCGTGCCAGACTAAGTGGTCTGGAACTGCCAGAAAATGTAGCGGATTATTTAATGCGACGCTACCCGCGGGATATGTTTGGTTTGTTTGAACGACTGGAGCTGCTGGATAAGGCCTCAATGGCAATGCAACGGCGACTAACTATTCCGTTAGTTAAGTCGGTATTTGATAAAGAGTAATGTCTATGCTGTGTGGCAAGGTAATAAATAAAGTTATTTTTCGGTCAGTTTTCTTTGTCAAAGCAGAGTTCTGGAGTGTTATGTGCCCTCCAGAACTCATCTTCTTTGCGTATCAAGAATAGGTTACAACCCTATTAATTCAGCATGATATCCGCGATTTTTGGCCGTCTCAAGTAGTTCAATAGACGTGACATCTTCTGGATCAAAACCAACAATCATAAGATGGGGTCTGTCATCCCTGTAATCAGCTGTCATCACACCATTTTTGTGCAAAAACACATCACGCAGTTGTTCTCTCTCATCATGAGTTGTATCTTCATCAATGTGCAGGGTTACATCAAGCATCGTTGTAGACATGGCATTACCTCCTCCAAAGATCGGATAGATTAAAAGTGAATCCAACAATACTATTGTAATCCCGGTAAATTTGTTTTTGGGGAATTTTATTTCGATGAGGCAGAAATATGTGAATTCTAACTCCCGTTTTTTTGTTATCACCAGGCATAACCAATACCAGCCGTGTACACAGTAAAACGGTCATTAATCTCCTGTTCAATACGCAGGTTAACGGTCAGATTCTGACCGACATAAAAACGGCTATAAATGCTGGCGTAGTGATTATGATGATTATCAACCACAGAAACAAGCTGGTTGTATTCAATGCCCAGGTCCATCGTTTCAAATAACCATTCATAACCTGTGGTCAGCTCTTCCTTTGATAGCGCATAAGCCTGATTCAATGCAATATTTTTAATGGCACGTTGTAATGTGCGTTGCTGATTGATTGCTGGCAGGTTTTTTTCATATTTGCGTTGTAAAAAACTAATCCAGAATGATCCTGTATTATGGGTAAAGCCGGTGGTTAACCGCCAGGCATTACGGTCACTACTGATTGATGCCGCCCTGCTGGCGAACTCTGGTTTGATAAATAGCTCAAGTTTTCCTGTTTCATAGTCAAGCGATAGATGCCAGTTGTTGCTAAAAAAATAGCCTGCACTAATATTGCTGTCCTGTGTTTCGATAGTGTCTTTTTTCCCCCATGTGCGATAGCCCAGCGACCAGGTAAGTGCAGAGAGCTGCGATTGGCTATGATAACCAACGATAGAAATTTGCTGTTGTTTGGTAGTGAAACTGCCGTCAGTGCTTTCAGTTGTGTTTTCACCCAGGCCCAGGGTGGCGCGTAATTCATCAGTGAGCGCAATGTCGATGTAAGCATCAAATAAATTGCCATTGTCATTGTCCAGTCCAGCATTAAGCGAAATATAATTCACCGACTCTGCATGTGTCGGGGGGGGAGAAAATAAAATGTCTACTTTAGCGCCAGGAGTGACTCATATCCGAAATCAAT
>CAYQXD010000041.1:0-20614 GCA_964421315.1 uncultured Thiotrichaceae bacterium | reverse complement strand
AAGCTAACCTGTACTAATTGACCGTAAGGCTTGACCATATAACCCCAAGTGTTTTTACTTGTAATAGTAAAGTACACAAAGGTGCTTATTTGTTAAACACTAGAATATAAAAATGTAGTTTGGCTTTCCAGTTTCGCGTTTCAATGGGGTCAGACTCGAATTGATCTGACTTATGATCAATCGAGTCTGACCCCTTTGAAAAGCAACCAGTTTGTCTGGCGGCAATAGCAAGTAGGAACCACCTGATTCCATCTCGAACTCAGAAGTGAAACTACTTAGCGCCAATGGTAGTGTGGGGTCTCCCCATGTGAGAGTAGGACACCGCCAGGCTTTAATACCGAAATACCCGATCAGTAATGATCGGGTATTTTTTTGTCCTTAACATCTACAGTCTGATGCCGTTTTACAGTTGTCTGATTCCAATCCTCCTGATCATGTCTATCTCAGCTATAAAAATCCACACTGATTATTTGTTTGATAAATTGCCTGAAATCATCAATATGCTTGCTGCCAATATCAAATGTTAAGCTTAAATCCAGTTCACCATAATTATGTACAGCTACATTTCTGAAGCCAACGGATTTTTTTAACTTATCTGCCAGTTTTTTATCAATGATATTCAATTTTTCTAGTTGGCTGAAACTTTGTGACATGGTTTCGGGCGCAGCCACATTGCTCTGAGCAATAACATGCATGGCAATATCAACGCACAGTTGGATAATCCGAGTGAGATTTAATACAAGAATGTCCTGGGCATCTACATCTTTCAAAAATTGTTCTTTTTGTGCAGGTATTCGGCTTTCGACACGTTGAATACAGCGCAGTATAGAATCAATTTTTTTATCCAGCACCAGCTTATCCATGCAGCAACCTTTCTCGCCTTGCTGCCAGGGTTCTTTTTAAATAAGGGGTAAAATCCTGCATCATATTAACGTTTTTAATCGACAGCTGAATCATGTTGGCTTTCGTTCCTTTTAGCATTATGCCATGCTGTACAATCTGATTTAACAGCGGTTCACCAACTGTTTTTAAATCAACCAGGTCAATTCTGCGGTCAGTTATTTCGGCGAATGTTTGCAATAAAATCAGTTTTTTTTCAGCATTCAGCGGTTTATCCATCTCAATAGCAATATCAATATCACTTTGCTGTGTATCAGTCTGCTTTGCAAAAGAACCAAATAAAATGGCAAAACGTATTGACCCATGCAGCGAAAGCCACTGCCTGGTGCATTTTTTTATATCCTGATTGTTGCTTTTATGTTTTATCGCTATCATAAGTGAGATATTAGCACAGATGTAAATGTGCGAAAAATAGCAGTGATGGCGCTCCGTTTTTTTCGTGTTTTTATGGAATCGACAAGAAAAATCAACGATTCTTAATATAAAGTGATGAAATGGATAGAAAAGCAGTTTAGGTATTATAAAATCGGCTTGACCCCGACATTTCGACATTTTTTTGTGAGAGTAGGGCACTGCCAGGCTTTAATACCAAAAGCCCCAGTTGATATCAACTGGGGCTTTTTTTTGCTCCTTTACTGTTCCCATCGTTTAACCAAGTCTAAAATTTATCAGATATTTCAAGCGTTCTTTAAAAAGGTAACTACTAAGCACACACAAGAAAATGGTACAGGTCGATGCTTCTCATTTCAGTCATCACTGAGACGCCATTGTGATATTAAATAACATGGTGTTATTGTCTGGGAGTTGTCCTGAACAATTTATTAGAGTTTTTCCTGTGTTGTTAGCATTGGTATCAACCATGCAGCTAATATTGCCAGAGTTAGCACCAGCGTCAAGCGTCCCGTTGATAAAGCCTTCGCTGGGATCGTTAACTGTACCAGTTAAATTTATAGTAGCGCCACTACTAGTTATGACACCAGTTGCAGGATTAATTATTGATGCAGGACAATCACCATTTGTACATGTGGCTGTAAAAAATTGCACAGGGTTTTGTGAGTTTGGATCATTATCAGCAAATATACCAGTATAGACCCCATCGATATTGTTAATATCCATTAGCTGTTCAGTCGGAAATGCAGTTATGACGAGATCGTCAGTTGTGTCGTTCAGAGAGTTATTTTCTTGTACATGTACAATAGCACCGCCTCCCGTTGTTAAAAACATTTTTCCAGCACCACCATCAGAAGTAGTAAAATTAGAAATACCATCCGTGCAATTCATCGTAATTTCAAGTTGATCAGTCATGATTGTTGTTGGGCTAGCTAAAGTATAGTTACCTGGCAAGGTGGCAATATTGGTTGCGCTATCCCATGCAAACGTGCCAAATATAGCATCATCGTTTGCACTAACATCTATCGGTGTAACTGCTCCAGTCACTGTGTTAGTTACCTGGTTTTTAGCAGTTGTCCAGTTGCTTGTAAAAGAGCTAGTTGGGCAACTACCAGCTTGCACCATAGTGATTACTTCGTTTTGCGAAGAAACAGGTTGTAGAAAAAACGCATAACCATCAATTTCTAAACCATAATCAACGGCACCTATTGGGGGTGCGTCTGGATGACTAGGAGGTTCTACAGTTCCTACTGTTAACTCTACAAGCCCAGAGGGCAATGGTACATATGTACCATTTATGATCATGGCGCCAGGAGTGCTACCAGATGGTGTATATGTAACAGCAAATTGAGTGTTACTAGTAAAGTCAATGTTCCATATCGAGCCTGCCCCATTATAAGACATTCTTTCAAATTCATTATTGCTATCAGAGCTACAATTCATTAAAAATACACTCAGCACTGATACTATCAAATATTTAAAGTTACTTTTTTCATGGTTATATACCTCTAAGTTAGATTTATGTTTTTAGGAAACAAAATGATGTTGATTGCTATCTGTCTATCGACAACGGTTTTATTTTCTTTAATGGTTTGTAAATGTTTATAAAATCTACAATCTGTAGCAAGAGTTAGACTAATTAAGGCTGGTTTTTATGGCGCACAATCACATCACCATAAGCGCTTCTGTTAGTATTACTAACCATGATTACTTACCCGAATATTGACCCCGTCGCACTTTCCATAGGCACACTAAAAATTCATTGGTATGGCTTAATGTACCTTGTTGGTTTTATTGGTGCCTGGTTTTATGGTGTACAGCGTACAAAACGAGTAGACATCAACTGGACGCGCAAACAGGTGGAAGACGTGATTTTCTACGGTGCCATGGGGGTTATTCTTGGTGCTCGTCTTGGCTATACCCTGTTTTATAGCTTCTCGTCTTTTATTGACAATCCGATTTCAATTTTTTATATCTGGCAGGGCGGTATGTCATTTCATGGTGGTATGTTGGGTGTATTTATTGCGCTTTATGTATTTGCTCGCAAAAATGGTATGACATTTTTCCAGGTATCAGATTTTATTGCACCCTGGGTGCCAATTGGTCTGGGTGCGGGGCGCATGGGCAACTTCATTAATGTTGAATTATGGGGCAGACCAATGGAAACGATTATGCCCTGGGCTTTTGACTACGGTGATCACATTGCTCGCCACCCATCCTCTCTTTATCAGGCGTTAACAGAAGGTTTGTTGTTGTTTTTAATCTTGTGGTGGTACTCGTCAAAGCCGCGACCATTGATGGCGATATCCGCAGTATTTATGTTCTGTTATGGCACTTTCCGTTTTACCACTGAATTTTTCAGAACACCGGATTCACATTTAGGTTTTATTGCTTTTGAATGGTTAACTATGGGTCAGATATTATCGTTACCAATGATAATATTTGGACTGGCTGTTTTTTACATTGCCCATAAAAAAGGCAGAAAAGGTAAATTTGTAACTGATGCAAGAAAGTAAAAAAATGATAATTAATCTGCTAGTAGCCAATTATAGAGGGTAGTAACTGCTCAGATTGCCCCTGAAAATCGTCAGATCAAGGCGAAATAAGAAAATTGCTCCTGCATTTTCTATATACTGGCCATCCATGGTCATAAATGTGAGTTTACACATGTAAATGACCATTTTTTTACGCTGAACTGGCGGTTTTCAGGGGCTAGCTGAGTAGTTACAAAAAAATGAAGCAATATCACGACTTAATGCGCCATGTACGAGATGCTGGCACAAAAAAAGAAGACAGAACCGGTACTGGTACCTTGTCAGTATTTGGCTATCAAATGCGTTTTGATTTGAGTGAGGGCTTCCCACTGGTGACGACCAAAAAATGTCACCTAAAATCAATCATTCACGAGCTGCTCTGGTTTTTAAGCGGTGAAACTAACATCAAATATTTACAGGATAATGGTGTACGCATCTGGAATGAGTGGGCTGATGAAGAAGGTAACCTTGGACCGGTTTACGGAAGTCAGTGGCGTTCATGGCCGGCAGCCAATGGCACACATATTGATCAGATAAGTCAGGTCATTGAGCAAATAAAAAACACACCAGATTCTCGCCGTATGATTGTCAGTGCCTGGAATGTGGGCGAAATAGATAATATGGCATTGCCGCCATGCCACATGATGTTTCAGTTTTATGTGGCGGATGGCAAACTGTCCTGTCAGTTATATCAAAGAAGTGCTGACATATTCCTTGGCGTGCCATTTAATATTGCCTCCTATGCCTTGCTTACCATGATGGTGGCTCAGGTTTGTGATCTAAAGCCAGGTGATTTTATTCATACTTTAGGTGATGCACATTTGTATTCAAACCATATGCAACAGGTAGATCTGCAATTAAGTCGACAACCTTTCCCGCAACCGGTAATGAAGATTAATCCTGAGGTTAAATCGATCTTTGATTTTAAGTTTGAAGATTTTGAGCTGGTTGGATATGAAGCGCATCCACATATCAAAGCGACTGTGGCTGTTTAATTTTTTATGCCGCAAAGTACGCAAAAAGCGCAAAAAAAGCACATATATTTTCTCGAAAAGGAAAAATCTAAACATTCGCGTCTTTTGCGTTGACGTGCATGGATGCACTAATGTCGCGGGCGCATGGAGCGCAGGAGCTACCTTCGCGGCTAATTCTTTTTATTGACAGTTCATGATTATCTCAATTATTGCGGCAATGGATCGTAACCATCTTATTGGTAATAAAAATCAGCTGCCCTGGCATCTGCCGGCTGATTTTGCACACTTTAAGTCCGTTACCATGGGTAAGCCAATCATCATGGGACGTAAAACTTTTGAATCTATTGGTAAACCTTTACCCAGTCGTAAGAATATTGTCTTAACTAGAAAGTCAGATATTCGATATGAAGGTGTTGTATGTGTTAGTAACATTAATGAAGCACTTGCTGAAGCGTCTGACGCAGAAGAAGTGATGATCATTGGTGGTAGCTCTATTTATGAAATGCTGCTTAGGTCTGTTGATCGTTTGTACATTACTTATGTTGATGCTGAATTTGAGGGTGATGCCTGGTTTCCCGAAATTGATAAAAACCTATGGGTAGAAAAAGAATCGGTGATTCGCCAGGCAGATGAAAAAAATGTTTATGACTGCCGCTTCGTTACCCTGGAAAAGGTTGGCGAGACGGTGACTGGGAAAAATTATTAAATAATATTGAACTCCAGATAATGTTGCCGGTCACAGTATGTGCAATAGATTTGCAGACTCCTGATAAAGAGTACCTGACTAGATGTTAGGTACTCTTTTTTTTTATTTAAGACTTAGGACTGTTCTCAAATATTTAGTCGGCGGTTTTTGAGCGCCGGGGCAGTTAAGACGTGTGTATACAAAAGGTTTTTCATCAATTCTCATCGCGGTTAAAAACCCTCCCCATAAACACCCAGAATCAATAGCATAGGTGTTATTAATACATTTAATACCCGCGTGCGGTAGTGTAGACCAGTGACCGAAAATAATGGTGTCATGTTGGGACGCTCGCCCCGGTACTTCATACCACGGGTATAAATTTTTTGCCTGGCTGCCAGGTGCGCCTTTAGCCTGTAATGCGGCTTTTCCCTTTTTGTCACAATAACGCAGCCTGGTCAGCGTATTGGTGATATAGCGGTATCGTGACCAACCAGATAATTCATTGTCCCACAGTGAAGGCTTGTCGCCATACATGTGTTTATAAAAATTTATATGTTGATTACTTCGTAAAATATTTTCTACTTCATTTGCCAGTTTTAGCATTTTTTTGATACTCCAGTGTGGATGGATGCCAGCATGCAATAGCGTAATATTATTTTTGTCATTGTGGTGTGCCATTGGTTGATGACGTAACCAGTTAAATAACTCCAGTGAATCGTTAGCCTGCAACAGTTCATCAACGGTATCTTTTTTGCCGGGTTTTTTATGATTAAAGGCGGTTGCTAACAGGTGCAGGTCGTGGTTGCCTAAAACAGAAATGGCGTTGTTTTCGAGGGATTTTATAAAACGCAGCGTTTCCAGCGATTTTGGTCCGCGATTAACCAGGTCACCGCAAAACCAGAGTTGATCACGGTCAGAATTAAAATTTATCTGGATTAAGAGTGCTTTTAGCTCATCGAAACATCCTTGCACATCACCAATGGCGTATGTCGCCATAAACTACTCTCCTGGAAAAGTTTTAAGTTTTGTAACTACTCAGCGTATTCTGTAAGAAGAATGCAGGTTATTGATTTTTGTTGGGGTTTAGTCTGTAGGGGTTTAGTCTGTTAGGGGATGCTTCAACTTTTTTTATCTAGCTAAATTTTTAAATACCTACGGACTCTTCAGTTGTACCCCTAAACAGCTACAGACTATTTACCTAATATGCTGAGTAGTTACTAAATTTTAGGTAATAAGTAATAACTTATAACCTACAACTTTTCCAACTCTATCAGCCGGAACCAGCCTTTAGCAAGTGCAGGGTTATTGTGAATGATTTTGAGTTGAGGGCAGCTACTTAACACCTCTTCAAAGACAACATCTGTGCGTGTTGCAATATGTCGAATTACTATGTTGAGCAAACGCCTGACTATAGCTAACTGACCAGGTTTGAGGAATTTATCGAAGATATATATTTTACCGCCAGGTTTTAACACTCGACATGCTTCCTGTAAGGCAAGTTCAGGTTGAGGTACCACTGCAAGTATTAAATGCATAACAATAGCATCAAAATAATTATCCTCAAAAGGTAAAGCCTGGCTATCAGCCAGCTGAAAGCTAATATCGAGAGTTGTGCCGGATGTGTTTTTTTCGGCACGATTCTTTGCACGTTGTAACATGGCAGGAGTAATGTCAGTGCCTATGTAACTAGCGTCAATGGGAAGGTATGGTATGTCCAGACCGCTACCGATACCATTAATGAGAATATTTTTATGTTTAGAATCTTTGATGCGTAAAAGGCTTTTTAAACGATATGCATCTAAAGGGCCAGAAACAAGCGCATCGTAGAAGGGGGCTAACAGAGTGTAGCTGTGTTTTAATGCCATGATGGGGTTGAAGCGCTAAAAAAGTCTTTTTTCTAGTGTCGCACACTGTTAGTGTAGAGTGTTTGGTGCAGTCAGTTGAAATACCGGAATTTCTGCATTAAACTTTTCACCTGAGTCGGCAAGCATCTGATAACTGCCATGCATAGTGCCAAAAGGCGTGTTCATAAAGGTACCTGATGTGTACTGAAAACCCTCTCCTGGTTTTAAATGGGGTTGTTCACCTATTACACCGGCACCTTTGACTTCTTGAACAAGTCCATCGCCGTCAGTGATAATCCAGTGACGGGTCAATAATTTTGCAGGTACAGAGCCTTTGTTACGGATGGTAACCGTATATGAAAACACATAATGATTATTTGTTGGGTCTGACTGTTCAGCGATGTAAGCAGGCTGAACTTTAATATCTATTTTGTTCATATAATTCTCCACCATGCTTGATAGTTTGAATACAGACTTATTATATCATTAGTTCGTAGGGTGGATAAGCGGTAGCGCATCCACCAAAAAAAAGTGCTAATGGTGGATGCGCTACCGCTTATCCACCCTACGAACCTATGAGCAGTTGTTATCCTTTAGGCAGTAATGACTTTATAAAGCGCAACAAAATCAGCAACTGATAGTTCTTCGGCACGACAGGATGGTGATAGACCTGCTTGCTCAATCTGCTGTACTGAGCAGCTGTTTTTCAGGGTGTTTTTTAATGTTTTGCGGCGTTGTGAAAAGGCCTGTCTGACCAGTTTTTCATATTGGCTAAAATCACTGACTTGTTGATCAAACTGTAAGCGGGGCTGCAAACGCAGGATAGCAGAATCAACTTTGGGTGCGGGTTGAAAAGCGTAAGGAGGAACTTCAAACAAAGCCTGTGTGGTGCAATATGTTTGCAGCATAACACTTAGTCGCCCGTAATTTTTAATGCCGGGAGTTGCCACAATACGGTCAACGACCTCTTTTTGTAACATAAAATGCATGTCCTGAATGATCTTTCGACTTTTTAGTAGCAGAAATAATACCGGGGTTGAAATGTTATACGGCAGGTTGCCAACGATACGCAGTTTTTTGATTGGGTTTTGTTGCGTGTTTTGCTGTATGTGAAATGCTGAAAAATTGAATTTTAGAACATCGTTTTCATGAATAATGAGTTTGTCTTTATTTGAAGCATCTGAAAATGCACAGTTTTTAATCAGTTTTGGGATGATGTCGCGATCCAGTTCAATGACATTTAGTTTATCCAGTCGGGATAACAGTGGTTTTGTCATCGCCCCCAGACCGGGGCCAATTTCAATCATCAAATCATCATGCTGTGGATGAATACTATCAACAATTTGATTGATGACTGAGGTATCAACCAGAAAATTTTGACCAAACCGTTTTCTTGCCCGGTGAATCGTTAGGTTGTTCATGCTGTCTTTTGCTTCGATGTGGTATGACAATCAAGCGATTATATCAGATAGGGTGGCAAGTAATTTATCCATAGCATCTGCTAGTTTAAACCCAATTTGAATGTTTTCGGTATTACCCTCCTGCATTTGTTCTTCCGTGTATGCTGCCAGTTTTTGCAGTGCAGCTGCTTCCAGAAAACCGGCCATTCCCTTTAGACTGTGTGAAGTTAAATGCAGGGTCTCGATATCTTTATCAAACACAGCCTGGCGTATTTTTTCGGGTGTTTCATGGTGAGTGCGCAGAGTTGTGGTCATTAATTTTTTGATCAGAGCATCACGCCCCTGATAGCGTATTTGCAATGCGGGCCAGTCAATTACTGTATCTGCCTCTAACGGTAACTGCTGGTTATTTTTCCTATTATTGGCTTTGATAGATAATTTGTTTTTATCTAATCCCGGTGACTGGTTACTTGTTGAAACATGCTTCAAAATAGCAATGACCAACTTATCACTATCCACAGGTTTGGTAATATGATCGACCATACCGCTAGCGAGGCATCGTTCTTTTTCAGCAGCCAGCGCGCGTGCTGTTAAGCCTATAACGGGCAAAGCAGGCGCAATTTTGAGTAAACGCTGTGTTGCTTCGTGGCCATCCATAACCGGCATCTGGATATCCATAAGCACAATATCAAAGGTGTTGGCGCCCTGTTTTTCTAACAGATCCAGTACCTGTTGCCCGTTTTTGGCAAAGGAGACATGTGCGCCCTCCTGAATCAGCATGTCATCCAGTACCAGGCGGTTGACCTCTATATCTTCAGCGACCAGTATGTTAATGCCTTGTAGATCTTGCTCGCTGCTGGATACGCTCTTCAAGGGGGAGTCAATGATGGCTGTTGCCGGTTTAAGATTCAGCTTCAAAATAAATTCACTGCCTGTGCCTAAATGACTTTTTGCCTGGAGCTCGCCGCCCATCATAAGTGCCAGACTGAAACTGATGGAAAGACCAAGGCCGGTGCCACCATAGCGGCGTGTGGTTGAACTATCGGCCTGTTCAAATGGCTGGAACAACTGTGTTAATTGCGTCTCGGTCATGCCGATGCCGGTATCAGACACCTGGAACTGTATACTATGATCAAAATTTAGCACACGAAGCCTGATTTCTCCTTTTTCGGTAAATTTGATTGCATTAGACAATAGATTTAGCAGAATTTGCTCTAGTCGCAGGGCATCGCCTTTTACCCATTCGGGTAAATTGCCGGCAAAGTCCAGTTCAAATGCCAGGCCTTTATCCTCTATCTGGTGTTTGACCAGATTAGTAGTATTTTTTAAAGTGGAAAGCAGGTTGAATGACCGGTTCTCCATGGTTAATTTACCGGCTTCTATTTTAGAAAAATCGAGTATATCGTTGACCACGCGGAACAGGTTTTGACCGGAGTCAGATATCAGTTCGAAGATTTCCAGAGCCTTTTCAGGTGATGTGCCACGCTTGCCCATTCGGGCTAAACCCAGCACAGCATTAAGAGGAGTGCGGATTTCATGACTCATGTTGGCGAGGAAATCTGATTTTGCCTGGGCGGCGGCTTCTGCCTTTTGTTTAGCCTCAGTCAGTGTAATTTCAGTTGCTTTGCGTTCAGTGATGTCTTCGACTGAAGACCAGATATAGGACAACCCACCCTGCTCGATAAATCGACCAGTAAGCTGTACGGGAATACGATGCCCATCCTTGTGTATATATTCTTTTTTATAGGGGCCATAACACCCGGTTTCTTTGAGTGAATCCAGTAGTAATTGTTCCTGATGTGCATAATCAACCGGTGTAATAGCCCAAAAAGACAGTGCTTTGGCTTCTGTCTCGGTATAACCGATGATTTTTAGAAAGGCAGGATTAATGTCTATCAATTTTCCAGATGTGTCTGACAATGCCAGGCCGATAGGCGAAGTTTCAAACAGCGTACGGTTATAGTGAGTCAGATCTTCGAGTTCTCTGGTGCGAACCGTCACCTGTTCTTCCAGGCGTGTTTCGCTTAGTTGAACCTTGTTCAGAAGTTTATCGTGTTCCTGTAGTAATCGACGTATGGTGCTGGTTTCGTCCGAGATGCGGCCTGACAGCGGGCAGATAAGAAATAAGGTCAGAATAATGCCGGCTAAGGTCAGGATTAATATGGAGAAGCCAATATAGGCAGCATAAGTTCTGGCAGGGGCAAAAAAGTTATCGGTGTTTTCAATAAAAAAGTATAGCCAGCCAGTATCCCCTATTTTTTGATGCATCATAATAGTGGATTTTTGGTCGCTGCTGACCAGATGCTGTCCCTTATTATTCCCCTGCATAATCGTTTTCATTTCTTCATTGATCAGATGTTCGATGTTAGGGTCGAGATTTGTGCTTGAACGAAAAAGGGTGATCACACCTTCTGGCGTTGGTATTGCGATACCCGCATTAGCACCAGCTTGTTGGTGGTGGGCAAATTTCTGGATGGTAGTGATGATAGGCTGGATATTAAAAGTGACCAGATCAATGCCTACTTTTCTACCCTTGCGATTAATAATGGGTGCGCTGATTACCAATAACTGCCGCCCATCTACTTGCTGCGGGTTGCCGAGCTGAACCGTATCGCTAAGGAAGGCTTCCGGCCAAAGTTGTTTTGGGGCGGGGGCGCCGACTTGAATGAGCAGAATGCCTTTGCTATCCAGTCGACTGATACCGACCATACCTGGTGCTATATTCATGGCATCGGCGAGCCTGGAGCTGGAAAAACTGTTTAATGAATGTAGACTGACTTCGTTGCGCAGGTATTTTTCCAGCTCCTGCCGTATACGGCTGCGGCTGGTGATCTGGGTAGTGAGGTTCTTCAGTCGAGTTATCTCTGACTCTATTACCACTGCCTGCAGTTCCATCTTAAACAAAAGTTCTGTTTTCAGTTGTTCAGCCTGCGACCGATAGAGCAGAATGCTAGAAATGAGACCAATTACCAGGCTGGTTATAACTAGCCCAGCCACTACATTTCGTTGCAGACGTTTGTGTAAATTATTCGACTTGTTTAGGCTGGCAGGTGAAGTGGACAGATTTTTTCTTGGCATCTGGAATTATTTTTTAGTGGCAGCAAACGCCATTGTGTTTTACTTGTGAGTATTTATAGCTTATTAATTAGAGCTTTTCATGAGCAGTGGCACAAGGATGTGCTGCTGGTTCTTATGCGCCATATTCATGTGCCACTGCTCATGCAAAGCTCTCGTAATCACGTTCTTATGTGAATATGCGTTAAAAACTTTTATGTTTTCAGTGGGGGAATTAACTACCGGCTTACTGAACAATATACTCAACATAAGCCTCATCACGAATACGGCGCAGCCAGAGGCGTAATTCTTCGTCAGTTTTTCTTGTTTGAATAGCCTTTCGCACCTGATTTTCTTTGTTGCTTTTAGACTGGTCAAAATCGCGATACTCCATGACTTCAACTATGTGCCAGCCAAATGGGGTTTTAAAAGGCTCTGATATTTGCCCTTTTGATAAGCTATTGGCTACCGCTTCAAATGTAGAGGCAAATGTAGGAGCAAAATCACCGGGGCCTGCCCAGCCAAGGTCGCCGCCTTTTATTTTTGAGCCGGGATCTTCTGAATATTCGCTGGCAAGTTCGGCAAAACTTTTACCCTGTTCGATTTTCTGTTTTAAGTTCAACAAGGTGTCTCTTGCCTGTTCATCATTAATTTCAATACCTGGTCGTATTAATATATGGCGGACATGAATCTGTCTGACCATAAGTTGCTCGTTTGAGCTGCTAATTAATTGCAGCAGGTGAAATCCACTGGCGCTTTTTACTGGTTTAGATGTTTCTCCAGGGTTTAGATTTTTAACTGCGTCAACAAATAATTGTGGTAATTCATTTGCTTTACGCTCACCCAGGTCGCCGCCTTTTAATGCATTTCGGCCACTGGATTCTTTTATCGCTAAATCTTCAAATTGAGCGCCATGTTGTATTTTTTTATAGACAGACTCGGCTTTTAGTGAAGCTTTTTTTATATCCTCTGGTTTTGCCGTTTCTGGTGTTGCAATTAAGATATGCCGTAAGTGGTAGCTAATGTTAGAAGAGTCCTGTGCTTCATTTTGTTCAATGTATTGTTGAACCTCCTGGTCAGATACGCTGATTTTACTGGCAACAATTCGTTGCTGCAGTTGCTGGATTATTATCTCATCGCGTGTTTGTTCACGAAAACGAGTGTAATTCAATCCTTCTTTCTCAATGGTGTCACGAAAGATTTCAAGTGACATGTTGTTGCTTTTCGCCAACTGTTCAAGCATGCGATTTAGCATTAAGTCATCGACAGTAATGCCAAATTGTTTTGCCTGTTGTAATTGAATAGTGTCGCGAATCATTCTTTCCAGAACCTGTTTTTTTAAAGTTTCGGGGTCTATTCGTGATAACTGGCTAAGCTCCAGTTGTTTTTTGAAATCAGTAACACGGTTTTTCAGCATGGTGTTGGTGATAACATCATTATTTACCACGACAACGACATGATCCAGTGGCTTTAAACTGGCGTGGACATGATTAGTGATTAGAATAAGCGCAAGAGCTATATAAATAATAATTTTAGTATTCATGATTTTATTATTGAAAAATATCGGTATAACTATAAATGGATTGTTCCAAAGTGGTTCTGGCGGTGCTGCCAGATAAGCTGCCTAGTCCTTTGAATATAAATTGTACCAGTATAGAGTTGTCGTAGTCATCGTCATCTGTAGTAGTGCTGCCTGTGGTGTTTTTTAATCTGCGTTGTGCTAAAAGCTGGATTGACCAGCAACAGCTGTCATAAGCCAAACCGGCAATGGCATCGATATGCTTTTTGTCTTTTAACGAATAATTCCAGCGTGCTATAACACTGTATTCGCGATTTATTGCGTAAACAAACGATGTGTCTGTTTGTTCAATGTCCCTGCTACTGCTGTTTTTAAGCAGGCGCTTGCGGTAACCCATATTAAATAAATGTCTGGCATCCGACCTGTAATGTAAGAAATAATTTTCTTTGGATAGTTCATTATTTGTCGTGTCCCATTGTAGGTCAATATTACTTTGCCAGTGTCCCCAGTTAGTGTCGAGTTCGGCAATAATATCAGACTGTTTCGATGTGTCTATGCTGCTTGTATCTGTAGTGTTGTTCAATGATACCTGTCTGTCTTTAAAATAAAATATTTGTCCGATACTGGCACGCAGAAACTCATTTCCAGTATTGGGGTTTATAATTCGGCTGGTTAAAGAAAAGGTCAGTTGGTTAGCGTCACCGATGCGGTCGCCACCTACGAATTGGTTGTCACGAAATAATTGCGCAACACTGAATTCGGGGGTGCTGGTATCAAATATGGGTGTGCTGCTCTGGTCTTCAAAGGGTACGTTCAAATAATATAATCTTGGTTCAAGTGTTTGCACATAACCATTATCAAAATAACGTTCAAAAAATAGCCCGGCATCAATACTGCTCATAGGTAGATTTCGATTTTTTACGCTTTGTGATGTGCCTGGCGTAGTGGCATTGCCCTCAATGCCAACATTATATTGCGTGTGACTAAATTTAATTGCCGGTTCGATAAACCAGGCTGTGCCGCTAAGTGGCAGGCGTAAGCCAGGGCGTAGGGTGAAACGGCTACCAGTAATTTTAGTATCGTCTTCATGGGCAAAGTCGACAAATTCTGAATCAAGGGTGAAAAGTAAAGGTCCACTTGTTATTTCCGTGTCGCCATTAAAAGTTAATTGTGGGAGGCGTTCATAAGGGCGAGAGCTTATCGGAGTGCTTGTATCAATGGTTTTTATGTCCTGTACCAGTGCTCGTATGCGCCAGTTATTTAAATCGTAAGCCAAGGTGGCGTTGCGAAATAAATGGGTTTGACTGGTGCTGCCCAGGTTATTGGAGAAATCATTAAAATAATCTGCATCAGATAGTTCCTGAAAATCAATATCGAGCAATAAATTGGGTAGAAAACGGGTGTGCTGCTGGTAGCGTAGTTGATATCGATCTTCCTGTGTAATGTTATCATCGGGCAGGTAAGCGGCTTTTAATTCACCATTGCTTGATTGTGTTAAAAAACGATATTCTCCACTCAGTTCCAGTCCTCTTTTCACCATGTTTCGCGGTGTGATAACCGCGTCGTGGTTGGGTGCAATGTTCCAGTACCACGGCACAGCGATTTCAACGCCTCTGGACGATGATGAGCCAATCTCGGGGAATAACAAACCACTGCGGCGTTTGTCGCTGGTGGGGAATTCTATGTAAGGCGTATATAAAAAAGGGATGCCTTTAAAGCGGATAACGACATCATCTGCGCTGCCGTATTCATCGACATGATCCAGTCGAATTTCATCGGCACTAATGAGCCAGTCGGGGTCCATCAGGTTACAGCTTGTTATGCCAGCATGGTATAAGGTTGATATTTGATTGTTATTTACTTGTCCGGAGAGGTGAATAGTTTCGGCTTTGCCTTTCATTTTACTGTTCGCAATAATAAACTTTACTTTGTTAAACTCACCCTGTGTGTTGTGCTGTTCGCTGTCAGTGTTTATGTTGACGATGCCGTCAGCTGCACTCAAAGCCATGTTTATTGAATCAATATGCACGTTGCCGATAAGGCGTAATTCATCGCGTTGTTTATTGTAACTTGCGTGGTCTGTGGCAATGCGTAGTAAGTCGCGCTCGATAATGACATTGCCCTCAAGGGTTATTGATCTGTCTGCACCAATATGTGTTCCAATATGTGCTTTATGGGCACTGATTTCTGTGTTTAGTTTGTTATCGAAGGCGAAGGTGCGTGGTGGCGTATGGTTTATTACAGTGGTATATTGAGCGGAGCAAGAGGCTAATTTAGCTGCCCTTAGGTTCGTAATTGGCTCATCCGTATGCCACTGCTTACTGCTGTTTTGCTCGGCATTATCGGCAAAACTATTCTGTGAAATCTGGGCGATAAACAAAATAATGGTAAGGTAATTTTGTTTTTTATGCATGACATTAAAAAACTCTGAACATCTATGGTTGGTGTTGATGTTCTTTTTATTCTACCTTAATCCTATGTATGGATTAGGCTTCAACCAGCAAGAATTCAAGTAAGGCTTTTTGTGCGTGCAGGCGGTTTTCAGCTTCATCCCAAACCACGCTTTGTTTGCCATCGATAACATCGCTACTGACTTCTTCGCCGCGATGTGCAGGCAGACAGTGCATAAATAAGGCATCTTCCTTTGCACTCTTCATTAGTTCGGTCGTGACCTGGTAGTTGCGAAAGGCACGTTCACGAATTTTTTGTTCTTCTTCCTGGCCCATGCTGGCCCATACATCGGTGACGATTAAATCGCTGTTGGCGCAAGCCGCAGAAACATCTTGTGTGATTTCGATAAAGTCACGGGTTTCGTTTATAAATTTTTGTTGAGGTTCAAAACCTTCAGGGCAGGCAATGTTTAATTTAAAGTCGAGCAGTTTTGCTGCATGCATATAAGAGTGGCACATATTGTTGCCATCACCAACCCAGGTGACGGTTTTTCCCTTTATCTCGCCACGCTGTTCAAAATAAGTTTGCATGTCGGCGAGTAGCTGGCAGGGGTGTACGTCATCAGTTAGACCATTGATGACAGGTACGGAAGAATATTTTGCTAATAACTCTGCTTTTTCGTGTGCAAATGTTCTCACCATTATGCAGTCAGTCATGCTGGACAGAACTCTGGCGCTGTCTTCGATGGGTTCGCCGCGACCGAGCTGGGTATCGCGAGGTGATAGAAAAATGGCATGACCACCAAACTGTGCCATGCCGGACTCAAATGAAACGCGGGTACGGGTGGATGATTTTTCAAAAATCATCGCCAGTACTTTGTTTTTTAGCGGTTCGAAAATTTCACCGCTGTGCTGTATGGTTTTTAATTCGATAGCACGATTAATTAAGTTTCTGAATTCTTCCGCAGACAAATCAGTGAGAGTTAAAAAATGCCGTAGGCGTTTATTTGTTATGTTCATTTGTTGTGTTCATTAGGTTTATGCGGCTGCTTTTGTCTGTAAAACGTTGAGAATCAGTTCAGTAACGGTATTAATAATGGTGTCAGCCTGTTGCTGGTCGATAATTAATGGCGGTAATAAACGAATTACGTTGCCAGCTGTTACATTAATGAGCAAATGTTTTTCCAGTGCCAGTTTTACCAGTTCAGTGCAGTCGTGTTTTAAGTAAGCGGTGTCCAGCTCAATGCCAATCATTAAACCAAAGCCACGAATGTCACGAATGCCCTCAACAGGTGACAGCTTTTCTGTAAAGCCGTTAAGCAGATACTCGCCCGTCTGCTTTGCCCTGGTGATTAAATTTTCTGATTTTATGGTGTCGATAACAGTTGATGCGGTTGCGCACATTAGCGGGTTGCCGCCAAAGGTGGAACCATGACTACCAGGTTGCAAAACATCGCCGGCTTTTTCATTTGCCAGGCAGGCACCAATAGGCACACCATTGCCCAGTGCTTTCGCCAGTGTCATCACATCAGGCTGTATTTTATTGTGCTGGAAAGCAAACCATTCGCCGGTGCGACCCATGCCGGTTTGAATTTCATCCAGCATCAATAGCCAGTTTTGCTGGTCACATATCTCACGTAACTGGTTTAAATAGTTTTGTTCGGGAATCTGAATGCCGCCTTCACCCTGAATCGGTTCGACCAGAATGGCGACCACATTGTTATTGTTTTCGGCAATATTTTTAATCGCTTCAATGTTGTTATAGGGGGCGCGAATAAAACCCTGTACCAGTGGTTCAAAACCGGCCTGTACTTTACGGTTGCCGGTAGCGCTGAGTGTTGCCATGGTTCTGCCATGAAAACTATTTTCCATGACAATAATATTGGGGTTTTCTATATTATTTTTATGGCCGAACAGACGTGCAATTTTAATCGCCGCTTCATTGGCTTCTGCGCCTGAGTTAGAGAAAAACACACGGCTCATGCCAGAAATTTCGCAAAGTTGACTGGCTAAATGTTGTTGTTTGTCAATCTGGTAAAGATTGGACGTGTGTAATAACTTTGCTGCCTGCTCAGTGATGGTTTTTGTGATTGCCGGATGTGCATGACCTAATCCGCAAACTGCAATGCCGGATAAGGCATCAAGATATTGCTGCTTGTTGGTGTCCCACAGGTATGAGCCTTCACCACGTTCGAATGTTACGTCGAGAGGGGCGTAGGTTTTCATCAGGTGATTGCCAGCTGTTGTTTTTCCAGTTGTCATTTTTTTATCTTAACTAAAGGTAAATGGTGTAGTAACACACCGCATAAAAAGCAAAAGCGGTAGCCATGGCTACCGCTTTAAAAGTGCTGATTATACTCGACCTTTAGGGTAAAGCAATAGTTTGGTTCGCGTGCACGGAACCAGGGGGAAGGGAGTCAGATAGTTATAAAAAATAACTTACATGGATGCACAGGATGGTCAGGAAAAAAATAAAAATCCTGTTTATCCTGTGCATCCATGTAAAAACAGAGAATTAAGCCAGACCGTGGGCAAAACCAACCATGCAAAGCAACATAGGAATAGACAGTGCGGTATTAATGCGCGAAGCCATTAACGCTGTTTTCTTTGCTGAAGCAATGGTGCCTGCATCGTGTTCTTTGCCGTCCAGACCCAGAATTTTCTTCTGATTAGGCCAGATAAGCACCCATACGTTAAATAGCATGATTGTACCTAACCATGCGCCCAGACCGATAATCGCCATGGGACCCTGGAAGCTGAAATCGTTGAAGGTAAATGCAAGATGAATGCCTTGCATGCCACCGCCAACAGTGACTAATGCGCTAAGACCGGTTATCCAGGTAACGGCAGCCGACATGCGGAACCATAACAGGGCTTTGGGTGCGATGTATTTATTAATTGCGGCAGGGCCTGGGCCATCTTTATCTGCTAATGCTACGCCAACACCTGGAACCTGAACAAAGTTGAAGTAGTACAGTAAGCCGATCCAGATTACGCCAGCCATGACGTGAAACCAGATCATCATCGCACCTTTTAAGCCTTCCATGCCGTTGGCCATGCCAAATACAACGGCAATAGCGAGGATAAAACCAACGGCTAAGGTGCCTTTGATTGTCATTAGTGGGTTCATTGTGTTCTCCTGTTGTGTATTAATAAGATAGTCGTTCTTTTGAATAGTTTTTAGGCCGTGGTTAACGACTCGTTTGCTGGGCATTACGATAGGGCAGTCAGGTGTATAATGCAACTCTAATTTACCTGTTTAGATGAATTTTGTTAATAAAAACAGGTAATTCCATAGTTATTTAAATGTTATTTTCAGGGTGAAAGGTGTGGATGCGATCCGTTTAAGTATATTTGCTAACCGCATTGACGCGATTTGTGGAGAAATGGGGGCAACGCTGCAAAAGTCGGCGTTTTCACCGAATATTCGCGATCGACTGGATTATTCCTGTGCAGTATTTAATGCGCAGGGTGAGCTTTGTGCACAGGCGGCACATATTCCGGTGCATTTAGGCAGCATGGCTTTTGCCATGAAAGATGTGGTTGCAGAGATTCGCTGGTCGGCGGGTGACATGATTGTGCTGAATGACCCATATAAGGGTGGCACCCATTTGCCGGATGTGACACTGATCGCGCCCTTATTCATTAATAATGAAATCACAGGATTTGTCGCTAATCGGGCGCATCATGCAGATATTGGCTCCGAAACGCCGGGATCTATGCCTTTATCCTCTAATTTGTCTGAAGAAGGTTTGATTATCGAGCCGACGTTACTGGTAAAAAATGACCAGCTTGATGAACCCTACTTCGCCAGTTTGATGAAAAATATGCGAAATGAGCAGGAATCATCGGGGGATTTCATTGCTCAAATCGCAGCCAATCGTCGTGGATTAATGCGGCTGACTGCGCTGATTGAAAAAATGGGTTTCAAGGATTATTTGAGCAGTCTTGAGCAATTAAATCGTTATGCTGCAACCTTAGCGAAAAAAAGTCTTGCTGAAATCAAAGATGGCGAGTACGCATTCACCGACATGCTGGATGATGATGGTCAGGGCAATACCAATATCGTCATTAAGGCTTTGGTAAAATTTGAGCAGGGAAGCGTCACGGTGGACTTTGCAGGCACAGCAAAGCAAGTGAAGGGCAACATTAATTGTCCTTTATCTGTAACCGCCGCTGCCGTGTATTATGTTTTCCGGTGTTTAATGCCCGCACAAACGCCAGCTTGTGCGGGCAGTTTTAATAATATAAAAATTCTGGCAGAAAAAAATTGTTTAGTGAATGCAAGTTATCCTGCTGCGGTTGTAGCCGGTAATGTTGAGACCAGTACGCGAATTGTTGATGTGGTATTAGGTGCTTTAGCGCAAGCATTGCCCGATCGAATACCGGCTGCCAGTCACGGCAGCATGAATAATCTTGCCATGGGTTATGTCGGTGACGCTAATCTACCCGCCTGGGATTATTACGAAACCATCGGTGGTGGCATGGGTGCAAGCCGCGTCTCTAATGGCCTTGATGCAGTGCAAACGCACATGACCAATACCTTGAATACCCCGATTGAAGCACTGGAAATGAAATACCCTGTGCGCATTAATAAATATCAGATTCGGCAGGACTCAGCGGGTAAAGGTTTGTATTGTGGTGGTGAAGGCATATTGCGGGAATATGAATTTTTAGCCGCTGCTCAGGTCACGTTGTTGACAGAGCGGCGTTGTCATCCGCCCTGGGGGTTGCACGGTGGAGAATCAGGCGCAAAGGCGGCTAATTATTTGAATGGTAAACCGCTGCCGGGTAAGTGCAGCTTGTTGGTGAAGCCGGGAGATGTGTTAACCATGGTGACGGCTGGTGGCGGTGGGTATGGAAAAGCAGTGAATAGTGAATAGTGAATAGTGAATAGTGAATAGTGAATAGTGAATAGTGAATA
>CAYQXD010000040.1:0-21127 GCA_964421315.1 uncultured Thiotrichaceae bacterium | reverse complement strand
AGTGAATAGTGAATAGTGAATAGTGAATAGTGAATAGTGAATAGTGAATAGTGAGCACCAAAACGAGCAGTTGTCATCTCGACCAGAGGGAGAGATCTTGATCCACAGTGGTATAAGATCTCTCCCTGTGGTCGAGATGACAGAGTAGTTGGCTCTGATTACAGTCAATAATGAATGATTTAATTATCCAGCAAGGTGCACAAACAGACTCACCCATTGCCATATTTATCATGGGTCCCACTGCCACTGGTAAAACCGATCTGGCACTTTCTATTTATAATGAGCTAGAATGTGACTTGATCAGTGTCGATTCAGCACTGGTTTACCGAGGTATGGATATCGGCACAGCAAAACCCGACAAGCAAACCTTAAAACAATGTCCACATCATCTAATCGACATTATTGATCCTGCAGAAGTCTATTCTGCAGGGAAGTTTCGTGAAGATGCATTGAATTTAATGCAAAAAAGTGTGTTAAATCAACGTACACCGATACTGGTTGGTGGCACTATGCTGTATTTTAATGCCTTGCAAAAAGGTTTGGCGAACATGCCGGAAGTTGCTGATTCTGTAAAGCAGGCAATTGAGTCGGAAGCGAAAACCAAAGGCATGCTGGCCATGCATGAGCGCCTGAAAAGTGTTGATCCGGTATCTGCTGAGCGCATCCACCCCAATGATCCGCAAAGGATAAAAAGGGCGCTGGAACTTTATGACGCTACAGGTAAAACGCTAACGGAATTCTGGCAGGAGCAAAAAAAGAACCAGCAAAAACAACGCTTTCCATACCGACGCATCAAAATTGCATTAATGCCTGCTGATCGTGTAGAACTGCGTAAGCGTATAACACAACGTTTTGACCTTATGCTGCAACAGGGCTTTATTGAAGAAGTTGAAGCTTTGTTTAAGCGTGGTGATCTGCATGCAGACATGCCGTCAATTCGCGCAGTAGGCTATCGACAGGTTTGGTTGTATCTTTCAGGTGAATATACTTATGATGAGATGCGAGAGAAAGCCATCATTGCCACCGCACAACTGGCAAAACGTCAGATGACCTGGCTACGAAAAGAGGCAGAATGCAATTTTATTGACCCAATGGCACTAAATACTCAGAAAATTCTGAAAAATCTCAAATTTTTACTATCATAGGTGAATGGCGCGTCATTGTTGCAAAACTTTGCTTTGCCATATCTGTGATTGCTATGAATCTGGAACGATTAGCAACTGCACAGGTCTTAACCTCAGATAATAATAGATAATAACAATACATAACAATAATATTGGGGAATCAAACATGTCAAAAGGGCATCACTTACAAGACCCTTATTTAAATGCGCTGAGAAGGGAACGAATACCGGTTTCTATTTTCCTGGTAAACGGCATTAAACTACAGGGGCAAATCGAATCATTCGACCAGTTTGCGGTACTGCTAAAAAACACCGTAACGCAGATGGTTTATAAACATGCTATTTCTACTGTTGTTCCATCACGACAGGTTAAATGGAATGTGGAAGAAGATGCTGAAGCTGACGACCATGGATAGTTATTGGTGATGTGAGTATAATCACGCAGACCATAACGCACAGATGATAACAAATGAACAATAACAAATGGTCGCCATTGGCGACCATTTTTTTGTTGAGTATGTAGGTTGGGGTGAGGCACGAACCCCAACATTAGTAGTAGTTGTACCGTTTTGTTGGGGTTCGTGCCTCACCCCAACGAACTGAGTTAAATGCCGAGGCATGAAAACACATGATTATAAAAAAAATTAAATGTTAGACATTGAACGCGTAGCAGGTGGCAATCGCGCCATTTTAGTCCACATGGATATACGCGATGAAGTCCATCGTGAAAATCTATCCGAATTCAAAGAGTTGGTGCTGTCATCGGGCGCGCAAATAATGACCATCACCACCACTAGCCGACAGCGTGCAGATCCTCGGTATTTTATCGGCAGTGGCAAGGCAAAAGAAATTGCCGAATTAGTCAAACAATATGAAGCTGATCTGGTGCTGTTCAACCATCAACTCGCGGCTTCGCAGGAACGAAATCTGGAACGTTTAATAGAATGCCGTGTGCTTGATCGCACTGGTTTAATTCTGGATATCTTTGCCCAGCGCGCGCGCTCCTTTGAAGGCAAATTACAGGTCGAGTTGGCGCAATTAAAACACCTTTCCACCCGACTGGTACGTGGCTGGACTCACCTGGAACGTCAAAAAGGCGGTATCGGCCTGCGTGGTCCCGGTGAAACGCAACTGGAAACCGATCGCCGCTTGCTCGGACTTCGTATCAAACAGATTAATAAACGGTTGGAAAAGGTCAGGAAACAGCGTGAGCAGGGCAGACGGTCTCGACAAAAAGCGGAAATCGCCACCGTCTCGTTAGTGGGTTATACCAATGCCGGAAAATCCAGTCTGTTTAACGTATTGTCAGATGATGACGTTTATGTGCAGGATCAATTATTTGCCACACTGGATCCCACATTACGGCGTGTTAATTTAACGAAAGATGTTGCTGTCATACTTGCAGACACAGTCGGTTTTATCCGTCATCTACCGCATGATCTGGTTAATGCCTTTCGTTCCACATTACAGGAAACAGCACAGGCGCAATTATTGTTGCATATTATTGATTCGGCAGATGAAAATCGTGATGCCAATATTCATGAAGTAGAAAAGGTGCTGGAACAAATAGATGCCCTTGAGGTTCCCTGTATTCAGATAATGAATAAAGTGGATTTGACGGGCGTAAAACCACGAGTGGATATTGGTGAAAATGGCAAGGTGAAACGCATCTGGCTGTCAGTGGAGTCGGGTGAAGGCATAGATTTACTAGAACAAGTGCTTATTGATCTGTTTAGAGAGCAGATGATAGAAGGAAGGCTGTTGTTAGCACCGGCTGATGCGCGTGTTAGAGCGAAGCTATTTGAAATAGGTGCTATCCGAAATGAAACGATTGATGAACAAGGTCAATTTGTTTTGCAAATAAGCATATCACGTCGAGATTTAAACCAGTTCGAATCACGTGAACAGATCCCGTTGGAATCAATGTTGGGTTAAAAAATTTGTTGTATTAGTCATTGCATAAGTATTCGCAGTTACATACTTATGCAACTCTCTTCATAAGGGGTATAAACGACAGCCTTCAGTGATTTTTTTCGTGCTACTACCTTATAACACAACATTGTATTTATGTTGTGCAATTAACCACCATGGTGTTTTTTACGTTTCTTTACGTCCTTTGTGGCGAAAGGCTTTTTTTAAACAAATATTCAGGTAGAATAGCGCGTATTCGGGTGTCTGAAATACACCGTGACTCATTATAACTAAAAGCGAATGCTGGAAACTTAATATGCGAAAGCAAAATAATAAGGTCGACATGGCCTGGAATGAACCCGGTGGCAATGGTAGCAAAGACCCCTGGGGTAATAGAGGGGGAAATAAAGGAAATAGGGGTAATCAGGGGCCACCTGATCTTGATGAAGTCTTTAAAAACCTGCAGGATAAATTTGGCAGTATATTCGGTGGCAAAGGCGGCAGCAAAAGTGGCCGTTCAGGCGGTGGTTTTAGTGGCTTTGGCATCGGTTTGGTGTTTGCAATATTACTCGCCTTCTGGATGGCTACCGGTTTTTATAAAATTGAAGAAGCTGAGCGTGGTGTAGTACTTCGTTTTGGCGCGCATGTAGATACGGTGCTGACTGGTTTGCACTGGCATTTACCAATACCGATTGAGCGTGTTGAAAAAGTAGACGTAACCAGGGTTCATACCCTGCCAATCAATTCAACCATGTTGACGGAAGACGAAAACATTGTTGATATTATAGGTACAGTTCAATACCAGATTGTAGACGCAGAAGAATATTTATTTAATGTGCGAAGCCCAGATATTTCTTTGTTGCAGATAACAGAAAGTGCATTACGTCAAAGTATTGGCCGCAGTAAAATGGATCATGTTATTACCGAGGGTCGTGCAGAAATCGCGATACAGGTAGAAGAGATTATTCAGGGTATTGTTAATTATTACGTGGCGGGTATCTCTATTTTTGACGTGAATATTCAAGAAGCTAAACCACCGGAAGCAGTAAAAGATGCATTTGATGATGTAACGCGGGCACGTGAAGATGAAGTTCGTTTTAAAAATGAAGCTGAAGCTTATCGCAATGAAGTCATTCCAAGAGCACGCGGTGCATCTGCACGTATACTTGAAGAAGCAGAAGCCTATAGAAGTGAAGTTGTTGCCCGGGCAGAAGGTGAAGGTGAACGTTTTAAACAGTTGTTAAACGAGTACCAAAAATCCCCTCAGGTTACTCGCCAACGCCTGTATATCGATATGAAAGAGTCGGTACTGACTAACAGCACTAAAATAATGGTTGATATAGACGGCGGCAATAATTTGTTGCTATTACCATTGGATAAATTAATGGGGCGACAAGTGACAGATGGCACGACGCAGCAGCAAAAAACAGCAGCGGATATTTTAAGAAACATTCAACAGCGTGGTGAAATGCAAACTCAACAGCAATCCAGATTAGATAGCTTGCGTTCAAGAGGAGTACGATAATGCTACTGAACAGTTTAAAAATTATTGGGCCAATAGCAGCGGTATTGTTATGGTTCTCCGTTTTTACGGTTGATGAACGTCAAAAAGCACTAAAGTTTCAGTTTGGTGAGATTATTAAATCTAGTTTTGAACCAGGGCTGCATTTTAAAATTCCTTTTATAAACAGCGTTAAAAAGTTTGATGATCGAATTTTAACCATTGACCAGCGACCAGAACGTTTTCTTACCCAGGAAAAGAAAGACCTTATTGTTGACTCTTACGTTAAGTGGCGCATCAGAGATGAGGTTCAATATTACAAAACCACGCAAGGGGATGAGCTGACAGCCGGACGTTTATTATATGAGAATATTAATAATGCCCTGCGTAACGAATTTGGTAAACGTACTATTCATGAAGTGATTTCGGGTGATCGTGAACAGATAATGGGTGTGGTGACGCAGGCGGCATCCATCCATGCTAAATCTCTGGGTATCGAAGTGATTGATGTGCGCGTTAAAAAGGTGGATTACCCAGAACGAGTAAGTCAGTCTGTTTTCGCACGTATGCGTGCCGAGCGTGAACGTGAAGCACGGGATTTTCGCTCCAAGGGTAATGAAGCGGCAGAACGTGTTCGCGCCGATGCTGATCGCCAAAGCAGTATTTTAATTGCAGAAGCCTCACGTGATTCTGAAATAACACGCGGTGAAGGTGATGCGCAGGCAACAGAAATTTATGCTGAAGCATTTAACCGGGATCGGGAGTTTTATAAGTTTTCTCGTAGCTTAACGGCATACAAGAAAAACTTCTCCAGTGCCAATGATATTATCTTGTTACAACCGGACTCAGATTACTTCCGCTACTTTAAAGACCCATCGGGCAAAATGAGCAACTAAGGAAGGTGGTGTGGGATAGTATTATTCCTGCACTCGCACTGGTATTGGTGATAGAAGGCATGTTGCCTTTTTTAAGCCCGAAAAGCTGGCGCGATGCAATGTCACAGGCTGCGCAACTATCGGACAAAGTTTTGCGCGGCTTTGGCTTTGCCAGCATGATGGCAGGTGTAGTCATCCTTTACATTATTAATTGAGAATTGAAAATTGAGAGTTGAGAATTAAAACACTGTGTTGTACTGCCTGTTGTTTGCTATTTAACATAGGTGCGGGTTTTGGTTCTTAATTCTCAATTTTCAATTCACAATTCACAATTGATTTTAAGTATGACAACAAAAAAACACTGGATTTTACCTGAAGGCATTGAAGAAGTTCTGCCTGAGCAGGCCGCAAGGTTCGAAGCAATGCGTCGACTGTTGCTCGATTTGTATGCCAGCTGGGGTTATGAACTGGTAAAACCACCGACCATTGATTTTATTGAATCATTGCTTACCGGCACAGGGCACGATCTTGATCTGCAAACCTTCAAACTGGTCGATCAACTATCCGGTAGAACATTAGGGTTACGTGCTGACATGACACCTCAGGTTGCGCGTATTGATGCCCACCAGCTTGATGTCGACCAGCCGCAACGTGATGGTCCAACACGCCTGTGTTACATTGGCACCGTATTACGTACCCGTCCTGAATCCATTGGCGATAGCCGCAGCCCTCTCCAGCTTGGTGCAGAACTGTATGGACATGCCGGCGTGGAATCTGAAGTTGAAATCATCGGTTTGATGTTACAGACATTTGCCGCTATGGAAATTGAAGACATCTATCTGGATTTGGGTAATGTTGATATCTACCGTGGTTTGGCTAAACAGGCTGGTTTATCAAAAGAAGTTGAAAGCCAGCTATTTGATATGTTGCAGCGAAAAGCCGTCACCGAAATTAATACCTTATTAGACTCCTTAGATATTGAAGACAAAGTGAAAGCCATGCTGTCCGGGCTGTATTCACTTAACGGTGATAAAAGCGTTTTGTCAAAAGCCAGAGAAGTGTTGGCTGATGCAGATGATTCGGTGAAACAGGCAATTGATTATCTGGAAAAAACAGCCGAATTAATGTGGCTACGTTTTGGTGATCAGTTATCGACAACCAAAGTGCACTTTGATTTGTCTGAGCTACACGGTTATCACTATAAAACCGGTGTGGTGTTTGCTACCTTTGTACCACAGTTAGGCCAGGCAATTGCTCGCGGTGGTCGCTATGATGATATTGGCAAAGTTTTTGGACGTGCCAGAGCAGCAGTCGGTTTTAGTACTGATTTAAAAGTATTAAATCAGTTATCGAAAAAGCAGTTTGATTTACCGATAAAAATATTTTCCCCGATAGATGCAGACCAACAAATCGTCGCCGCATTACGTGCTGCAGGAAGTATTGTTATCGAGCAGCTTCCTGGTCAAAATGGAGATGCAGAAGAAATGGGTTGTAGTAAAAATCTGTGCCTGATAGATGGCAATTGGGTCGTAAAAGACTAAAATTATTTTCCGCAAATACACGCAAATGAACGCAAATAAAAACATAATATTTGTTTTTTATTTGCGTTCATTTGCGTGTATTTGCGGAGTCGTGATACACGGATGTATCGTTTACAAACCAAAGGATGGATAAAACTTCTTTTTCGTTATAACAACAAGAATTAATTTGAAGGTTTAACCATGTCAAAAAATGCCCAAGCAAGAAATGCCGCTCCAAGAAATGTAGTCGTACTTGGAAGCCAATGGGGCGATGAGGGTAAAGGCAAAATCGTCGATTTATTAACCGATCGAGCCGCTGCTGTCGTGCGTTTCCAGGGCGGACACAATGCCGGTCATACATTAGTCATCGGTGATGAAAAAACCGTATTACATTTAATTCCCTCTGGCATATTACGTGACAATGTGATGTGTTTAATTGGTAACGGCGTGGTGTTATCGCCTGATGCTTTATTCAAAGAACTGGGCGAGCTTGAAAAACGTGGTATTTCCGCCAGTGAACGCATCGGTATTTCCGAAGCCTGCCCATTAATTCTGCCTTATCATATCGCACTTGATCAGGCACGTGAGATCGCACGAGGTAAAGCCGCAATCGGTACCACCGGACGCGGCATTGGTCCATGTTACGAAGACAAAGTATCACGTCGCGGTATTCGTCTGGCGGATTTAAAAGATCTGGAAAAATTTAAAGAAAAGCTAGCAGGTGTTATGGAGTATCACAACTTCACACTTAAAAATTATTTCAAACAGGACGAAGTGGATTATCAGACGGTACTTGATGGGGTACTGTCTTACCGCGACAAATTGTTATCATTGATTGCCGATGTCCCCGGAATCATTGACGGATATCGCAAGCAAGGCAAAAGCATTATGTTTGAAGGTGCGCAGGGGACATTGCTTGATATAGACCAGGGCACCTATCCTTTTGTTACTTCTTCTAATACCACAGCGGGCGGTGCCTGTACCGGTAGCGGCATTGGTCCAAAAGATTTAGATTACATATTAGGCATTACCAAAGCCTACACCACCCGAGTCGGTGCCGGTCCGTTTCCAACGGAGCTGTTTGATGATGATAAGGATGATCCGAGCATCGGGCAACATCTGGCAACAGTAGGCCGTGAAGTAGGCGCAACCACCGGTCGTGATCGCCGCTGTGGCTGGTTTGATGCTGTCGCCCTGCGCCGCGCCGCACAGATTAATAGTCTGACGGGTTTATGTATCACCAAACTAGACGTGCTGGATGGGTTAGAAACCATAAGAATATGTACCAGCTATAACTTTCAGGGTGAAAATTTACACATGCCACCACTAGGTGCTGATGCCATTGAGTTATGTGAGCCTGTGTATGAATCAATGCCTGGTTGGAGCGAATCAACAGTGGGCGCAAAGACACTTGAAGAACTGCCGCAAAATGCCAGAAATTATCTGAAACGCCTGGAAGAAATGGTTGGTGTACCGGTGGATATTATTTCAACTGGGCCAGAACGAGATGAAACCATTATACTGAATCATCCGTTTGGTTAAAATGCAGTTGTAAGTTTACTCTCACTCCACGCAGCGTGGGTACGAGATAAGCCGTAAGTTTTAAGGAACTTCTTATTTTTACTTTGGACTAAGTGTTTACTTCTTTAAAGTATTGATTGGTAACAAAAAATAGCTCATTACTCTGTGAACATTAAACAAAACAATGTATTACGTTACGTGCTCATCATTTTATTGATGTTTGCGCCGATGCGTAGTGTTTTGGCTGAACAGGCTTCACACTGCAATATGGATGATATGTCCGCTATGTCAGCAACTGCTTCGACACATCAAATGCAACTGTCACAGCCAGATCTTATTCCTGATCATATTAACCAGTCTCAACAAAGTCAGCATGAATGCTGTTGTTGTGATGCCGGTAGTTGTGCTGGTAATTGTGATATGGGTATGACGGTTTCACTGCTAATGCAGGTTTCATCTTATTCACCGCATTTTGTTAATCCTGAAAAATTAATGCTGTCTGCTACAGCACTTCTGCTAAGAACACTTAGTCCGCCTTCACGGCCTCCGCTAACGCATTCGTAAAAAATAAACACGCCCCGTTATAGATGATGTAACGTGGTGTCTATCCATTTTTTTACGGAGGTTGGCCATGTGTCAATCAATTTTATCAAAATCTTCTCTTGCTAAAACGTGGTTAGCAGCTAGCCTGTCTGGCCTGGTTTTACTGTTTAGCCATAATGTTTTCGCGTTAAATTTAAAGCAGGCTGAGCAGCTGGCTTTAACTGATGACCCGATGGTAAAAAGCTACCTGGCATCGTCACGGGCATTCGATGATCAGTCGATAGCCGATAATACTTTACCGGATCCACAATTGCGTCTTGGACTGTTTAACCTGCCGCTTGATACTTTCAGTACCACTCAGGAACCGAGTACACAACTTCGCCTTGGTGTGCAACAGGCCTTCCCAAAAGGCGATAGCCTGGAATATAAACAGCAGCAGTCACGCTGGCTGTCTAAATCTTCACTGGCACAGGCGGACGATGAAAACCTGAAAATTATTCGTGATCTGCGTGAAACTTATCTCAATCTGTATTATGAAGTGCAGGCAGAAAAAATTATCCATAACAGTCGATCATTGTTTAGAAGCCTGTTGAAGATAACCGAAGCACACTATGCCGCAGGACGTGTGAAACAGCAGGATGTGTTACGTGCCGACCTTGAGCTTTCACGTCTGGATGACCGCATCGTCAAAACCCTGGGGTTGCAGGATGAATATCGCGCGTCACTGGCGCAGTGGCTTGGAGAGCTGGCTTATCAGACCATTGATGATAGCTTCCCTGTGTTACCCGACATAGCCGATACCACTGACATAAATTCATTGCTAACAAAACACCCGGCGATTGTCATGCAGGCTGCAAAAGTAAACGCCAGTCGCAGCATGGTAGCGATAGCAAAACAGGGTTACCGTCCGGGGGTGAACGCCTTTGTAGAATACCGCAAACGTTTTGGTGAAAACCCGAATGGCAGTGATCGAGCCGATATGCTGGCAGCCATGGTCACCCTGGATATTCCCCTGTTTACCGCCAACAGGCAGGACAAGCAGGTATCAGCCAATATTGAAAAAACCAGTGCTGCACAGTTTCAGCTGGACAATAAATTACGCATATTAAAACGCATGCTGGATAAAGACCGGGCTATTTATAAGCGTCTGGGACAACGTCAAAAATTGTACAGTGACGAACTGTTAGCCTCAGCAAAAAATAATGCGGATGCTTCACTTCGTGCCTACCAGAGTGGCGTCACCGAATTTACTACCCTGATGCGTTCAAGAATGACTGAGCTGGATGTGAAGCTGGCCGACCTGCGGGTACGTGTCGATCGCACGCGAGCCAAAGCCCGTTTGCTGTACCTAACTGGAGAGTCAAAATGAAATCACCTGTCAACACAAAAATCGTACAAATTATTTTATGTGTCATCGTTGCCCTGGGTTTAAGCAATATTTCTTTTTTTTCAGTGTCTCATGCCGCTGACAGTGATAAGGAAGTTTTATACTGGGTCGCTCCCATGGATGCAAATTACAGGCGGGATAAACCGGGAAAATCTCCCATGGGCATGGATTTGATTCCTGTGTTTGCGGATAAAAATGCAGGCGCTGATGGCAGTGCTAGCAGTATTAGCATTTCGCCAACTGTGGTACAAAATCTGGGGGTTAGAACGCAGCAGGCTGAACTGAGCCGATTGTGGCGCGGCATCGATACCGTTGGTTATGTCGGTTATGATGAATCCAGAGTCAGCCATATTCATCTACGCACAGAAGGCTGGATTGAAAAACTGGCGGTCGAGTCAGAAGGGGATCGTTTTAAGAAGGGTGATTTTTTGTTTGAGTTGTATTCGCCCAAACTGGTTAATGCCCAGCAGGAGCTGGTCAGCGCCTTAACCTCCGGCAACAATGGGCTGATTGCTGCATCAAAAGAACGGCTGTTGGCTCTGGGTATCTCAGCCGCGCAGATTAAGCAGTTGCAAAAAACCAGAAAAGTCAAACAACGCATTGCTATTTATGCACCACAGGACGGGGTGGTGTCTGATCTGCCAGTGCGTGAGGGCATGTTTGTCAAACCGTCAATGAAAGTGATGACACTAGGGGATTTATCTAGTGTCTGGTTGCTGGCCGAAGTGTTTGAACGCCAGTCTGCCTGGGTGGAAGTCGGGCAGTCAGCCGAAGTGAGTCTGTCTTATCTTCCGGGTAAAACCTGGCAGGGTAAGGTTGAATATATCTACCCCAGCCTGGATGCAAAAACCCGCACCTTAAAAGTTCGTCTGCGGTTTGAAAATCCCGGTGAACTGTTAAAACCTAACATGTACGCCAATGTGAAAATATTCGGCGGCGCAAAAGAAAATACTATCGTTATTCCGCTGGAAGGCTTAATTCGCACTGGACGCGAGGAACGGGTAATTATCGCCCTTGGCGAGGGCAGGTTTGAAGCGCGTGAAGTCGTCGCCGGAATCGAGAGCGGTAATTATGTCGAGATCCTTAAAGGGGTGAAGGCCGGAGAAAACATCGTGGTGTCCGGCCAGTTTCTGATTGATTCCGAAGCCAGTATGCGTGCAAGTTTAACGCGTTTGACCGGTGCCGCAATGAGTGAGATCTCAATGTCAGAAGCGGAGATGGCTGACATGGAGACTACTTCTGAGGAGATGGATCAATGATCGAAAAAATTATTGACTGGTCAATCGACAACCGATTCATGGTGGTGATGCTGACCTTTATCCTGGTCGGGCTGGGTATCTATGCGATAAAACAAACGCCACTGGATGCACTGCCGGATTTGTCCGATGTGCAGGTTATTATCAAAACCAGCTATCCGGGACAGGCACCACAGGTGGTGGAAGATCAGGTGACTTATCCGTTAACCACCGCCATGCTGTCAGTGCCCAAAGCCACTAATGTGCGTGGTTATTCCTTTTTTGGTGACTCCTATGTTTATGTGATTTTTGAAGATGGTACCGACCTGTACTGGGCGCGCTCACGGGTACTGGAATACTTAAGTCAGGTAACGGCTAAATTACCGCCTTCAGCCAAACCCGAATTAGGCCCGGATGCCACCGGTGTCGGCTGGGTTTATCAATACGCACTGGTGGATAGGAGCGGGGGGCATGACCTGTCGCAGTTACGTAGCATTCAGGACTGGTTTTTAAAATACGAATTACAGACCGTGCCCGGTGTTTCTGAAGTGGTCACCGTCGGCGGCATGGTGAAACAATATCAGGTGGTGCTTGACCCCAACAGTTTACGTGCCTACAACCTGCCACTGGCAAAAGTGCGGCAGGCTATCCAGCGTGGTAATCAGGAAACCGGTGGTTCGGTCATTGAAATGGCAGAAGCTGAATACATGGTGCGTGCCACCGGTTACATTGATGAACTGGATGATTTACGTCATATCCCTTTAGGTGTGAATGAACAGGGCACCCCCATCCTGTTAAAAGATGTGGCACAAATTCGCCTTGGCCCACAGTTGCGTCGCGGAGTAGCAGAACTCGATGGCGAGGGTGAAGTTGTCGGTGGCATTATTGTTATGCGTTATGGCGAAAATGCCTTAACCACCATTAACCTTGCCAAAGAAAAACTGGCCGAGTTATCGCGAAGCTTACCCGACGGGGTGGAAATTATTGAAACCTATGACCGGTCTGATTTAATCAAACGTGCTGTTAGCAACTTAAATGGTAAATTGATTGAAGAATTTATCGTGGTTGCGCTGGTGTGTGCAGTGTTTCTTTTTCATTTACGCTCTGCACTGGTCATCGTCTTGTCATTACCCGTCGGTATACTGGTGGCGTTTATCGTGATGGAACGCATGGGCATCAATGCCAACATCATGTCACTGGGCGGTATCGCCATTGCTATTGGTGCTATGGTGGATGCCGCCATTGTGATGATCGAAAACGTGCACAAACACATGGAGAAAACGGAAGTCACCAACGAAAATCGCTGGCAGATTATACGAGAAGCCTCGAAGGAGGTCGGTCCACCATTGTTTTTTTCATTGCTGATAATCACCCTGAGCTTTTTACCGGTATTTACCCTGGAAGCGCAGGAAGGGCGCATGTTTGCCCCGCTGGCTTATACCAAAACCTTTGCCATGGCAGCCGCTGCCGGTTTGTCGGTGACACTGGTGCCGGTATTGATGGGTTATTTTATTCGCGGTCATGTCATTCCAGAACATAAAAATCCGGTAAACCGGGTGTTGATTGCAGGTTACCGGCCATTTATCAATGCGGTTTTGCATGCCCCCAAAACAGTTTTGGCCGTTACCCTGTTGCTGGTGCTGATCGGGCTGTGGCCGCTTGGTCAGCTGGGTTCTGAATTCATGCCGGATCTGGATGAAGGTGATCTGTTATACATGCCGAGTACGTTTCCAGCCATATCGATAGGCAAAGCTCAGCAATTACTACAGCAGACTAACAAGTTGATTAAAACCGTACCGGAAGTAAAACGTGTGTTCGGTAAAGTCGGTCGCGCGGAAACTGCCACTGATCCAGCGCCGTTAACCATGATCGAAACCACCATCCTGCTCAAGCCGCGCAGTGAGTGGCGCGAAGGCATGACCATGGACAAGCTCAAAAAAGAACTGAATGAACTTGTGCAGTTTCCGGGGCTGACCAATGCCTGGGTGATGCCGATTAAAAACCGCATTGATATGCTGGCAACCGGCATCAAAACCCCGGTGGGTATAAAAGTTGCGGGACCTGACCTGACGGTAATTGAGGAAATCGGCAAGCAGATAGAGCAGGTACTAAATGATGTTCCCGGTACGGTCTCTGTTTATGCTGAACGTGTGGCAGGTGGGCGTTATGTTACGGTTGATATCAAACGCCGTGAAGCGGCGCGTTTTGCGCTGAATATTGCCGATATCCAGGAAGTGGTCAAAACTGCACTGGGTGGTATGCGTGTAGCAATGACAGTAGAAGGGCTTGAGCGATATCCGATTAATGTGCGATATCCACGTGATGTGCGTGATTCACTGGAAAAACTGCGAAACCTGCCTGTAGTCACACCGGCAGGTGCACGTATTCCGCTGTCAGAAGTTGCCGATATTCGCATCGACAGTGGCCCGGGAATGATAAAAACCGAAAACGCACGGCTTAACGGCTGGATCTATATCGATATCGAAGGCCGTGATCTGGGTTCCTATGTGCAGGATGCACAACAAACGGTGATTGAAAAAATTAAATTACCGCCGGGATATTCGATTTCCTGGTCCGGCCAGTATGAATTTATGGTTCGCGCGGTACAGCGTATGACCACGGTGGTGCCAATAACGCTGGCCATTATTGTTCTGCTGTTATACATGAGTTTCCGCAATCTGACCGAGGTAGCTATTATCATGGGTACCCTGCCGTTAGCCCTGGTCGGCGGTATCTGGTTATTGTATCTGCTGGATTACAATATGTCGGTAGCCGTTGGTGTGGGTTTTATCGCTTTGTCGGGTGTGGCAGTAGAAATTGGTGTCATTATGCTGGTTTATTTGAACCAGGCATTTGAGCAGCATCGAAAACAGGCAGAAAGAACGGGTGTCGAACTAACCGTTGCAGAAGTGCGTTCTGCTGTTATTGATGGTGCGTTATTAAGAGTGCGCCCTATCATGATGACAGTCGCCGCTATTATTGCTGGTTTATTACCGATTATGCTCGGTGGTGGTACCGGTTCTGAAGTCATGCGCCGCATTGCTGCGCCCATGGTTGGTGGTATGGTTAGTGCAACCGTATTAACGCTGGTGGTGATTCCGGCCGTGTTTTTGTTATGGAAAAGTTCTGGCTTGAAAAAATAAAACGTAAAAAATTTGTAACTACTCAGCGTATTCTGTAGGAAGAATGCAGGTTCTTGATTTATCGGTCCTTTGGTTCGTGAGTGGCACAGGGATGTGCCGTTCATGAACTAATGGATGGAACAGTATTGTGAAGCAAGTGACTTGACCCCTATTTTGACCCCTATTTTCTTTTAGTGAAAGAAAAATATCATTGATTTCAATTATATAGAGTGTATTTGGTGATTTTGTTTTTTAAGTGAATGCCATTGACTGACACAGGGGAGGGGGGATTAGGGTTTTGATTTAATTCTTTTTTTCAGGTTCAATTCAGGTTCATTTTGTATGATGCATGCAATCACTTAAAATGGACGATCACAATGACTGAATTAAACAGTTTTTCTATTTCTCTTTCAAAGAGCCATACGCCTACTGATTCTCTTAGTGTTAAGCGTAAGGTTCCTCAAATGGTTGCATGGCTATTAGGCGCTTCACTAAGCATGGGAGCCAATACAGTCTTGGCTGCTTCTTCAGATTATATTGCTTTAGTCGTACCTGTGGTACAGCAACAGCCTGAAGCCTTAATTTCGGAAGGGCTGCAATCGCTGTTTTTGGCCAATCAATCTCTTTCTAATAATTGGTTGTCAGATTCGATGGCCATTACCGTAATGCATGAGAACGATGCCTTAACGGGGGATCTTGATACTCAAAATTGGGCACTGGGTGTTGAGTTTTCTTTATTGTTGCCAAAGCAACAAGATGCATTGAAAGTAGTTTCTGAGGCGTATCAAAAGCGACTTTTAGAGCAGAATTTGTATTTAAACTGGTTGGCTTCTGGTAAGTTACGCCAGTTGGTTTGGCGCTATAAAAAAGCCAAAATAGCCGTTGATTTAGCAGAAACAGCCCTGCAAAAAAGTTTAGATCTTCAAGAAAATGTGAAGCAAAGGGTAGGCGTGGGGGACAGCCCCCAGCTTGACCTATTATTGGCTGAAAAATTTGTGTTGGAACAACAGTCGCAAGTTTCCCAAAAACAAGGGATGTTTGAGCTAGCACGAAAAGAGTTTCATTTTTGGACACAGCAAGCACAGTTACCTCTTGATGTGACAGAGACGCTTCAAGAAGTGTGGAGCATTCAAAAGCATCCTAAATTACGTTGGATTCAGTCTGCGTATGATATTTCTAAGGCGCAATATTCACAGCAAAAAACATTGAATAAGTCTGGGCCAAGTTTTTTAGTTGGTGCACAAAATGACCAAAACAACACAGAATATAATACGTTCTTATTTATTGAGGTGTCCGTTCCAATTGGAAGCGCCCCTTTAAATCGTGTGAATGTGGCAGAAAAGCAACAAGCACTTTATGCGCAACGTGCTGAATTAGTTCGTGCTGAGCAAGCTTTAAAAGTGTTGGTATTAAATGCAGAGCAAGCCATTGCAATGAGTGAAAAAAATCAGTTATTGGCACAAAAACAAAACCAAATCTCTCAAGAAACGTTACGACTAGCGGAGCAAGCCTATCAGTTAGGCGAGTCTTCCATTCAATCTTTTTTATTGATTCAAAAAGAGGCGCTAGCCTCTTTATTAAACCTTGAATTAGCCAATGTACGCTTAGAAGAAGCGATTGCTAATTCGAATCAAGTAAAAGGGCATATTTTAACCACCGTTAACGGTGTGGCAACCCAATATTAGAGAAGGAAATTTTTTATGTTACATCTTCAGAAAATAAAGTTTAAGAATCGTGTGATGGCAGGTGTTTTTGTGTCGTTATTATTGTCTTCACCCGTTTATTCGGATGGTCTTGTCTTAACGGATGCACAATATCAAAGTTTAGGCTTACAAGTGGTAGAAGCACGGCAGGTTGCGCAATACCCAACACAAAGTTTTCCTGCACAAGCGATGTTTCACCCAAATGCGGTTCGAACATTATCCGCGCCGTTATCGGGCAAAATCTCACGTTTAAATGTGGTGCGTGGTTTTGTGTCTAAGGGGCAAGTGATTGCTGAAATTGAAAGTACTGACCTTTTGGCGTTACAGTCTCAATTGTTGTCGGTGTCCTCTGATTTAAAGGTGCTTCAGAATGAGTTAAATCGAGTTAAAAAATTGCGTCAAAGTGGGGTTGCTTCCGCCAAAAAATTGCAACAAGCACAGGCAAATGTAGATAAGCAGCAAGCTGAAAAAAATCAACAGAAAAAGTCCTTAAGATTAATAGGGTTATCTAATCAAGCCATTCAGAATTTATTGTCTTCTCAAAAGATTCAGTCTTCTGTTTTGCATGTTGTATCGCCGATTGATGGACAAATTTTTGATTTAAAGATTCGTTTAGGTGAGCGAGTATCGGAAAACAAACCGTTGTTTTCATTGGGTGAAACACAGCGGATGTTGCTTAAAGTAAAAGTCCCCGTCACGCTTGCAAACCGCCTTAAAAAAGGACAGCAAGCGGAGATGCCTTCTCTTGGTTTGGGGGTGATCGAACATATTGGCCCCGATGTGGATGCGGTCACTCAATCGGTGGGTGTACATGTTGAGGTGGATAATGTCTCTCAGCGTATTCGACCGGGGCAGCGTTTTAAAATACATTTTTTGATGTCATCTGAAGAGAACCAAGCACAAAATATCTATCAAATTCCTTCCAATGCCATCAGTCAATTTGAGGGCGAGACGGTGGTGTTTGTGAAAGAAGATAAAGTTATTCTATCTAAAGTGATTACGGTTAAAAACATTCATAATTATCAGCTTTATTTTTCATTACAGCAGCCAGAGATGAATCCATCAAATAAATTGAAGGTATTTGTGAAAGGCTCTACCGCCATTAAATCTGCTTTTGAAGCGTCTTTAGAAAGTGATGCGTAATGCGCAAGGAATTTGATTATGTTAGCTAAGTTTTTACAATTCTTTTTAGTGCAAAGAACGTTGGTTCTTTTGATTGTGTTTGCTTTGATGGCTGGGGGCTGGCAGGCGTTTCAAAAAATGCCGATTGATGCTTTTCCTGATGTGTCGCCCACTCAAGTGAAGATGATTTTTAAAGCACAAGGCATGACGCCTGAAGAGGTGGAGCAACGAGTCATTGCGCCGCTGGAACAAGAGTTATTAGGGTTACCAAAACAACGTGTATTACGTTCGCTGGCTAAATACGGCATTGCGGATATTACGTTAGATTTTGATGAGGACACTGATATTTATTGGGCGCGTCAATTGGTGGCAGAGCGTTTAGGGGGAATGGATCTTCCAGTTGGTGTCACAGGAGGTATGGCACCTTTGTCTACGCCGTTAAGCGAAGTGTTTATGTTTACCATTGAAGGCGATACGCTTAATAACATGCAAAAACGTGATTTATTGGATTGGGTGATTCGTCCAGCATTGCGCTCAGTGGATGGTGTGGCCGATGTGAATATGTTGGGCGGGTTGGTTAAGACGTTTGTGGTTAAGCCTGACTATCAAAAGTTACTGGGAGCGCAAGTGTCTCTGGAGCAGTTGACGACAGCATTAGAAGAGAATAATCAAAATGATGGTGCGGGTCGTTTAAATCAAGGTGAAGAGGCTATTTTGGTTCGGACTCAAGGCAATTTAAACACGCTTACGGACATTGAAAATGTTGTCGTTGTTTATAAAAATGAGGTGCCCATTACCATTAAAGATCTCGCCAAAGTGGAGGTTGATGCGTTGTATCGAAATGGTGCCGTGACACAAAATGGTGAAAGCGAAGTCGTTCAGGGCCTGGTAATTGCTTTAAAAGGCGTTAATGCACGAGATGTGATTTCTGGAATTGAAGCGCGCTTGATTGAATTAGAACCCGCTTTCCCAAAAGGTATTTCGGTCAGTGCATTTTATAGTCGAAGCGATTTAGTAAACACCGCTATTTTTGGCGTGTCGAAAGTAATGCTGGAAGCAGTGGTATTGGTCTTAATTGTTTTGTTGGTTTTTTTAGGCAATGTGAGAGCAGCGGTTACGGTTGCGTTGATTTTACCGTTAGCTGCATTGCTGACGTTTATTTTAATGCGTTGGTTTGGGTTATCGGCCAACTTAATGTCGTTAGGTGGCTTAACCATCGCGATTGGTATGTTGGTGGATGCGGCCGTTGTGGTGGTTGAAAATATTGTATCGCATCAAGAAAAAGACGCTAAGAAAAGCCAGGGGCATCTGCCCAAAATGCATATTATTTATCGGGCATTAAAAGAAGTATCGGTTCCTGTTATTTCAGGGATTTTGATTATTATGACGGTCTTTTTACCTCTGCTAACTTTAGAAGGGTTAGAAGGAAAGCTGTTTGTTCCAGTGGCATTAACCATTATTTTTGCTTTGGGTAGTGCATTATTGCTGTCATTAACGGTCATTCCAACGTTATCTTCTTTTTTGTTAGGTAAGGTTTCTCATCAGGAGCCATGGCTGGTGCGTAAATTAGAAGCATTATATAAACCTGTTTTACACTGGAGTTTAGCAAACGATCGCATCATTGTCGGTTCAGCGGTTCTGGCACTGGTCTTTGCTGGGTTTGTGTATACCCAAGTGGGTAAAACGTTCATTCCTCAAATGGATGAAGGAACCGTTATTTTGCAAGTCGAAAAAACGCCTTCGATTAGTTTAGCCGCGTCTAATGCAATGGATTTACGGATTCAAAAAGCCATTATGGACCAAATTCCAGAAGTGATTCGTATTGTGGCGCGAGTGGGATCGGATGAAATTGGTTTAGACCCCATGAGCTTAAACGACACGGATACGTTTTTGATTTTTAAACCAAAAGATGAATGGCGAATGGGCAGTACGGAGGAGTTGATTGAAGAGATTCGTCAAGTGTTGATAACACAGTTTCCAGGGATTAATTACGCCTTTACTCAGCCTATTCAAATGCGAGTGGATGAGATGCTAACGGGTGCGCGAGGCGATGTGGCTATTAAGATTTTTGGTGATAAACCTGCCGAGTTGAATGAGGTGGCTAAAAAGATGGTTGCAATGGTAAAAACCATTGAGGGTGCGGAAGATGTGTTTACCTCAACCAACGAAGGGTTGCGTTATTTACAGCTTAAGGTCAACCAAGACATGGCGGGGCGTTTGGGCTTAACAATCAATGAATTTGAAAAAATACTGCGTATCCAGATTAATGGCTTGGAAGTGGGTGTATTGTACGAAGGGATTCGACGTATTCCGTTAATGATACGAGCACCTGAATCGTATAAATCTTCTGTACTGGAAATGCTGCAACAGCCCATTACCGTGGAAACCGCAGAAGGTGTACGCTCTGTGATGCTAAGCCAGTTGGTGAATGCTGTAGAAGTGGATGGCCCTGTTTCGATTAAGCGTGAACAAAGTAAGCGTTTTTCTGTGGTGGTGGCCAATGTGTCTGGACGTGATTTGGTTGGTTTTGTGGAAGAAGCCAAACAAAAAGCCGCTTCGCTAGAGATTCCAGCAGGCTATTATTTTGAATGGGGAGGGAAATTTGAAAACCAACAACGAGCCGCTCAAAAGTTGGCCGTGGTGGTGCCGGTTGCATTGGTTTTGATTTTCTTGATTCTATTCACTACCTTTCGATCCATTCCACAAGCGGTGATGGTGCTGGTGAACGTGCCATTTGCCTTAATTGGGGGTATTGTCGCCCTGTGGATAACCGGTGAATATCTTTCTGTACCCGCATCGGTTGGTTTTATTGCGCTGTTAGGGATTGCGGTATTAAACGGGGTGGTGATGCTCACGTATTTTAATCAACTGCTTGCTAAGGGCATGGAAGTTGGAGAAGTCGTGGTAGAAGGGGCTTTAAGACGGTTACGCCCTGTTTTAATGACCGCTTCGATTGCTGGATTGGGCTTAGTTCCTTTGGTGTTTGCCACAGGGCCAGGTTCTGAAATTCAACGTCCTTTAGCGATCGTGGTCATTGGTGGGTTAATTACGTCAACGATTTTAACGTTATTGATTTTACCGATTATTTATAAACGCTTTGGCCAGCCTAAAACAAGTCAACCGAGCGTGGGAGAGCTTTGATGAATACATTACCGGTGAATAAAAAGAACATGAACTGTATTTTGAAATTAATTTTTGATCAGGCGTTGTACGATGAAATGACCGATGTATTATTGGGGTTTCCTGAGCGTCCATTGGAGTTTTTAAGCTTGAATGTTCAAGCGCACATGCAACCGTTAGAAAATATTACCGAGGAGGTCTCTGGCTTTAAGCGTAAAAAGATCATTGAGGTGAATACACAAGAAGAGGAAGCTAAGCGGCTGTACCGCTATATTGTCGATACGTTGCCTGGCGCACAGCTTCAGGCACAGTTGTTGCCGCAGCTCTCTTTGGAGTAGCCCCCTGTGTCAGGCAATGGCATTCACTTAAAAAAACAAAATTACCAAATACACTCTATATAATTGCGGAATTTTGGGGGAATTTTGGGGACACAATATTCAATTA